>NZ_SDMK01000001.1:600201-900302 GCF_004123295.1 Silvibacterium dinghuense | reverse complement strand
AGTTGAAGAACTTGTCGTCGGCCGACCACCAGAAGGGGTTGTTGATGATGGCGGTGCCATGCAGCGCGGCGTGCTTGAGGAAGGCCCGGTAGAAGGGGATATCGTGCGAGATGCGATCGACAATGACCGCATACCTGGGCGGAACGTCGAGGCGGACCGCGCCGGTTTCGACAAACTCGGCGGAGATGCCGTCAAGGTTCATGGAATTGATGCGCTCGACCAGCGCACCGGGAAAGGTGTTTTCCATGCCGAACAGAACGCCGATTTTCTTCACCACGCCTACCTCTGCCCTGGAGGGGACTGTGCCGGATGCCATGCGATCATGCGCCCCGGCCTTTCCCCCTCACCATAGCCCAGCGGCGGCTGAGCGCAAAAGGAATATCTGAAGAAATCGTAAAAGGAGTCACCGGAGAACGATGAATGTGCGAGGAAAACGCGAGGGGAACGGCCTGAGCTGCTCCCCTCGCGTTGTTTTAGGCGCTGCCGGCATCAGTAGCGCGGATGTAGTCGACAACGGCTTCGCTCCAGCCGTCGATGTGCGTCCAGACTCCGTAGCCGACGCCGTTGCGGGCAGAGGCCACATTGATCACGTAGCCGCGTCCGCGCGGCGCGGGCACGCGGTCGTGCGACTGCTCGTCAGTGATGATGACGAGGCGGTCGTACGATTCGCGCAACTCGCCCAGTGCGCGTCCGAGCTGCGTACCGCCGTGCGGCTGCGAGTGCACGATGGCATCCCGCAGTGCGAAGCCGCGGCGCGGAGACACGGCCTTGAGCGCGTCCGAAAAGGTATAGACGCTCACCTTTGCGGAGACTTCGCGCAGCAGTACCGCGAGACCTGCAGCCGCATCCATGCGCAGCATCTCCGAACGGCTGGAGAGCCGTGCACCCATGCTGCCGGAGACGTCGACCAGCAGCACGGTGCGGCCCGCGAACGGCGCCTGTCCGATGACGCTTGCGAACATGGCCTGTTCCAGCTCCGGCTCCCACTGCGGCGCATAGCGCGCCGCGGCAAGGAAGCGGAAGGGCAGCACGCGCTCCACGCGGATCAGCTCGAGCGCATGACGCACGAGCGCCTCGTCCACGCCCGCAGCCTGCATGTTACGCAGGTTGCGGAGCAGGGCCAGCGCACCGAGCGAGTTCTCGCGCAGCATCGACTCCCAGACCTCGCGCTTCTGCTCGCCGCGCGAGAGGCGAACTTCCCACGTCTCGGGCGAAGGCAGCGTGCCGTCGATGAGTTGACGCCACACGAGCGCCTGCTCGGAGCTGACCGGCTTGGCGTGCGAGAGAAAGAGCACGTCGCGGAGCTTTACCGCGCCCTCGCGGTTGTACTTCGCGAGCGCGTAGGAGTCGAAGCGCGTGAAGGCCGCGGCCAGCCCCTTCTTTACCTGCGCGGAGAGTGGCTGGCGGCCGTCCTTCCAGTAAATGGCGAGGAACTCCGCCAACTCATCGGCGCGCTGGATGACGCGGGCCAGCGTTGCCGCCACCAGTCCGCGATGCGTCTCGTAGCGAGCCATCTCGCGCACCAGCAGCAACGGCACATGGCGCAGCTTCATCCGTTCGCGGGCTTCCACGGCAAGCGCGGCCACTGTCTCCGCGGCGACGCGCGGCACCAGTGCCGAAATGCGCGTGGCGATCGACTCGCCGTCTTCGTAGAACTCGTTCTCCCACAGCATGCAGGCGAGAACGGCACGACGCAGCTGCTCTTCCGCGCTGATGACGGCAGCGGGCGCGCCCTCATGCGCGCGCAGCGCGGCTCCGCGGAATCCAAGGTGGCTCAACTTCAGAATGTTCAGGCGCGCCATGGCGCCCTCCTTCCAGGACACATCGTGAATGCGATCCGCACGCTCTTCCGGTGTCCGGTTCGGAGAGAGTGCGTTAAGAATCCAGCGGGTGTGCGCACCATGGTGCGCACGGGGCATGACAATCAGTCATCGTCTTCCTCAGGCTTCGTGACCTTGATGGCCGCTTCGCCGAAGCCGGCAATTGCTCGCGTCTTCTTCACGTCGATGAGGAATGCGATCTTCTGCATCTCGTAGAGCGTGGGCGAGAGCTTGTCGAGGAAGTCGGTGCACTGGTTCACGGCGAAGGGGATGAGCCGCGGCTGGTCGTAGAAATAGCCGCAGCGAACCTCCTCCTCGCTGTCCGCGTAGCCGGTCTGAATGTGCGCGTGGCGGCAGGTCCGGCAGAGCGACTCCTGCCCGACGGCCGTTCCGTTGCGCACGGTAAACGTGGTGCTCATGATGCCTTCCTCACGCACAGGTTGGGCGCATCGCAGGATGCGCGTTGATGGTTTTGCGCCGGGGTATTGCCGGAGCGGGTTTACGGCTGCTCTAACCTGTTGAGCTAATCGGCCTGCGCCGATGCAGGGTTCGAACCTGCGGCCTGCCGTTTAACGAAGGAACCCACTCACACGCCACCGGCACAGCTACAAATTGCGAGAACCATTGCGATCTCCGGGGATGAGGCAGCTCGGGTTGGAGCCGCACGGACCAGTCTCTTCCGTGCGGTGGGTGGTTTCCTCGTCCACGGTATTCATAGGCAGGAAGTATCCTGGGCTTTCGCCACCGGAGATCGTGTCCCTGGCCTGCTCCGCATGCTCCGGGGATTGAATCGCACACGGGTTCCGGCATCCTCCGCGAAGAGAAGGCCGGGCGGAGTCGAACCGCTTTGCCTTACGGCGTACCAAGAAGTAACCGTGTGCTGCGCCACCGGAGCGCATGCCGATGCAGGACGAGGGACAGCTTCGCTTCCTCGTGCGAGGCATATGCGGACACAGGGGAATGGTCGCGATGCGGAGAGAATCGTGTCACAGACGAAGGATCCGCATCCTTCACCACCCGTGGCCACAGGCCTTATACGGGGAAGAGCTTAAAACAAGGGTTGACGGTGGAGTTCTGCAGAGGAGCCCGACGCTTAGACAGCGTAGGCAGGAAGAATCCAGCCGGCAACACGCGCACGATTCCGCGGCGTCAGCATCTGGTGACCGAATTGGAGTTTGATGGTCATTGCATTCTTCCTCTGCTCGACTACAGTGCCACAGGTCGAGAGCCGAGATCAAGGGGGATTCTGCAAATATTTTTATTTGTCACTGTTACGGTGACGTATTGCCACGACACGGTGGATACGTATTGGGGGGATTTTTAGACAGATCTAGCAGGAAAACCGGTCGCGGAACCAATTCCGGAAAGACTGCGTACTCTCTTCAGGCCCTATTCCGGCGAAGGAGTTCGATCGCGATGCTTAAGTTTCTTCTCTGGTGCTTGCTCTTTATCCTGTGCTGGCCGCTGGCTCTGCTGGCGCTGATTGCGTATCCGTTCGTGTGGCTGTTGCTGCTGCCTTTTCGCATTGTTGGCATCGCCGTGGGCGGCGTGCTCGAACTGGTAGCCGCGATCCTGTTCCTCCCCGGACGGATGTTGCGTGCAATTTAGGCGCGCGATTATTTCTGTGCTTCTAACGTTTATGACGATGGGCGCGGTCCTGCGCGCGCAGACGCCGACGCTGCATGTCGAAACCCATCTGGTCACGCTCACCTTCAGCGCACGCGATGGGGGCGGAAAGTTGGTCGGTGACTTATCGCAGGACGATTTCAAGGTTTATGAGGATGGCGTCGAGCAGAAGCTGCGTCTCTTCTCGCGTGAGTCCGAGCTGCCGCTCACGCTCGGACTTGTGGTCGATGCCTCATCGAGCCAGGACAAGTTCCTCATGCAGCATCTGCGGGACATTGAAACCTTCCTGCATCGCGTTCTGCGTCCGCAGGACCAGGTCTTCGCGCTGTGCTTCGGCAATCATCTGCGACTGGCGAGCGATCTCACCTCAAACCCTGCGCAGGTGATCGATGGGCTTGAACGCTACAGCAAAGTGAAGAAGGGCGATTACGATTTTCCCGAGCTGGCGCCGGACGAAACACGCGAGGGAGGCAGCGCGGTGTATGACGCGATCTTTGCAAGCGTGACGGAGAAGCTGGCGCCGGTCGAAGGGCGGCAAAAGGCGCTGATCCTGTTCACGGACGGCGAGGAGAATGCGAGCGCGCACGATGAGATCGAGGCCATTGCAGCAGCGCAGCAGAGCGATGCGCTGATTTATGCGATCCGCTATACGGAGATCAAACACGATAAGCTCACCGCCGATAACCGGCACGGCATCGCGGCTCTGCGCCACATCAGCGAGGAGACAGGTGGTCGCGACTTCGACGCGCTGCACATCGACCTGCCGCAGGCCTTCACGCAGATTGGCGAAGAGCTGCGCTCGCTCTATTCGATCGGGTACTACTCGACGAACAAGCAACTGGACGGGCGGTTTCGCAAGGTGGTCATCGAGCCGGAAAAGGAAGGTGTTTTGATCCGGTCACGATCGGGGTATTACGCAAAATAGATGCTGCAATTGTTACAAATACTCGCGCATCATCGCGCCCCAGGTGGGCCAGTCGTGACTGTTCCATGTCTCCCATATCCATAAGCGGTGCGGGATGCCGCGTTCGCCCATCAGGCGGGCGAGGTGCTGGTTGGCGCCGAGGCAATGGTCGTCCCATCCGGTGCCGAGGATGTAGGTATTGCGGCGATAACGCTCGTAGTACCAGGGATCGCTCAGGTTGGCGAGGAAGTGCATGGGCGTGTGGAAGTAGACGTCCTCGTCGTAGTGACCATGCAGAAAGCGGGTCATGTCGAAGGCGCCGCTCATCGCGAGGCACCCGGTAAAGCGGTCGGGGTGGCGGAGCGCGATGTTCATCGCGTGGTAGCCGCCGAAGCTCGCACCCAGGCTGATGAGATACGGATTCCGGTTTTTGGCGCGGACCAGCGGCAGCACTTCTTGGAGAATGTAGTCCTCGTACTGGACGTGACGCGCGATGCGCCAGCGCGGTGGTACGTTGCGGTTGTACCAGCTCTCGGCGTCCACCGAATCGAGACAGTAAAGCTGGATCTCGCCGCGGTCGATCTTGTAGTCGATAGCGCCGACGAGGCCGCGATCCTCGAACTCATAAAAGCGGCCCTGTGAGCTGGGAAAGACGATGACGGGCACGCCGCTGTGGCCGAAGACGAGCAGTTCCATGTCCCGGCCGAGCCGGGGCGACCACCACTTGTGATATTCGCGATGCATACAGGCTCTTACGCCTCGATTCATCTGGCGTTGATTTTCCTGCTACTGTAACAGGCAGGTGTTTCGATTCCACCCGGGTGGAGACCGCGTGCCTCCCCGCACAGATTTTCGGCAAAGGAAACCGCGCAGCAGGTTGGGAACTCAGACCGCATCACAGGCCGTACCGGCACCACTTCCCGGCGCTCCGCCGGCGGTTACTCCTGAGCCAGAGCACCCCCGGCTGCGATTGCACCGCGACTTTCCCAGCCAATGGCTGGGCCGGGATCGGGATGTGTGGGTCTACCTGCCGCCAGGGTATGAGGCCGAGCCGGATCGTCGCTATCCCGTTCTTTATCTTCAGGATGGGCAGAATCTCTTCGACCCGCGAACCTCGTTTGCGCCGGGTGTGACCTGGCAGGTGGCCGAGACGGCGGATGCAGCGATCGAGGCTGGTGAGGTCGAGCCACTGCTCATTGTGGGCATCGCGAATACCGGCGAGCACCGCCTGGCCGAGTACAGTCCCACGGCTGATCCGGAGATGGGCGGCGGTGAGGGCAGCCGCTACGGGCAGATGATGATCCGGGAGTTGGCACCGTTTCTTATGTCTCGCTACCGCGTGCTGGCCGGGCCGGAGCACACCGGGGTGGGTGGTTCATCCATGGGCGGACTGATTTCTCTCTATTTAGGGCTGAAATTTCCCGGATTCTTCGGGCGGCTGGCGGTGCTGTCGCCGTCGGTGTGGTGGGATCGGAAGTGGATTCTCCGCTGCGTGGAGGAGACCGGCGCACGGGTGTCTCCGAAGCCGCGCATCTGGCTGGATGCGGGCGACGCCGAAGGCAGCCGGACCCTGGAAAACACACGGGCTCTGGCCGAACGGCTGCGGGCCGCAGGCTGGCAGGACGATGTGGATCTGGATTTCGAGGCTGTGCCCGGAGGGCGTCACGACGAGGCGTCCTGGGCGGTGCGGGTCGGGCCGATGCTGCGGTTTCTGTTCCCGGCAGGATGAGGGGCCTGAAAAAGAGGCGATTCCTGCTATACTTGATTGCTGGGAAGCCGTGTGCATGCAGCCCTCCTGAAGGGCTCCACGAGCCAGGTCCCAAAGTTTCAGTTGTCTGGAAAGGATTTTCACTGTGTTGATGATTCGCCTGGCGCGTGTTGGCGCCCGCAAACAGCCTTACTACCGTATTGTCGTTATCGAGAAGGATCGCGCCCGCAACGGCCGCTCCATCGAGGTGGTGGGCACGTACAACCCCCGCACGAACCCCGCTTCGATCACCCTGAAGCATGATCGCGTTGACTACTGGAAGAGCAAGGGCGCCCAGTACTCGGATCGCGTCGCCAAGCTGGTAGCCCAGCACCCTGCACCGACGGCCGCTGCCTAAGAGAGCTGCGGCCTCTCTCCCCCCTGACGGCTCTTTCTGTCTTCCGGCTCTCTCCAGCGCTAGAGTTATCCCGTTTTGAAGCGCCTTGCCAGGCGCTTCAAAACGGCGTGTTGCCATAGATCGAAATCAGAGCAATGCGTAACGATGCTTTGCGCATTTCCTCTATGCTCGGTTCCCGGTTGCTGATAAGATGGCGCGAGCCCGAGAGCGAAAACCCACGTCCTCAAGGGAGGCTAAGGAATGACGCACCAAGAACGGCCGGACAATATGCAGGAGCTGGTGACTGAGATCGCTCGCGCTCTTGTCGATGAGCCCGAAGCCGTCATCGTTGAAGCAGTTGAGAGAGAAGAGAGCACGGTGTTAAGGCTGCGCGTCGCGCCCAGCGATGTAGGCAAGGTCATCGGCAAGCAGGGTAGAACTGCGCGCTCTATGAGAACCATCCTGGGTGCTGTCAGCATGAAGCATCATCACCGCTATACGCTGGACATCCTCGAAGAGCACAAGAACGAGGCATCCGACGAGTAGCGCAGCGGCAATATCGGGATGGGCCCTGCTCGCCCATCTTGTGCGCCCGCAAGGTCGGCACGGAGAAATCCTGGCCGACATCCTTACTGATTTTCCGGAGCGCTTCTCCGACCGCAGGCGACTGTTCCTGCTTCCTCCCGGCGCTGAAGCCACTCCTACGGCCAAAAATCAGGCGCCTCCCCGCGAAATAGAACTTGAAGATTTCTGGCTGCATCAGGGCCGCATCGTGCTGAAGTTTGCCGGCGTGGATTCCATCGATGATGCCGAGAAATTCCGTGGTTTTCACGTAGCGATTCCCGAAAGCGAACGCGCAGAGCTGACCGACGGATCGGTGTATATCAGCGACCTGGAAGGCTGCACGGTGATCGATCTGGCTACGGAGGGCGCGCCTGCCATCGGCACGGTGGTGGAAGTGGATCGCAGTGCGTCGCTGCTGGTGCTCAAAGGGACGGACGGTAGCGAGGTGCTGGTTCCGTTTGCCAAAGCCTATCTCGAAACGATCGATATCGCAGCGAAGCGGATCGAGATGCGGCTGCCGGCTGGGCTGCTGGAGATCAATGCGCCTCTGACAGCCGAAGAGCGGAAGCTGCAGCAAGCCGCCGCGGCAGAAGAGGGAGCACCGTCTCCAACTGCGCCGAAGAAGTGGACCAAGCATCGGCCGTGGAAGAAGAAGCCGCAGAAGTAGACATGCGCCCCGGTCGCGGGAAAGTTCATAACAGGCTCTAGGCGACTCCTCATTCATGCAAAACATGCGTTTCGATATCATCACGATCTTTCCGGATTTTTTCACCGGCATCTTTGGCCATGGGGTCATGAAGCGGGCCATGGCGCATGGGCTCATCGAGGCCCACACGCACGACCTGCGCGGCTTCACGCACGACCGGCATCGCACTGTCGACGACCGCCCCTTCGGCGGCGGCGAGGGCATGGTGCTGAAGCCCGAACCGATGATGGATGCGGTGGAATCGCTGGGCATTGCGGCCAAGGCGGAGCGTGATCCGTCGCGCGAGACGGTGGTCCTGCTGTCGGCGCAGGGTTCGCGATTTACGCAGCCGGTGGCGCGGGAGTTGTCGCGGCTGGAGCGCGTGGTGCTGCTGTGCGGCCGCTACGAAGGCGTAGATGAGCGGGTGAACGAGCTGGCCTGCGATCGCGAGCTCTCGATCGGCGACTACGTGCTCTCGGGCGGCGAGCTGGGTGCGGCGGTCATCATCGATGCGGTGATGCGGTTGATCCCGGGCGTGCTCGGCAACCAGGATTCGAGCGCCTACGAGAGCTTCGGCGATGGCGATGAGCAGTTTCCCGCACCGGGCGGTGGGAGCGGTGAGGTTCCCCGTTCGACGCATGGCTCGGGTGGGCTCCTGGATTATCCGCACTACACGCGCCCCCCGGAGTTCCGCGGCCTCGCCGTGCCCGAGGTTCTGGCCGGTGGCGACCATGCGGCCATCCGCAAGTGGCGGCGTGAGCGGGCGCTCGAAAAAACGCTGCGCAATCGGCCTGACCTGCTTGAAAAAGCGGCGCTGTCGAAGGAAGACAAGGCGTTTCTGGACAAGCTGAGATAAGACAATCACCCGGTTCTTACTCTGGAGACTGTGTGAGCCGCCCATGACCCACTGCGCTGGTCATGGGGCACCTGGCCTGGCTGGGTTTTGCTACACCCTATCCCCTACACCCTCGCTACTCCGTCCTGAGCGCCACCATCGGCTCGATCGACGCAGCACGCCGGGCGGGCAGCAGCGCAGCGCCGAGGCCGGTGACGAGCATGGCGACAGCAAGACCGGCAAGCAGCCACGCCTGGTGGCCGAAGTCGATGACCGTGACCGAGGCGATGAGCTGCTTCGCGGCGTAGGCAATCGCAAGACCTCCACTCACTCCGATGAGCAGCAGGACGACCACGCGGCGCAGGATCATCTGCAGGACAGAGCCCCGGGTTGCGCCGAGCGCCATGCGCACGCCGATATCGCGCGTGCCCATCTCGACCTCGTGGCTGATGAGCCCGTAGAGACCAATGACGGCCAGCAGCACGGCCAGCCCGGCAAAGATGCCGAAGAGCCAGGTCGCCATGCGTTGCATGACCAGCTGGTCGGCGATGATCTCATCCATGGTCTCTGGGGCACGGAAGGGCAGAGTGGGATCGATCTGATGAAGGACTTCACGCAGAGCGGGAATGATTGTGTGGGGATTGCCCGCGGTGCGAACCACCAGGCTGGTGCTCATCAGGATATCGCTGTATTGCGCAGGCAGTTCCGTGTAGAGATAGTCCATCTCCGGCATGGAGGGCTGCGATAAATCCTGACGGACGTTGGTCACCTCGCCGACGATCCGCGTTTTTTCGTCAGCCTTATCGCTGTCGTCGATGTGCTGTCCCTCGGGGTTCATGCCCGGAGGCATGAACTTCTTGACGAATGCCTGGTTGACGACGATGGCCTGGGCCTTGTTCGTGGGGATGTCAAGACTGGGTGAGAGCATGCGGCCCTGTACGAGGCGGATGCCGAGAGCATCGAAGTAGCCCGGGGAAACATAGCGATCCTCGGCGAGCGTGATCTCGTTCGCCGGTGTTGGCGGTTGGCCGGAAACGTGAATCTCGGTGTTCCAGCCCCAGGCCTGGATGGGCACGAGATTGATGATGCCGGCGGCACGCACGCCGGGCAGGTGGTTCACGCGTTCCAGCATGGGCTGGTAGAAGTCGGCCCAGACGTTGTGGTTCTGGTAGCGCCCGGGAGAAAGGTCGATTTCGGCTGCGAGGATGTGCTGTCCATCGAAGCCGAGGTCGGTATTGCTACTGCCCGCCACCTGGCGCAGGAGCACCCCTGCCACCACCAGCAGGACCAGCGACAATGCCACCTGCGAGACGATGAAGACGGAACGCAGGCTGTGATGGGCGCGCGAGGTTCCGGCTGAGCCGCCGCTGCGCAGCGCCTGACTGGGCTCGACGCCGGCGAGACGCAGCGAGGGGTAAAGAGAGGCGGCAATGCTGGTGCTGACGGACAGGGCAAGCGCGATCAGCAGGACAGTAACGTCCACGTGGACGTCGGCCCCGCGCTGCATGGCATGAATAAGGAAAGTGCGAAAGGCGGCGAGCAGAAGCCAAGAAAGGAAGACGCCACCTGCGGCTCCGAGCGCGGCGAGTACCACGCTTTCTGTAAGCCCTTGCCGGAGAATGCGAGCGCGCGAGGCGCCGACGGCGGCTCGCAGGACCATCTCACGCTGGCGCTTTACGCCGCGGGCAAGAAGCAGTCCGGCGACATTGACGCAGGCGATCAGCAGTACCGCGAGCACGGCGGCACAGAGCACCCACAGGGTTCCGGAGAC
Organism: Silvibacterium dinghuense; assembly: GCF_004123295.1. Lineage (NCBI taxonomy): Bacteria > Pseudomonadati > Acidobacteriota > Terriglobia > Terriglobales > Acidobacteriaceae > Silvibacterium > Silvibacterium dinghuense. Next base: position 890,013 of record NZ_SDMK01000001.1, on the reverse strand, counting down.
CTTGCCCGAGACCATGTCCGAGAGGCCGATGAGCTGTTCGCGACGGCCGGCGTCCGTATCGGGATAAGCGCGGCCGAGATTGTTGAGGACGGCATCCAGGTCTGCCTGAGCCTGCAGGCGAGTAATTCCGGGCTTCAGTCTGCCGATGGCGGGCAGCCAGTGGGAGCCGCGCTGGTCCGCGATGAGCGGATCGGGATGGAGCGGAGTGTAGATGCCATGCTGCACGCTGAGCGGATAGCGGAAGCCGGCGGGCATCACCCCGATGCAGGTGTAGGGATGCCCATTGAGCTCGAGGACCTGCCCGAGGATGTCGGCGCGTCCTCCGAAGTTGTTCTGCCACACGTTGTAACTGAGAACGGCGACATCGTTTTTGCCTGGCTCGTCTTCTCCTGGGCGATAACCTCGTCCGATGAGAGGCGCAACGTCGAAGACGTCGAAGAAATCATCCGAGCCTTGGACCCAATCGAGGGCGACAGGGCCGGAGGGTGTCTCCAGGTTGGCGCCGCCCATCCTTGTCGAGACGCCGGAAACGGCGGCGAAGACGTGGTTCTGGGCGCGAAAATCCTTGAAACTGGGCAAGGAAAATGGCTGTGTGTAGCCCTGGTGCGAAAGAGTCTGGGGAACGAAGATGCGTTCCGGCTGCCCATAAGGCAGCGGGCGCAGGATCACCGCATCGACCACCGAGAAGATGGCCGTGGCCGCGCCGACACCGAGGGCGAGGGTAAGGACGGCGATCAGCGTGAAGCCGGGCTGTTTGCGGGCCTGGCGCAGAGCGTAGTGAATGTCCTGAAATAGGGTCGACATGGCTTTCCTTGCAGATCCAAAAGCAATCCGGGGGCCAGAAGGGAAGCCACCACGGACGGCCAATATCCTGTAAAATCAAGGACGCGGGTTAGTCCCGGCAAGCCGAAGCTGTCCGTTGTCCAGTCATGTTGTATGAAAATGGACAGTGCGGAGACCGTCGGCCGAACCGGCACCGTGCGCTCCATGCCGAGAGGCAGCGGCGTATCCCGGCAAACTTCTACAGGATTGCCACAAAAAGGGCGTGGATTCAGGTACACTAAAAGTTCTGAATCAATCGCCAGGAAAGTACTATGTCTATTCATCCCGTCATGCAGCGGCTTGCTGAGAAACTCAATCGGACCGACCTGCCCGCGTTTGTTGCGGGAGATACGGTGCGTGTGCAGGTCAAGATCAAGGAAGGCGACAAAGAGCGTCTTCAGGCATTCGAAGGCATCGTCATTGCCAAGAAGAACGGCGCCCAGGGCAGCTTCACAGTTCGCAAGATGAGCTTCGGCCATGGCGTCGAGCGCATCTTCCCCTTCAACTCGAAGGTGGTGGACAAGGTCGAAAAGATTCGCTCGGCCAAGGTTCGCCGCGCCAAGCTCTTCTACCTGCGCGGACTGCGCGGCAAGGCCGCCCGTCTCAAGGAAGTCGAGCGCGCTTAGGCTCCCTTTCCGGTTTTCCGGAAATGCCCCGGCTGCGAGCTTCGCACCGGGGCGTTTCTGCGTCTGGGCAGCCTGACCATGGCCCTCAAGCCTCCTTTGCTTGGCGGGGGACATCATTCCTTCTGTCTCCCTGAAGGTCACAGCGAAGATTTCTGCCTGCCACCCAAGCAAAGCTTGAGTGGGGCACCCATTTTCGTTTCCCTATACACATCCCTTACCCGAACGGTGCGACCACCCAGCCCTTGATCGCGACCAACGGGAGCGGGGGCCGAAGGCGAAAGGCCCGGACGGCCAGTCCTCACCCTGTGCGCAGCAGCGGCGGTACACTGGCTGTATCTCCATGCCTCGCAAGACGTCCTCATCCCCTGCGAAAACAGAAGTTGGCCGCGAGCTTTCCGCCGCGACGCGCAAGCTGCAGATGCTGCGCACGCTGGTCTGCGGCAACAAGTATGAGAAGGTCGCTCGCGAGCAGGGTGCGTTGCATATCGCCGGCGTGGACGAGGTGGGGCGCGGATGCCTCTTCGGGCCGGTGGTGGCCGCCGCTGTCATCCTGCCGCCAGAGACGGACATTCCCGGCCTGCGCGACTCGAAACAGCTGACGCAGAAAGAACGGGAACGGCTGAACGAGGTGGTGCGCGGAACAGCGCTGGGCATGGCGATCGTCGAGGTGGATGTGGAGACGATCGACCGCGTGAATATTTATCAGGCGACGCGGCTGGCGATGACCCGCGCAGCTCTCGCTCTTTCGCCCGAGCCCGATCATCTGCTGATCGACGCCATGCGGCTGGAGCTGGGGCCGGGGCGGAGTTGCTCGCAGACCAGCATCACCTATGGCGACTCTCTGTCGATTTCCATTGCTGCGGCTTCGGTGGTGGCAAAGGTTTATCGGGACAAACTGATGTGCGAGCTGGATACGCAGTATCCGGAGTATGGCCTCGCCTCGCACAAGGGCTACGGTACGCCTCCGCATCTGGCCGCACTGAGAGAGCATGGTCCTACGCCGCTGCACCGGAGGAGCTTTCGGCCGGTGGCGATGGCTTTGCTGCCCTGAGACAGCATTCACCATGGCACCCAGCTGTTGTTACTCGAAGAACCCGCCGACGAAGCGAGCGAGTCGACGCTCATGGCCGAAGCCGCGCTGGGTGAGAGTGGGTTATCGGCATCTGCGCTACAGTGACTGCCTGAAATTAGCCTTCCATTCCCTCTCCAGCATTCGATAAAGTGTGCGCGTGACTGCTCAAGAAGCCTCTCGTGTCATAGCCCGCTGGGCTGCCCTCTGTCCACCTTCTCAACCCCAACTTCGTCGCATCGCTTCTAAGCGCGCAGCCGCGCTAGAAGCAACGTCATGGAAGCCAATGCAACGGCTTATCGATGCTGCATGCCAGTATGGCGAGTCGCTGCGCGTACCGCTCGAAGAAGCGTTGCGCGATTCAAATAGGAATTTCGCCCCACTGTGCGATCCACTAAACGACAAATTGGGTACACATCGATGGCTGAAGTCTGCCCGCGAGGAAGTCTATTCGGATTGGCTGGCGTGGATCTTCGAAACCATCACCGATGCGGCAGACATTCGGAGCATCCTCAACCTCGAAGCTTCTGACGCACCTTCTCTGAGCCAGCCTAAAGTCGCGCGTGAATTATTTGTATGGATTCCAAAGAAAGATGCAGAACAGCTCGCATGCGCAACTACAAGACAACGAGGTACAGGCCGGCTAGACCTTGATATCGACGTGGGGGACGGCTCGTGGATGCTTATTGAAGTCAAACTCGATCATCCAGACGAAGTGAAAGGCCTGAATTGCCAAATTGTTGGCTATAAAAACGCTCGAGATTCGAGTGGTAGAGGATTTAAGCAGCACATCAAGCTCGTCATTGCAGCCGGTGAGCCCGGAAATCTCTCCAAATACGACTCCGACTATCACTTTTCATCGTGGGCCACGGTATGTCAGGGTATCCGACGTGTCGTGAGGCGAAGACTCGCTGACGGCTCCCGCACATACATGCAACTTGCTCTCGCGCTCTCATTTGCGGGAGCGGTAGAACGCAACCTCTTGAAGCTTGCGACACCTGGCAAAGCACATCAGCCTTTGCAGTACGCGCAAACCTTGCGACATATTCAAAGATCGGAGAGATCGAATGCCTGAACCTGCGATATCGGAACTGGAGTTCTTGTCTGAAGGATTGAAGTCGTACCCGCAGGCGCTAGCCGCGCTGCGTGACTTTCGCGAGTCCATCGTAACGCGCTGCAGGGCTTCGTTTGACTTGCACTTTGATCAAATCGCCCGGGCGATGGGAGAGAAGCTGGTCAAGACCAAGATCGAGATTCGCCGCAAACCGGACCGCATCGAGAGTAGCGATGTCGACGGCGTCACGGCCGACCTGGGAGTAAGGCTCAAATCGCAGGGTTGGAGGGTCTATCACAATGTCACATGGGAGCAGGGCAACAAAGCCGCTGCATGCTTTTCAATTTGGGTCAGTGATGGCAACCGCGCGAACGACATCTACGCCAAGATCGGAGCTGTCTTCGAAAGTACGAAGTTCGAATTGACCGGTCCACAGCTGTCTCCAAATGAAGTGTGCCTTGGATTTGCCATTCACGATGGAGCAGAAATCGAAAATGCTCTCGACGCCGTCTGCAAAGAATGGATTCGCATTTGGACCGAAATCGGGGGGCTTAGCAAAATCTCAACAATCCCTTAGCCTAGAGAGGTATGTCTTATCGCCTGCTTTGCATCACTGCACATCCTGACGACGAAAGCGGCGCCTTTGGAGGCGCGCTGCTCACTGCGCACCGTGAGGGTGCTGCCACACACCTGGTCTGCCTGACGGACGGGCAGGCGGCGCACTATCGCGGCAATGCCGCCGACGGCGCGGAGCTGGGACGGCTGCGCCGGGCCGAACTCGAAGCGGCCAGTGAGATTCTTGGCGTGACCAGCCATGAGGTGCTGCATTATCCCGACGGCGAGCTGCTGCGCATGAATCTGTACGAGCTGATCGGTGTGCTGGTAGAACGCATCCGCACGCTGAAACCGCACGTGGTGCTGACCTTTGGCGGCGATGGCAACGTGAACCTGCATCGCGATCACACCGTGGTGTCGATGGCCGCGACGGCGGCCTTTCACTGGGCTGCGCGCGATTTCTATTTTCCCGAGCAGCTGGGACGCGGGCTTACGACCTGGACGGCGCAGAAGCTTTATTACCACAGCACGCCATTTGTGAGCGTGCGGGACTGCCCCGAGCTCGATGTCATGCCGACGGTGCCGTATTCGCTGACGCTGGACCTGAAAGGGGAACTGGCGGAGCGCAAGAATGAAGCCTTCGCGCTGCACTCGACGCAGGCTGGTGTGCTCGAGCGGGTGCGGGACTTCCTGGAGCCGCACAAGGCGACGGAGCGGTATCTGCTCGTCGCGGCGCGGGGCGCGATCGCGGCGCACGAGGATACATCCTTGTTTGCCGGCGTGGTCGAGGATTAAAGCAGAAGCTGCGCATGAGCCTGTTCTACCAATGCGTGCTTTCGCCGGTGGGAGAGCTCACGCTCGTGGCGAGCAGCCGCGGGCTGGTTGCGGTTCTCTGGGAGAACGACGATCCTCTGCGTGTGCGGCTCTCCGATCTTGCCGAGGACCCGCAGCAGCGCATCCTCGTGCAGGCCGAGTCTGAGCTGAAAGAGTATTTCGCGGGGCAGCGTCGGGCGTTCTCCGTGCCGCTCGATCTGCGAGGCACGAGTTTTCAAAGACAGGTATGGGAGGCGCTGCTCGGCATTCCGTTCGGAGAGACGCGCACCTATGGACAGCTGGCTCGGACGCTCGGCAATCCGAAGGCCAGCCGCGCTGTGGGCTCGGCAAACCGCTGCAATCCGGTGTCGATCATTGTTCCATGCCATCGCGTGATCGGCACATCCGGAAAGCTGACCGGTTTCGCCGGCGGTCTCGAAGCAAAGGCGTATCTGCTCGACTTCGAGAACCGCGATAAAGCATTCAGTACAGCTGAAATTCGGGTGAGCCGAGGAGCAGCGCGGCAATCGTATTGAGAGCCTGCGCGGGGTCCTGCGGCTGTGTGGATTGCGGTGCCGGCATGTTCGCATTCGCTCCGGTCCCCGCGGTTACGGGCATGCTCAGCTCGTGGCGGATGACGGCGCTGGTCTTCTCTGAGATCTGTCCGGAGAGCAGCATCTGCTCCATGAGGGCAAGGGCTTCATCCTGACCGCTGGGGATCTGGCCGGCAGGGAGCGTGCTGGTGGTGAGAGCTACCGTCTTTTCTCCGTAGGGGGTGCGCATCGCGCGCGGCGTCTCTGCCGGACGGGCGAGCAGTCCTTCGGCCAGCAGGCGGGGCGCGTCAAAGTGCAGGCCGCCGATTTTGCCCTGCGTGAATTGCAGGGAGAAGTTGAGGCGCGAGACAAGGGCTGCGGTGTTCATCCAGTGGTCGGCGGTGGTGGCATAGCCGGTGGGTGGTTGATCCTGATAAAGCGGCTCACCCATCTGCGCGATGACCTGCGTGAGGGCGCCGAGGCTGCCGGGGGTCGTAGCAACGTCCGTGTCGGTGGCGCGCAGAGTTGAGGCCACAAAGCCGAGCGGTGTCTTGACCAGGTTGTGCGTATAACGGCGGGAGCGGAACTCCGGCGAGTGCACCATGGTGAGCAGCACCTGGCGGATATCGCCGCCCGTGGCGAGCCAGGTCTTCGTCATGCGATCGACGAGCGCAGGCGGCGGATCATCGGCGATGAAGCGCTGCGCGAGCTGGAAGCTGATATGGTGCGCGGTCTGCGGCTGCGCGGCAAGCCAGAGGAGCGCCTGGCGCCCTTCTTCGAAGCCATTGTCCTGCACGGTGTGGCCGAACCATGGGATGGAGCCGGGTTCGTGGCGTCGTTCGTCGAAGAGAAAGCCTCCGCCCTGCTGGGGCTGGTCGATGGTCCAGCCGGTGAGAATCTTCGACAGGTTGGTGACATCGGCCTGGCTGTAGCCTCCGTCGACGCCGACGGTATGCAGCTCCATGACTTCGCGGCCATAGTTCTCATTGAGGCCGCGCTCGGCGCCCTTCTTGTTGGTTTTGCCTCCGGCACGCGAATCCGGACCGAAGCTCGACCAGTTGTCGAGGTAATAGAGCATGGCCGGATGCTGGGCCGTAGCGAGGAGCAGGTCGCTGAACTTGCCCAGGGCGTGAGCGCGGATGGCGTCCCGTTCGTAGGTGGGCGTGTACCACTGTGCGGCGTCTTTGCGGATGTCGACGTTGAAGTGGTTGAACCAGAAGTCGGTCATCACCTCGAGGAGCTGACGCTGGCTGGCAACGGCGCGGAGCAGTTTGGCCTGCTGGAGCTCGCCATCGATCACGTGCAGGGCATCAGGGCCTCCGGCGAGGACGGCGAACTGCTCTTTTTCCCGTGTATTGAAGTCACGCAGGAGCAGGCCTTTTTGCGGATCGGGGACAAACTCGGCCAGCGTGGCGCGCTGCTCGACGGGCAGGGCAAAGATGGCCTGCATGCGCTGTGCGCGAGGCACGGCGAGCATCTGGTCGGCAAGAGCCTGCGCCTGATGGGCAGATGCTTGTCGCTGCTGCTTCTTCTGGTCGTCGGTGGGCTCCTGCGCGGTTCCGGCGGCGACGGCGGCCTGCTGGGCCTGGCGCTGCTGATACTTCCAGAGCAGGGTTTCGTAGATCGGTCTGAGAGCCGGGTCGGTGGGCAGCGGGCGCTTGCCTTCGGCGATCTGGCGAATGAAAAAGTTGGAAGGGAAACGCACCAGAAGCTCGGAGGGAGGCAGATAGAGCGAGGGGAAGCTGCCCATGGCGCGGTCGACGGCAGGATCGGGGATCGTATCCGGCTGGAGCTGCTGGGCGAACCATGCGTCAGGGCCGAGCTTCGCGACGGCATCGACTTCGCCGGGCTGCGCGCCGAAGGTGAAGCGGGCGAGCATCTGTGCGGCGAGCTCATGGTTATTGAGCGGTGCCGAAGGGGGCTCAGACGTCGCTGCGTGATGCCCGCTGCCGTGATGGCCGGCCGTTCCGGCGGTCTGTCCATAGAGGCTGACAGCCAGAAGGCTGGAAAGCAGAACGCCGGAAAGAGCGCGTGGGGAGGGAACGGGCATAGGACACCTTCACGCCGATCCTAACCCGGCTTTCCATGCGAAGTTGCCGCTGGCAGCGTGATCTTTATAGAGTCCGTTTCATCGCATCGGAAGGCGATTGCGCTTTCCCCATGGCATGAAAGAAGCCCCAGAGCGGCCGCACGATCAGCAGGACTGCGAGAGTGAGGGTGATGGCAAAGGGGGAGTGGACGCCCTGTTTGACTCCCCACCAGTAATGCACAACACCTGCGATGGCAGAGAGATAGGCCAGTCGGTGCAGGCGGTTCCAGGCTTTGCCGCCCAGCTTGCGGATGGACCAGGCCGTCGAGGTGAGCGCCAGCGGCACCATGAGCGCCCATGACGCCATGCCGGCAAAAATGAAGCGCCTGCGGCTGAGGTCGTCGAGCATCGCGTCTACGCTGAAGCCGGCATAGAGCGCGATGTAGGTGAGCAGATGCAGGCAGCCATAGGCAAAGGCCCAGAGCCCGAGCATGCGGCGGAAGCGGATGAGCCAGCTGAGCCGGGGAGAAAGGCGACGGACAGGCGTGACGGCGAGCGAGAGCACCAGCAGCCGCAGCGTTCCCTTGCCCGTAAAGAAGGTGACGGTGTGCGTCGGGTCCGGGCCGAGATGGTTTTCGATGGCCAGCCAAAGCAGCCAGACGAGCGGTGCCGCGCAGGCGAGGTGAGAAAGAATCTTGAGGACCTTGAGCGTGCGGTTCGACATGCGTGCCTTTCAGTAATTCCTGCGCAGGTCCATGCCTTTGTAGAGGCCGGCGACCTGATCCTCGTAGCCGTTGAACATGAGTGTGGACTGGCGCTGATGAAAGAGAGAAGCACCGATCACGCGCTCGGTCTTCTGGCTCCAGCGGGGATGGTCGACATTCGGATTCACGTTGGAGTAGAAGCCGTATTCATCCGGGGCAAGATCATTCCAGGTGGTGCGTGGCTGCTTATCGAGAAAGCGCACCTTGACGATGGATTTTGCCGACTTGAAGCCATATTTCCAGGGCACGACGATGCGCACAGGAGCGCCATCCTGATTCGGCAGGGTTTCTCCATAGAGGCCGAAGGTGAACAGGGTGAGCGGGTGCATGGCCTCATCCATGCGCAGGCCTTCGGAATACGGCCACTGGATAGAGGATTCGCCAAGACCTGGCATCTGCTTGGGATCGGCAAGCGAGAGGAACTGGACATATTTCGCCGAAGGAAGCGGGTCGCACTGCTGGATGAATTCGGAGAGCGAGTATCCGACCCAGGGAATGACCATGCTCCAGGCTTCGACGCAGCGGAAGCGATAGATACGGTCCTCGAGCGGGCGGAGCTTCATCAGGCTGTCGATATCGAAGGTCTTCTTCGTCTTGACCAGGCCCTCGACGCTGACTGTCCAGGGGCGGGTCTTCAGGCGCCAGGCATTGCGTGAGGGATCGCCTTTGTCGGTGCCGAATTCATAGAAATTGTTGTAATGGGTGATGTCGTTGTAGGCCGTCTCCGTGAGTCCCCTGCCGGAGAGCGGACTGGAGACCGTCGAGAGCTTGGTATCGGCATGGACTCCGTCTGGATGTGCGAGCCGTTCGAGGTCCTTGCCTGCAACCGCGGCTAAACCGGCTGCGCCGGCGGCGGCCATGAAAGCACGGCGATTCAGCCAGGAGGACTTCGGCGTGATCTCCGAGGAGGGAATCTCGCTTGCCTTCCTTATCCACATGGGCCTGTCTCCTTTGCATAGGGCGAATACGGCAAACCTGCTCTTGAGACGTTACACGGGCCTTCCTGGTTACGGCAGAATGGAAGGGGACTGCGGAGATTCTCCCGGCTCCAACCCGGCAGGGGCAATTCTCATCTTTTTGCATAGCAACCCAAGCGGAGAAGTGGCATGAACGAATGGAACCCGGCCGGAAAACATCTTTCGGCGCAAGAAAAAGACCGTTTGCGGCAAGCAGCGGAGATCCTGCTGCGTGCGCGGCGGGAGCGGACGCCGGTTGCGGCTCTGCCTGAAGATCTGGCTCCGCATGACCTGGACGAAGCCTATGCGCTGCAGTCGATTGTGGCCGAGGCATTGGGCCCGGTGCAGGGATGGAAGGTCGGCGCTCCTTCGCCCGAGGCGATGCCGCTTTTTTCGGCCATGCCGGCTTGGGGTGGATTCACCCCGTCGGGTGCCCATGTCTCGGAACACTTCCGGCGGCTGCGCGGGGTCGAGGGAGAGATCGCCTTCCTGATCGGCAGCGACCTGCCGCCGCGGAGCACCCCTTATACGCGCGAGGAAGTCATCGCGGCCATTGCCAGCGCGCATCCGGCGATCGAACTGTTGGAGTCGGCCTTCGAAGATCCGGACAAGACGCCGCGATTCTCGACGATCGGCGACCTGCAGTCGAATGGCGGCTTTATTTATGGGGCGGCACTTGAAGGCTGGCAGAGCGTGGATCTGACCAGGGAGTCGGTCTCAGTGGTGATCGACGGCGTGGTGCGCTTTGGAGGCACAGCCTCGAACTCGGCGGGCACCGACCTGCTGCGGCTGGTGACGTACCTCGCCAATGAGGGCAGCTATCGTACGGGCGGCCTGCGCGCGGGTGACTGGGTGACGACGGGAAGCTGGTCCGGCAAGGAGCTGGCGTTGCCGGGCTCGCGCGTGGACGTGGAGTTCTCGACCTTCGGGACCGTGACGTTGCACTTCTGAGAAGACTCCGATAAGAGCGTAAAACAGGGTTGCCCCATGTCTCAATGAGACATGGGGCAACCGGATTCTTCCTATTCAGTAGAGAACGGTCTCAGGCCCGCGACCAGCGGAGGCCGAAGGCGATCCGCCCTGCGCGCAGCAGTTTAGGCCTTGGCGGTCTCGACGAAACGGGAGAGGCTCTTCTCGATCGTCTCTTTGGGGACGTAACCGACGATCTGGTCGGCAACCTTGCCGTCCTTGAAGAGCAGCAGCGCGGGGATGCCGCGGATGCCATAGCGCATGGGGGTCGCGTTGTTGCGATCCACGTCGAGCTTGGCCACCTTCACCTGGCCGGCATACTGCGTCGCGAGCTCATCGACGATGGGAGCCAGAGCCTTACAGGGACCGCACCATGCCGCCCAGAAATCAACCAGAACCGGCTGCTCCGACTGCAGGACTTCCTGCTCGAAGTTTGTGTCCGTTACCTCAAGAATTCCTTGTCCCGCCATGCTCCTCCTTAGGGGGCCTGTTTGGCCCTCGCGACCGATGGACTATTCCATCAGTTTACCGGATGAGTAGATGCGGGAACGGAGCAAAAAGTCGCAGGAGGGGGATGCTGAGGGGATGGTCCGGTGCGGGATAGGACAGGCAACCCGAAACATGGAGCGTGCTTCTGATGCATACAAGCATAAGAAGACCCTAACGTTAGAGCGCCCGGGCCTCCTTTTCAGGAAACCCGAGCGCTAGAGCAGCCCTCCCCCAGAACTGCCCACGTGCTGAAGGTAGAGCTTTTGAACGCGCCCAGCAAGCAATCTTAGGTAATTTTAAGGTAATGCTTTCTATAGGTTACGTGCGTGGGAGGCTATCTTGCTCCGGTCTCTCCGGCGCCGGCTCCAAAACTGCACCGCAGAATCTCGGCTACTTCGCCAGACTGGGTGCGGCGGCGAATCTCGGCTTCCACCGATTCGAAGGCTGATTCCGATTCGAGGATCAGCAGGATGGCAGGACCGGCACCGCTGAGCGCAACGCCCAGCACGCCCGGCGTTCCAGCCAGCGATTCGAGCGCAGGGAGCAGCGGGCAAACCTGGGAGCGATAAGGCTGATGGATGCGGTCGCGCATGGCATCGGCTACGAGGTTGGCGCGGCCTGCGGCAAAGGCGGCCGTCAGCAGCGAAGCGCGCTGCAGATTGAAGACCACGTCGGCGCGGGTATAGCTTTCCGGCAGCACGGCACGCGAGGCAACCGTGGCGAGCGGCGCCGTGGGAATCACAACCAGTGCACGCCAGGCCTCGGGCAGACGGAAGCTGACGGTCTGCAGACGAGGGCCATCCCCATGATCCGCAGTCCAGGACCCGGCCACGAAACCGCCCAGCCAGCAGGCGGCGGCATTGTCCGGGTGACCCTCGAGCCGTACGCCCTCGGCGAGGATGCGGTCGCTGTCCCAGCCAAGCTGGCCGAAGTGCGCAGCGAGGGCTACGCCTGCGAGCCGCACGGCTGCAGAAGATCCCATGCCCATGCCGAGAGGAATCTCGTTATGGACACGCAGTGCAAGCGGCTGCACCTCTTTGCCGTTGGCCGCGAGGGTCTTGCGATAGACATCGAGCAGCAGGTTGCGGCCGAGCGATCCGCAGACCTCGGGATGACGGCCGGTGGCCTCGATGGAAAACTCGGTGCCTGTCTCCGCGCTGACTTCGAGATGGCGGTCGAGCGCGACGGCCAGCGTATCGAAGCCGGGACCGAGATTGGCCGAGGTTGCAGGCAGATGGATCGAAAAGGCACTCACGGTTGTACTGCCTTTTCGAGCGCGCGCAGCACCTGGTCGACGTCGGCATCGAGCTCGACCGTGTTGCGGCGGGTGGACTCGATCTCCGGACGCAGCGGCGCAATCTCTTCTTCCGTGAGCAGGTCGCCGCGATGGTAGCGGATGGTGTAGTCCGAATCTTTGAGCGTGTGCCCGGTGAGCAGCAGGACGACCGATTCCGATGGCTGTACGTGTCCCTGCGCGACGAGCTTCTTGAGGCCGGCGAGGGTGACGGCGGAAGCGGGTTCGCAGCCGATGCCTTCGGCGCCGATCTCGGCCTTGGCCAGCGCGATCTCGGCTTCGTTGACCTGCTCAACCCAGCCGCCGGTCGCTTCGAGGATGCGGACGGCCTTGCGCCACGATGCCGGGTTGCCGATGCGGATGGCGGAGGCGCGCGTGTCGGCTTCGACCGGGGTCAGCTCCTTGCCGCCATTCTCCTGCATGCTGCGGTAGAGCGGATTCGCGCCTTCGGCCTGGATGACGGAGATGCGCGGCACGCGGTCGGTGAGGCCGAGCAGCTTCATCTCGAGGAAGCCCTTGCCGAGCGCCGAGCAGTTGGCGAGATTTCCGCCGGGGACGATGAGATGGTCGGGCAACTGCCAGTCGAGCGATTCCGCGATCTCAAAGGCAGGAGTCTTCTGGCCTTCGACTCGATAGGGATTGACCGAGTTGAGCAGGAAGACGGGCGCGCGGCGGACGACCTCGGCCAGCACGCGGACGCAGCCATCGAAGTCGGTGCGGAGCTGGCAGGTGAGTGCGCCGTAGTCAAGCGACTGCGAGAGCTTGCCCCAGGCGATCTTGCCTTCGGGAATCAACACCAGGCTGCGCATGCCGGCGCGGGCTGCGTAGGCGGCCATGGCTGCGGAGGTATTGCCGGTGGAAGCGCATGCTACCCAGGAGAAACCGCGTTCGTGCGCGACGGAGAGCGCCGTGGTCATGCCGGCATCCTTGAAGGAGCCGGTCGGATTCATGCCCTGGTGCTTGGCATAGACGCGCTCGACGCCGATGGAGCGGGCCGCGCGGGGGAGCTCATAGAGCGGTGTGTTGCCTTCGCGCAGCGTGACGATATTGGCTTCGTCCTTGAGAATCGGCAGCAGGTCGCGGAAGCGCCAGATACCGCTCTGGTCCTTGAGCTCGAGCGAGGTGCGGCGCTCTTTCCAGAGCCAGCGCAGGGCGCTGGGGTTGGGCAGGTTCCGCTTGCTTGCGGAGGTATCGGCAGCGGAGCTTGCCGACCAGGCCGGATACTCCACTTCGTAAAGATGGCTGCACTCGGGGCAGCGGAAATCTTCCTTCAGGGCTTCCTGTGCGATCACACGGCCGCAGCCGGTGCAGCGCAACTGATGTTCGACTTGCATCATGGCGGTGCTACTAGGGTAACAGCGGAAGCAGCGATGAAGCGCGGAATGGTGCGGAGAGCGCGGCAGGAGTTCGTATAGACTCGTCGCATGACGGAGATGCTCACTCCACGCGAAGCCGCGCTGCGGCTGGGTATCGCCTATCCGACGGTCAAGCAGTGGATCTATCACGGCAAGCTGAAAGCGGTGAAGACGCCGGGCGGCCACTACCGCATCGCCGAAGACGAGCTTGACCAGTTTCTGCACAAGGTGAAGAAACCCGATTCGCCGAAACGCGAGATGCTGCGCACAGTGAGCGGGCGCAATCAGCTGGTAGGCCGGATCGTGGAGCTGAAGGTGGAAGGGCTGATGGCGCAGGTGAAGCTCTCGATCGGCGGACAGATCATCACGTCGATCATCACCGCGGATGCGGTGCGCGAAATGCGTCTGAAAGTGGGAGAGACGGTGGCTGCGCTGATCAAATCGACTGAGGTGATGGTGCTGCGTGTTTGAGATGAGAAAAGCGGTGGTATTGTCCTTTGTCTTTCTGCTGGCGCTGGCGGCGCATGCTCAGCAGGTGCTGCACGTGGCCGCGGCCGCCGATCTGGAGCCGGTGCTGCCGAAAATTCTGACTGAGTTCACGGCGGCAACGGGCATACAGGCGGATGCTTCGTACAAGTCGTCCGCTGTGCTGGCGACGCAGATTCTTAATGGCGCGCCGTTCGACCTGTTCATGGCGGCGGATCTGAGCTTTCCGGAGAAAGTGATTGCGGCGGGCATGGCTGAGGAGACGCAGCCGGTGGTCTACGCGCAGGGCACGCTGGTGTTGTGGACGCGCAACGATACGCCGTTCGCGAAACTCTCGCCCGCTACGCTCGAAGCCACGTTGCGCGATCCGGCGGTGAAGACGATTGCCGTGGCCAATGCCGAGCACGCGCCGTATGGACGCGCAGCACAGGCGGCGCTCACGCACATGGGACTCTACGACACGCTGAAGCCGAAGCTGGTGGTGGCTGAAAACATCGCGCAGACGGCGCAATTTGTGGAGAGCGGCAACGCGCAGCTGGGGCTGATCTCGTTGACCTCGGCCAAGACAGCACGGCTGGCGGCAAGTGGACATTATGCGGAAGTGCCGCGGGAGGATTATCCGCCACTGGAGCAGGGCGCGATTGTGGTGAAGCACGCCGGCGCGAATGCGGCAGCCGCGCGCCGGTTTCTCTTGTTCCTGGCTACTCCAAAGATCGTGGATGAGCTGAGGGCCGGCGGACTGGCGCCTGCAACTATTTCACGGGTGAAGTAATTGGACTGGCAGGCGTTGGGTCTGACGCTGCGGCTGGCCGCCGTGACGACGGCTCTGCTGCTGGCGCTGTCTGTGCCTCTGGCGTTCTGGCTGGTAAGCACGCGCTCGCGGCTGCGGCCGCTGGTAGAGGCCCTCACGACGCTGCCACTGCTGCTGCCGCCGACGGTGCTGGGTTTCTACCTGCTGGTTCTGATGGGACCGCGTACGCCGGTGGGCCGTGCGTGGATCGCGCTGACCGGGCACCCGCTGGCGTTTTCGTTCTCCGGGCTGGTGGCGGGATCGATTCTCTACAGCCTGCCCTTTGCCGTGCAGCCGCTGACCGCAGGCTTCGCAGCCGTCGACCCGGCTCTGCTGGAGCAGGCGCGGCTGCTCGGCGCGGGTCGATGGCGCATCCTGCGCGAAGTGCTGCTGCCGCTCTCCGTGCGCTCGGTGGTGACGGCCGCGGTGCTAGCCTTCACGCATACGGTGGGTGAATTCGGCGTGGTGCTGATGATCGGCGGAGATATTCCTGGCTCGACGCGTACGCTTTCGATTGTCATCTACGACCAGGTGCAGAGTTTTGCGTATGCGGAGGCCAATCGCACCGCGCTGATGCTGGTAGTGGTGGCGCTGGCAGGGTTGATCGCGCTCTCGATGTTGCAGCGAACCACATGGCTGGCGCCGTCAGCGGAGGTGCGGCGTGACTAGCGCACCCTTTCTGGATGTGGACGCAGGCTGGCGGCGCGGCGGCTTCACGCTGGAGGCGAGCTTTGTGTTGCGCGCGCGCTGGAATGTGCTCTTCGGGCCTTCGGGTTCAGGCAAGACGACGCTGCTGCGGATCATCGCGGGACTCACAACCGAGCGCGACGGGCTGGTGCGCGCACAAGTGCGGCTTAATGGGCGGGTGTTGACGGAGGCAAGCGTATATCTGCCTCCCGGCCAGCGCAGGATCGGCTTCGTGACGCAGCAGGCCTCGCTCTTTCCTCATCTGACCGGCCGCGGAAATGTCGGCTTCGGGCTTGCGCGATGGCGCTTGCCCGAGCGAGAAGAACGCATCGGCGAAATGCTGGCGATGTTTGGCGCAGAAGAGCTCGCCGATCGGAAGCCCACAGGCATGAGCGGAGGCGAGCGGCAGAAGATTGCGCTGGCGCGGGCGCTGGCTCCGCGGCCAGAACTGCTGCTGCTCGACGAGCCGTTTGCCGCGCTCGATGCCGAGTCGCGGCGGAGGACGATCGATGCGCTACGGGCTGCGGAGGTGCCGGTACTTTATGTCTCGCACGATCTTGCCGATGCCTGGCAGGCCGACGGCGAGGCGCTGGTGCTCGAAGCGGGACGGATCACCACGCAGGGGGCGGCACGTACCGTGCTGTCCCCTGCGCGGACGAGGCTGCTGACGCAGCTTGGAGCGCGAGCGGATTAGCTAGAGCGATACACCCTAGTTGTGGGATGGGCCGAGCCACACCGGCTCCGGTTCGAGAGGAATGCCGAACTTCGCTTCGACCGCGGCGATGATGGTGTCGCGCAGGGCGAGAATATCGGCGGCAGTGGCATTTCCACGATTGATGAGCGCGAGCGTGTGGCGGCTGGAGATGCCTGCGCGTCCCTGCGCGAAGCCCTTGTGGAAGCCGGCCTGGTCGAGCAGCCATGCGGCGGGAAGCTTCACATGTTCAGCATGCGCGGGATAGCTCGGGATGGCGCTGCCGTGCGCAGTAGCCAGGCGCGCGTAGTGCCCGGCGGAGATCACTGGATTTTTGAAAAAGCTGCCCGCGCTGCGGCAATCGGGATCGCCGTCCACGAGCAGCATGCCTTTCTCGCGGCGGATGGCGCGGACAGCCGTGGCAACCTCTACGAGCGATGGTTTCGGCTGGTTCACGAAATACTTCTTCAGATCGGCATAATTGAGCCGGGGCTGGCCGTTGTGCGTAAGGCGGTAATCGACACGCGTGACGAGATAGCGGCCACGCGCCGTCGAGTTGAAGAGGCTGCGGCGATAGGCGAAGGCGCAGTCCGCAGCTTCCATCTCTGTGAAGGCGAGTGTTTCAAGATCGAGCGTGCGGACGCGAACGATGGTCTCCGCGACCTCTTGCCCATATGCGCCGACATTCTGCACTGGCGTACCGCCGACGGTGCCGGGAATGCCCGCGAGGCACTCGATGCCCGCATAGCCAAGCGAGACTGCATGGCTGACGAAGCTATCCCAATTCTCGCCCGCGGCGGCGCGGAAGAGACCGCCGTTCTGTTCGATCCCTTTGCTCGCGAGATGAAGCACAAGGCCGGGAAAGCCCTCATCCGAGACGAGCAGGTTGCTGCCGCCGCCGAGGAGGAAGAGCGGCAGGCTGCGCTCGCGCGCGAAGCGGACGGCCTCGAGGGCTTCGTCCTCATGCACGGCTTCGGCAAACCACCGCGCCGGACCTCCGATGCCGAAGGTCGTGTAGGGCGCGAGCGGAACATGTTCACGGAACTGCATGGTTAAGCTGTGACGATTTCCGAGAAGTCGGCGATGGACGAGAATGAACCTTGGATCTGCGCAAGCAGCGCGAGGCGGTTGCCGCGCACGGCTTCGTCCTCCACCATCACCATCACCTTATCGAAGAAGAGATCGACGTCCGGCCGCAGTGTCGCGATGCGTTCGAGTGCTTCACGATAGTTGCGCGACTCGCTGAGAGCGACCACCTGCGGATCGACCTCGGTGATATGTGCATGCAGCGTGCGCTCGGAGTCGTCGGCAAAGAGCGTGGCCGCGAGTGTGGATGCGGTGATTTTCTTTTCTTCTGCCTGGCGCAGGATGTTCTTGATGCGCTTGAACGCAGCCGAGATGGCGATGAAGTCAGCCGAGCCGCGCACGGCGGTCAGTGCTTCGGCGCGGGCAATCGCATCGCGTACGTCGTCGCAGCCGGCGGCGAGCACCGCATTCACCACGTCATAGGCAAAGCCCTTCACCTCGCGCAGGTAGAACTCGACACGCTCGCGGAAGAAGGCGGCGAGTTTTGCCTTCACGGCTTCGTCGGTGCCTGCAAGCAGGTCGCTGAGCTTCAGCGGCAGGCCACTCTCGGCGAGGATCTTCACGATCCCGTTCGCGGCGCGGCGCAGGCCGAAGGGGTCCTTCGAGCCGGAGGGCTCGAGGCCGATGCTAAACATGGCCTGAATGGTCTGGAAGCGGTCGGCGAGGCCGAGGAGCTGGCCTTCCGCGGTCGGCGCAATCGGATCATCGACGCCGGCCGGTGAGTACTGCCAGTAGATGGCCTGCGCGACGGACTCGCCGAGTCCCTGCGCGCGTGCATAGAGGCCGCCGACAATGCCCTGCAACTCGGTGAATTCCTTCACGAGTTCCGCCGTAAGGTCGGTTTTGGCGAGGCGCGTGGCGGTGATGAGCGCAGCCGCGTCCACGGCGGCGCCCCGCTGCTGCGCAATGCCGGCAAGGCGCTCGGCGACTGCAATGTTGGCCTCGGTCTTGGCGTAGTAGCTGCCCAGATCCTTCTGGAAGGTCACGGTCTTCAGCATCTCGAGACGCGCGGTCAGCGGAGTCTTCTGATCGACGTCCCAGAAGAAGCGTGCATCGTTGAAGCGGGCGCGCAGCACGCGCTCGTTGCCATGACGGATGATCTCGTCGCCATGCTCTTCTGGTTGCGTGTTGAGCACGGTGAGGAAGTAGGGCGCAAGCTTGCCTGCGGCATCTTCGATGGCAAAGTACTTCTGGTGATCGCGCATCACCGTGACCAGCACCTCTTCGGGTAGCGTGAGATAGCTCGCATCGAAGCTGCCAAGGAGCACGGTGGGCCACTCGGTGAGATGGGTTACGGTGTCGACCAGCGGCTCATCCTCGCGCCAGCGGGCGCCGGGGATGAGCCGTGTCGCAGCGTCGAGAGCCTTGCGGATGCGATGGCGGCGCAGCTCGACATCGGCAGTGACGTAGGCAGCTTCGAGCTGGCCGAGATAGTCCCCGGCGTGCTCGAAGGTGATGCTGCCCTCGTGCAGGATGCGATGGCCGCGGCTGACGTTGGAGGCGGTGACGCCGGCGAACTCAACCGGCACGATCTGGTGCCCGAGGATGGCGACCAGCCACTTGAGCGGACGCACGAAGCGCTCGGGTTTGCCTGCGCGCCAGTACATATTCTTCGGCCAGTAGATCGAGGCGATCTCCTTCGGCAGCTGCTCGGCAAGAATCTCGCTGGCGGTGCGGCCCTTGCGGTGCACGGTCGCCGAGACATACTCGCCCTTGGGGGTGACGGTCTTCATCAGCGCGGCGATATCGACGCCGGCCTTCTTGGCAAAGGCCTGTGCTGCGGGCGTGGGCTGGCCGTCCTTGAAAGCAACCGCCCACGACGGGCCGGTGAGCTGTTCCTCAGTATCGGCCTGCGACTCGTGCACGTGCTTCACGAGCACGGCAAGGCGGCGCGGTGTGGAATAGCTGTGCAGCTCGAGCCCCTCCGATGCGTCGATCAGGCGTTCGCGGGTGAGCAGGTCTTCGACGCGGCGGGCAAGCTCGGCCTGCGCCGGCGCGATCATGCGCGCCGGGATCTCTTCAAGTCCGATTTCAAGCAGAAATGCTGGCATGTGTCTTTAGCTTCTAGCTACTAGCCTTTGGCTACTAGCTCGTTTCATTCCTTTGTGGAATGACCCGTCTGCAGCGCAAAGCATACAGAGGGCCACTGTCTTAGCTAAAAGCTAGTAGCTAAGAGCTAGCAGCTAGCTGCTGCGCCGCGTACGCCTTCGCGATACCCACAGCCAGCGTGCGGATGCGGGCGATCACGCCCACACGCTCCGTCACGGAAATGGCTCCGCGGGCATCGAGCAGGTTGAAGAGGTGCGAGCACTTCAGGCAGAGATCATAGGCGCCCAACACCGGGAAGCGCCGCTGCTGGACGCGCACGTCTTCTTCCGTCACAGGCTCGCCGTCATGGATGAGCTTGTCGTGAATCTTCTCATGTCGTTCGCCCTGTTTGGCAGCCTTTGGCCCAAAGCTGTCGTTGTAGCTCGCAATCAGCGTCTGGCACTCGGCCTCGTACAGGTTCAGGTGCTGCCAGAGCTTCTCCACCTCGGCGGCTTCGAAGTTATAGACCGAAAGCTGCAGCTCTTCTTCAAGCCGGATATCGCCGTAGGTGATGGCACGGCCGGTTTTCGGATCGCGTGCCCAGACGATGTCGTAGATCGAATCGACATCCTGCAGGAAGGCCGCGAGGCGCTCGAGGCCATAGGTGATCTCACCGGTGATGGGGTCGAGATCGATGCCGCCGCACTGCTGAAAATACGTAAACTGCGTGACCTCGAGACCGTCGAGCATCACCTGCCAGCCGATGCCCCAGGCGCCGAGCGTGGGCGATTCCCAGTTATCTTCCTCGAACTTGATATCGTGCTCGGAGAGGTCGATGCCGACCGCCTCGAGCGAAGCGAGGTAGACCTCCTGAATATCCTCCGGCGGCGGCTTCAGGATCACCTGCAGCTGGGTGTGCTTGTAGAGGCGGTTCGGGTTCTCGCCATAGCGGCCGTCAGCGGGGCGGCGTGAGGGCTGCGCATAGGCGATCGCGATCGGCTTCGGTCCGAGCACACGCAGGAAGGTGTCGGGCGACATGGTGCCGGCACCTACCTCGGTGTCATAGGGCTGCTGGAGGACGCAACCGCGCTCGGCCCAGAAGCTCTGGAGGCGGAAGAGCAGCTCCTGAAAGGTCAGCGGCTGCGCTTTGGTATGCACGGTGGAGGATGTGATGGTCGAAGGCACGATGCGTTCCGTCTCTCTGTTTCCGACTGATTCCGTCAGTAAATTGCGACGCCCGGCGCCAGCTCTGGCGCGGCTGTGGTCTCCCGCGATTTTATCGTGATCGGTGGACCGGCATAGTCGGGGCGGTTCGTAACCCTGAGAAACCAATCGGCTCAGGAGGCGAGTTTGTTGAGCGCGGCGGAGGTGCGCAGGCGGCGCTCGAGGTGCCGCTCGAGCGACTGGAAGGCGAAGCGGCGCAGATCGGCGGCGAGACCGGAGGACCAGGGATGGCTGATGAGAGCGGCAATTGGAGCGTGAAAGATGCGATTGGCCAGTTCGAGCGAGGGGGCGGCCAGCGCCCGGCTTGAGAGCTGGCGGTGATCCACGCAGAGCAGGCCGTCGGCGTGGGGCTGGTACCAGGCTGGCTGGCCCGCCAGCGCCCGGCCGCAGACGATACAGCGCGAGAGCTCCGGCATCCAGCCCATCAGGCGCAGAATCCAGAGCGCAAAATACGTCACCGGCAGCCAGATGTGGCCGTCGCGGGTCTGCTCGAGCACGGCCAGCGCCAGGCGGAAGACGGCATCCTGCGGATCGCGCTCGGGCAGCGTCTCCTCCAGCACCTCGGCGTAGAAGGCGAGCGCCGCGGCGCGAGGGTAGTCGATGGGCGCGGAGAGTGGCGAGGCGAGAATCTCGCAGGAGTCGAGGCGAACCAGCTCCTGGCGGGGCTTTTCGGCGTAGGAGGCGAGGACGTATGTCATCGGTTCGAGGGCCCCGCCGAAGCGTTTGCGGCTCTTGGCTCCGGACTTGGCGATGCCCTTGATCCGCCCCTGATCGCGGGTGAGCAGGGAGACGATGAGGTCCGCCTCCTGGACCGGCCAGGTGCGGAGGATGAGGGCTTCGGCCTGGTGGGTCATGAGGCTAGGGTATAGGGCGTAGGGGATAGGGTGTAGTGGAGTGGGTCTGCGTCAAGCAGTCAGTCTCCGATACGGCCAGTTTGTATTCCGCTTTCAGGGGCATCCATTTCATGTTCATGGGAAATCGACGGCAGCTTTACTGCGGCATGCTCCACTGGCCGTATTTGTGACTGACTGCTGGCCGTTTCATCGCTTTCCATGCTTCTCCATAAATATCTCGCATGCTCCGAATCACTTTCTTTAATATGACGGCATCTTTACGGACTGGCCCTTTAGTCTGTAATACGACAAGCCACGTCCGGAATTTCGCGCGCATTTCGCGGGTTTCTGCCTGCGGGAGCGGGCGGTCCTTGAGCAATGCAGTGGCAGATAAACATCTGAAGGAGAAGCATGTCCACCGAACTTCGCAATTTTCTTGAGCTGTCGTATGAAGAACTGGAAGAGCTGAACCTGGCTGCCAAGGAACAGCGCCGCAAGCGCGTCCCGGCCGATGTGATCCAGGAAGAGCGGCTGAAGTACCTGACCGACCAGAAGGGCATCAAGGCTGTCACCGTTCTCTTCAGCGACCTCGAAGGCCGGCTGCACACGCTGGACTACGACAAGAAGTTCCTGGTCAAGAGCTTCGACAACCTGACCTTCGATGGTTCCTCGATCCGCGGCTTTACCGCGCAGCGCGAGAGCGACCTGCGCCTGGGCATCGACTGGAGCTCGTTCTACTACGCGCCGGCCGACATCTTCGGTTCGGGCAAGGCCCTGGTCTTCGGCGAAGTCATCGACAAGAACGGCGCCTCCTACTCGGGCGATCTGCGCGGCGTGCTCAAGAACTTCGCCCAGACACTCTTCGACGAGCAGGGCTACACCCTGAACGCCGCCAACGAGATCGAGGGCTTCCTCTTCGCCGGCACCGACGCCGAGAAGAAGTTCCACGAGACCGGCAAGTTTGAGTACGTGAACACGGGCGGCTATTACCACTCGCTCCCCGGTGACCCGCTGCGCACCTTCATCGACACGACCGCTGAAGTGCAGCGCGCGCTCGGCTTCGAGAACGAGAAGGACCACCCGGAAGTCGCGCCCTCGCAGTTCGAGATCAACTACAGCTACGGTGACGTGCTGACCGCGGCCGACCAGATCCAGCTCTACAAGCTGATCTGCCGCCAGGTGGCCACCAAGATGGGCATGACGGCCTCCTTCCTGCCCAAGCCGGTGGTCGGCGTCAACGGCAGCGGCATGCACACCAACCTTTCGATCAGCAAGAACGGCAAGAACCTGTTCTGGGATCCGAAGGGCGAAGAGAAGCTCTCCAGCTTCGGCTGGAAGTTCGTCGACCGCATCCTCTCGCACGGCAATGACATCTGCCTGCTGCTGAATCCGAGCGTGAACTCCTACCGCCGTCTCGATCCGCACTTCGAGGCACCGAACCAGATCAAGGCTTCGGCTGTCGATCGTGGTTCGATGGTCCGCATTCCGATCGGCAACGAAAAGTCGTCGCGCGTGGAAGTGCGCTCGGTGGCTCCGGACGCGAACCCCTACCTGGTGCTGTACTCGATCTTCAAGAGCGGCCTGCACGGCGAGCTGGCGAAGATCAAGAACATCCGCCAGGCGGAGCGCTACCTGCCCGACAACATCTACACCGCGCTCGAGAACTTCCGCGGCGCCAGCTGGACTTCGACCCTGCTGGGCGAGGATGTGAAGGCCCGCTACGCCGACCTGAAGCAGGCCTCGGCGGACCGTTGCCCGCGCCTGCTCGGCACCTTCGTCAAGCCCTCGGAAGTCCAGTTCCACCACGAGGTCTACAACCAGTTCCTCTGGAACCAGTTCTGAGCTTCGCGCTCGGCGACACGCTCGCTTCGCTCGCATCTTGCGGACGCTAGCGATTGTGGCGCTCCCGCTGGTCGCGGTCCTTGGATCGCGGCTGGATCGGAACAAAGAAAGCCCCGGCTCAGGCCGGGGCTTTCCGTTTGCAGATTTCGGGTGGTCCATTCAAGCCCGGTGTTGGCTTGAGTGGAGCGGCGCCAGCCCGGGTGCCCCATGTCTCGATTCTGAGACGTGGGAAAGCACGAATCTACCTTCCCGGATATTTTAAGAAGATGCTCAAGAGCGTTAACTCCCGCTTCACTGTATACGTCCGCCTTTTGAATGAAGGAACGCCGTGCTCGCGTCCGACCTCAGCCGTACACCTAAAGAATGGCGCATACAGCCTGCTGCCAACAGCTGACTACGACTCCAACGATGAGGAGTGGGAGTTCGTTCCCGGCTCGATTGTTTTTTGCGAGGAGGCGCGTGATGGCGGAAGTGCTTTCCTGCGGGCGGAGAAACTACACCCCGTTCAGCTAAGCGCCTTAGTTGGCTTGCCGCTCATCGGAGCAAACCGTGCGGGAGAGCTGGCGACATTCTCTTTCGGGGCGCTCCGTGAGGTCCAGACATCGCGAGGGGTGCGACAAAAGCCAGACCTTGCTCTGCATCTTCAATGTGCATGGAGATTGGTTGGCGGCGATTCTGTACTGCTAGGAAGCTCAGACCTTTACTATCCGGCAGACGGGCGCGAGGACCGTTCTGACTTCAATTGGGATATCCCTGGCGCGAGCCGTCGCGACGCGCTCATGGAAGAGCTTATGCGAGGCGATGAGCGTCTGACAGTAGTGAACGCGGAACTAGGAATAGCCGGGGCACTAAAAATTCAGTTCAACCAGAACTATTGCTTCGAGATCATGCCGAACAACTCAATAGATGATGAATACTGGCGTCTGTTTAAGCCGGGAACTGATGACGAACATCTAGTCATCGAGGGCTGACCCAGAGCTTCCGCCCCAGCACCCGCACTACCGACCCCGGAAGATCCTCAATCTCCGCTTTCAACTCAGGATCGGGCACAGGCGTCTCGACCACGGTCCTGAATGGCAGCACGCCCGCCCAGACACCGAGCGCGTAGTCTTCCTCGTCATCATGCGGAGGGCCGGTGCGGATCTTCGCCGAGGCCTCGTCGATGGGGAACGACAGTACGGTCGTGGCCTTCAGTTCCTGCGAGGTAGGAAGACGCACCTCGTCCCAGCGGCCTTTCAGTATCTGGTCGGAGATGATGCGCAGCGCGTGGTTCTTCGCGTCCTCGCCTTCGATCAGCGTCGCGGTGCCCAGCATGACGACAGAGCGGTAGTTCATCGAGTGATTGAAGGCTGAGCGGGCGAGCACCAGGCCGTCGAGCAGCGTGACCGTGATGCAGGCTTCCACTCCTTTATCCAGGTTACGCAGCATGCGGCTGGCGGCTGAGCCGTGGATGTAGAGGGTGTCACCCTCGCGGCCGTAGCCGGTGGGGATCACATAAGGCTGGCTGTCCACGACGAAGCCGACATGGCACAGAAATGCCTCGTCGAGAATGGCATGGATGGTGGCTTTGTCATAGTCGCCGCGCTTGGGCAGACGGGCAACGCGGGTGCGGGGACTGGGCGGTGGCGTGGGCTCGGGCATGGGCGAACTCTGTATCGTGGTGGATTCAGGATGGACAACGGCTGAAAGCGAATTGCCGGAAAATGCGAAGACCGGCCGCATTGGCCGGTCTTGCTTGCATCGTGGTTAAGCCACAGAAGTCTTCCCAGGCTGCGCATGCTCCGTTGGCTTAGCCTTGCGCCAGGAAAGCCGACAGCCTTACAGCGATCTAGCGGCCGTAGTGGGTCGCGTTCTTCTGCGCGTAGCTGGCCCAGTTCTCCGGCAGGTCGTCGGAGGCGTAGATGGCCGAGACGGGGCAGACCGGGACGCAGGCGCCGCAATCGATGCACTCGACCGGATCGATGAAGAGCTGGTCGACGTCGCCGTGACCGGATTCATCCTTCTTGGGGTGGATACAATCCACCGGACAGGCATCGACACAAGCCGTGTCCTTCGTGCCGACGCAGGGTTCCGCGATTACATAAGCCATGGAGAAGTCCTCTTCTTCTGGTGTGTGTGGTTAGACAAGGTCATTGTAACCGAGGCTGGGGATTCGGCTGGAGAGGAATTGCAGAAGACGCGGGAAGAGCGGAGCAAAAAACGGGAATTGCCAGCGATAAAAAGCAGGCCTTAGAATCTTTCGCGGTTTGGGTTGACGATATTTCCAGCATGGAGATAACGTTTACCTAACCTGTGAATGCCTGCAGTAAACCCACTCGTTCGACTGGAGCGTTATGCGATCTGTGCCGGCTCGGTTTGCCTGTTCTCTTCCCCTAGTATTGAGCGCTTTTCTTACCACGGCCGTGGCTCAGACTGCGCCCCCGGTAACCGTAGAAGCACACTTCGACCAGCCGACGGCCAAAGCCAGCCCGATGCTGCACGGCCTGATGACCGAGGAGATCAATTACTCCTATGACGGCGGCCTGTATGGCGAGCTGGTGCGCAATCGCACCTTCTTTACCGACTGGGAAGGCGCTCCCTATTGGCGGATGGTGCCGAAGGGGCAGGCCAAGGCTACGCTGACCATCGACAAGACGACCGGGCCGAGCGCGGCGCTGCCGCATAGCGCGAAGCTGACGCTCGAGAGCGTGGGCACTGGTGGCTCGGCTGAGCTGGAGAACCAGGGCTACTGGGGGATTCCCGTCCGTCCGCACGCGACCTACAAGGGATCGTTCTACGCGAAGGCCGATGGCTCGGTGGGGTCGGTGCATGTAGCCGTAGTGGGCGATGAGACGGGCGTGGAGCTGGCTTCGGCCGATGTGACCCTCGACGGAAGCGGCTGGAAGCAGTACAGTTACGAGCTGGTTTCCCATGCGGAGACCGCCAGCAGCACGAATCACCTGGTGCTGTCGATTGCGAAGCCGGGCTCGATCTGGTTCACCCTGGTGAGTCTCTTCCCGCCGACCTATCACGACCGCGAGAACGGCTTCCGGCCGGACCTGATGGAGCTGATGGCGGCGATGAAGCCGACCTTCCTGCGCATGCCGGGCGGGAACTACCTCGAGGGCGACCACATCAAGGAGCGTTTCGACTGGAAGAAGACGATCGGTCCGATGGTGGACCGGCCGACGCATCGCGGTCCCTGGGGCTATCAGTCCTCAGACGGCATGGGGCTGCTCGAGTTCCTGGAGTGGACGGAAGACCTGAAGATTCAGCCGGTGCTGGCCGTGTACGCGGGCTACTCGCTGCAGCAGGAGCACGTGAATCCGGGCAAGGATCTTGAGCCTTACGTGCAGGATGCGCTCGATGAGATCGAGTACGTGACCGGCGATACCTCGACGAAGTGGGGTGCCGAGCGCGCCAAGGACGGCCATCCCGCGCCCTTCAAGCTGCACTACATCGAGATCGGCAACGAGGATTGGTTCGACAAGTCGGGTTCGTACGATGAGCGCTATGCGCAGTTCTACAAGGCCATCAAGGCGAAGTATCCGCAGTATGAGCTGATTGCCACGACGCCGGTGAAGACGGTCAAGCCGGATGTGGTCGACGACCATTACTACAAGTCGGCCGAGGAGTTCTTCGCCGACGTCCACCACTACGACAAGACAGACCGCAACGGGCCGAAGGTCTTCGTGGGCGAGTGGGCGACGCGCGAAGGCTCGCCGACGCCGAACTTCGGCGCGGCGCTGGGCGATGCGGCGTGGATGACGGGCATGGAGCGGAACAGCGACATCATCGTGATGGCCAGCTATGCGCCGCTCTTCGTGAACGTGAACCCCGGCGGCATGCAGTGGGAGAGCGATCTGATTGGCTACGACGCGCTGCACAGCTACGGCTCGCCGAGCTACT
The DNA here is from genome assembly GCF_004123295.1 of Silvibacterium dinghuense. NCBI lineage: Bacteria > Pseudomonadati > Acidobacteriota > Terriglobia > Terriglobales > Acidobacteriaceae > Silvibacterium > Silvibacterium dinghuense. Next base: position 863,130 of record NZ_SDMK01000001.1, on the reverse strand, counting down.
ACGCGCAGGTGATGTTCGGCAGCTACCATGGCGACGAGATCCCGAAGACCGAGACAACGGGCGACGAGTTGCGTTTCTTCTCCTCGATCACGCGTAAGAGCGAGAACGGCGAGATCTTCGTGAAGCTGGTCAATGCGACCTCCGAGCCCAAGCCGGTCACGGTGAAGCTGGATGGCGTGTCCAGCGTCGAGAAGATCGCCGACGTGACGACACTCAAGGCGCGCACGCTTTCGGCGACTAACTCGCTCACCGACCCGAAGAACATCGTGCCGGTGGAGTCGCGTTTTGAGCGGGCCGGAAAAACCTTCGACTACGAGATGGCTCCGTACTCGATCGCGGTCATCCGTCTGAAGGCCAAGTAATCTAAACTCAATACAGAAGGCGAACGGCGCTCCCTTCAGGAGCGCCGTTTTTCTTTGCTCAAGCAGACAGATATTGAGTTCTTCCGGACAGCGGGAAAGCTGTTGATGATCATGTCGGTGCTGGTCGCGGAGATGGCCGTGGTGCTCGGCATCCTGATCGCCGCTCTGGCATTCGCGTGGGAACATGCGAAGCACATCTAACTGTGGCAGTGCGGACTAACGAAGACGGGCACAAGGTCTATGAGCTCAAAGGCTCGGTCTTCTTTGCTTCGGCCGCAAAGTTCCGCACGCTGTTTTCTCCCGCCACTGATCCGGATGACGTGGTGATCGAGTTCCGCCATGCGCGGGTTGGAGAGCTGCATGATCTCGAGAAGGAGGAGCTGATGGCGGTGGTATCGTCGAAGCATCCTCTTTGAGCGGTGTTTCATGAAGAAGCTGTTCTGTCTTGCTGCCTTCCTGCTTGTGTTCGGCGGCCTCGCGCAGGCTGAGAATCCCAAGGCGTTGTTCTATCTCACGCGTGATCCGAAATCCGTGCGCTCTTTCATGGAGCACGCCAGCCAGATCGATATTCTCGTGCCTGCCTGGTATTCGGTCGATGCGGATGGTCTGGTCTCCGGCGGCCCCAATCCTGCTGTCATTGAGAAGGCCAAAGCCGCTCATACCCCGGTGATGCCGATCGTCGCGAATGACGCCTCTTCGCAGGAGCCGTTTCACAAGCTCCTGGGCGATATCCACGCGCAGTCTCAGATGGTCGACCAGCTGATCGAGATCGCCAAGCAGAATGGCTATACCGGCTGGCAGTTCGACTTTGAGAATGTGAACTGGACCGACCGCGATGCTCTCTCCCGGATCGTCGAACTGACTGCCGACCGTCTGCACAAGGCAGGCCTGCAGCTCACCATCGCCACCGTGCCCAATGCGCCCGGTCTTGCCGGAGAGACGGGCTATGCGAAGTGGATGTTTGCCAATTGGCGCGGCGCCTACGATCTCGCTGCCCTGGCCAGGTACGTCGATCTCATCTGCCTGATGACCTACGACCAGCACACCCGCTACACCCCGCCGGGACCGGTCGGCGGCTGGGGCTGGACCAATGAAAACCTCGACTACGCTCTCAAGGTCGTTCCTCCGCAGAAGCTGTCGCTGGGTATTGCCATCTACGGCTATCACTGGTTCTCGGGCACGCCGCAGAAGCCCGAAGAGAAGCCCAATCCTACCGCCGAATACATCAGCGGTTCCGACGCCCTCGACCTGGCGAAAGCATATGGGGGAGCAGTCCAGTGGGATCCGGTCGATAAGTCTGCGTGGCTTTATTTCTATCGCGACGATGAACGGGAATGGATTTTCTTCACCGACAAGCGCACCTTCGAGGCCCGCTATGACCTGGCGAAGCAGAAGGGCCTCCAGGGCTTCTGCTCCTGGGACCTGGGCGACGAGGATCCGGATATCTGGTCGGCTCTGCCCAGCCACAAATAGGCTCGGGCGGAAGGAACCTCGGCGGACCTGCGGGTCCGCCGATTTTTTGGCTGCGCCGCAAGCCCGTTTCCGCTACCCTGAAAAGAGCGGTTTTCCCGCCGACCCCGCACATGCAGACACAACTTTCATCGCAGGCCCAGGCCCTGCTGACCACGCCTTTCTCTCCCGAGTTCCTTCCCGGAGCGCATTCGGCTGTTTCTACCTGTCTGCGTATCGAGCCCTCCGAGAAGGTCACCCTCATCACCGACCGCGCCACGGCGCCTATCGCGGCTTCGCTGGCGCAGGAGCTGGCGGCCAACGGCTGCCGTTGGAACGTCTTCGTCCTCGAAGACCTGGCCCCCCGTCCGCTCGTCGACATGCCTTCGGCCGTTCTCGCCGATATGGAGACCTCTGACGTCAGCATCTTTGCCGTCGGCGTCCAGCGCAATGAGCTGCGCTCCCGCATGCAGATGACCGAGGTCGTCAACCGCCGCCGCATGCGCCACGCGCACATGGTCAACATCACCCCGCAGATCATGTGCGAGGGTATGCGCGCCGACTTCCATCGTGTCGACCAGCTTTCCCAGAAGGTCATCGAGAAGGTCCGCAAGGCCGGCTATGTCCGCGCCACCACTCCGGCGGGCACCGACATCCGCGCCGACCTGAATCCTGGCTACAACTGGCTCAAGACCTCTGGCATCATCTCCCGCGATAAGTGGGGCAATCTTCCCGGCGGCGAAATCTTCACTACTCCCGGCGAGGTCAACGGCACCTTTGTTGTCGACGGCGTTGTCGGCGACTACCTCTGTGCCCGCTATGGCCTGCTCGAAGCCAACCCGCTCACCATCGAGATCAAGAGCAACCGCATTGTCAGCTGCGAGAGCGAGAACCGCGAACTGCGCGACGACTTTTGGGCTTACACGCACACAGACGAGAACTCCGATCGTGTCGGTGAGTTTGCTATCGGAACCAATCTCGGCGTCGATCACGTGATCGGCAATATCCTGCAGGACGAGAAGTTCCCCGGCATTCATATCGCCTTCGGTAACCCCTATGGCGAGCACACCGGCGCGCCCTGGACCTCGACCACGCACATCGATGTCGTTGGCCTCCGCTTCAGCATCTGGGTCGACGACGAGCAGATCATGCAGGATGGCAGGTTTCTCATCGAAGCGTAGGGCTTGCCGGCAAAGTTCGTGCCTTGGTGTTTCTCCGGCCCCGGTACGCTCCGGTCGGAATGACGATCTTGTTTAAGAAGAGGGCTATACTTCCAGATCGCGACCAGCGGGAGCGCCACGCGAAGCGAAAAGCCTGGACGGCCAGTCCCGGCATCCAATCGGATATGGCTACACCACAGCTTTCTCAAGAGAAGACATTCGGGCTGCGCCGCCTCGGCAACTCGGATATGGATCTGACCCCGATCGGTTACGGGGCCTGGGCGATCGGCGGCGGCAACTGGGAGTTCGCCTGGGGGGCCCAGGATGACGACGAGTCGGTCCGCACCATCGAGCGCGCTCTCGATCTTGGCCTGAACTGGATCGACACTGCGGCTATCTACGGCCTCGGCCACTCGGAAGAGGTGGTTGCCAAGGCCCTGAGACAGAACCCGCACAAGCCTTTTGTTTTCACCAAGTGCTCCATGCGCTGGCATGAAGACCGCTCCATCTACCGCAGCCTCAAGGCGAAGTCGCTCGAGGAGGAGATCGAAAACTCGCTCCGCCGCCTCGGTGTCGACACCATCGACCTCTACCAGATTCACTGGCCTAATCCGGATGAGGAGATTGAAGAAGGCTGGGAGACGCTTGCCCGCTTCCAGCAGCAGGGCAAGGTCCGTTATCTCGGCGTCTCCAATTTTTCCGTCGCGCAGATGAAGCGCGCCCAGAAGATCGCCCCGATTACCTCGCTCCAGCCGCCTTACTCCCTGCTGCGCCGTGACATCGAGGCCGAAATTCTGCCCTTCTGCCGGGAGAACAATATCGGCGTCATCAACTACTCGCCCATGGTTTCAGGTCTGCTCACCGGCAAGATGACCGCCGAGCGTATTGCCCAGATGCCGGCCGATGACTGGCGCAGGAAGAGCCCGAACTTCAACGAACCCAAGCTTTCACGCAATCTGAAGCTTGTGGAAATCCTGCGGGAAATAGGTAAAACGCATGGTGTTGAGGCGGGCGTGGTCGCCATCGCCTGGACGCTTCGCAATCCGGCGATTACCGCAGCCATAGTCGGCGCCCGCCGGCCTGACCAGGTGGATGGCGTGCTGCCTGCGGCGACCTTCCGCCTCAGCGAGGAAGAGGCATCCCGCCTGGAACGTTTTCTCGCTGAAAACCCCGCGTAAGGCATTCATTCCAAAAAGAGCAAAGCCCACGCTTGGTGCGTGGGCTTTTATTCCGGGGAGGGGCAAAGCGGCCTTGCGTTTTGACTGAGGCTCTTGATCGATGTTTTACATCGAGCTTTACATCGATTCCAGGAAGCGCGGGAAGAACAGGGTAGAGTGCTCCTGGAAGAGCATCGTCATATGAGCCAGCATGGCGCTGTATGCGCTGGCCGCACGGTGCGCATGCACCGAGGCGGCAACGCCCGAGCGGGAGAAACCATACTTGACGAGAGAAATCAGTACCGCGACACGGAGCTGGAGGGCGTCGCTCCGCAGCTCTTCGATCAGCTGCTCCGGGACGTTTTCACCATGTTCGCTGGCGTAATCGGCGAGTTCGAGCAGGACTCCGGCATTGGTAAACATTGCCCAGAGGCCGTTCGCGCCGTCAATGCGGCGCCAGATGTCGGCGGGGGTGGCGTTGATCTGGTCGCTGTAGAGGTAGCGTTCGGTGACTTCGGCGAAGCCGAACTCACTGTTGGAGCGGAGCCGTGCGACGATCGAATCCCAATCCTTAGCCCGGCGACGGGACTGGCTGCGACGCCAGTAGACCGCATAGCCGAAGAGCAGGAGCACGACGGAGGCTGTGAGAATAGGCAGAACCATACGTTACCTGTGTTTCCTAGCAACGATTGACTGCTGCTGCTTTGGGAATGCTGATATTGATATCAAAAATTCCGACATTTTGGAATTAAATTCCTTCCTTGGGGCTTCTTTTCTCAGGAAGGCATAAGACCAGTAGTACAGGGCACAGATGTAGCTGGCTCCCACGACCTGTTGGAGGGCATGGTATTGGGTGTAATAGCTCGGGCCGCCATGCATCCGGTTCTGGAGCAATGTGGCGACCAGCGAGACGGCGGCATAGAAGGCAAGTCCGGAAGCAAGCCGCAGGACATGATTCTTCCAGCCCAGTCCCAGGACCTGCGCAAATCCTGCGATAACCAGGAACGTGATGAGCCGAAGAATCGCAATCGTATTGTTGGCTACGAAGATTGTGCGGGGATGTGCCAAACTCGAAGCATTGGCGTGCATTGCGTAGGTGAAACCGCCCAAGCCAAATAGTCCTATAAGAATAAACAGGATAGAGAATAGCTTCCCGAGCAGGGATCGTTTGGCAGGTGCCAGGACATTGGCTGCAATTTCAATCAGAACGCCCAGCTCAACAGCTGAAAGAATCAACGACTGGATAAAGTCGGACTTTAAATAAACGTTATAGCTGGCGTGACGGAGAAAAAAGTAATAGTAGCCTTCCGATGCCAAATAGAGGGAGATCAGTAGGGTAAAAACGGGAAAGCTGCGAAAGGCCCTACGGAAGAGCAGAATGCAGAGGAGTGCGCATTCGCCAAGAAATGCGATTCCCCAGAGAGCATTGTCAAGATACGTCGTCTGCATTCCTGCCTCTTAGCTAAGGCAAAGGATACAGCATAGAAGAAAAGGCCTGAACTGCACGATAGATGCAATTCAGGCCTTGCACATTTGTGTTAGGACGTTAAACCAGAGCAGGCGGCGGAACCGGGTGCGGGCTGGCAGGGCTCATCGCCAGAGCAGGCGGCGGAACCGGATGCGGGCTGGCAGGGCTCATCGCCAAAGCAGGCGGCGGAACCGGATGCGGGCTGGCAGGGCTCATCGCCAGAGCAGGCGGCGGAACCGGATGCGGGCTGGCAGGGCTCATCGCCAGAGCAGGCGGCGGAACCGGATGTGGGCTGGCAGGGCTCATCGCCAGAGCAGGCGGCGGAACCGGATGCGGGCTGGCAGGGCTCATCGCCAGAGCAGGCGGCGGAACCGGATGCGGGCTGCTGGGGCTCATCGCCAGGTTAGAGGTGGAAACACTCATGGCCAAGGCGGAAGTAAGAGGAAGAGCAAATGTGGCGAGTACGAAAGCTGGAATCAGTTTGGTCATGAGAGGTTTCTCCTAAGAGCCCGGGGGACGCCGGAGCTAGATGTCTTGTGTCGAGATTACCCTCGTAAGTTGTAGGCATGTACAACTTTTGTGGAACTATTTTCTAGATTTGGGGAAGTTTGCACTTCTGTACACGCCAAGTTCTAACCTGTCAGTTACTAGCTGCGGCGGAAGTAATAGGAAGGGAAAAAGTCGCAGAAAGTAGCAGGCCAGAATGGAAGCGTCAACGCGTAGATAGGCTGGCGGTGTCAATAAATTGTTGACTCGATGGCGCTATCTCCATCGCCTATCTTCCAGGAGCACATCTTTGACTCGTGTACTCCTGCTGCATAGAAAAGTGCTGTCCAGGCTATCTGTCCGTCGATTCCGGTTAGAAGGGAGATAGGGAAAGATAATTCATTTACTAATAACTGATCTTTATTGGAAAGAAAGAAAACGCTGCAAATCAAAAGTAAAAAGGCATAGCCGAAGCTATGCCTTTTCCCAAAATGGAATTTCTTGGAAGAACTAGAAGGGTGGCCAGATCGTCATCGTGCCTTCCAATAGATAAGCGCAGGGCTCGACCCGGAACGTGCCATCGTGGACTACAAACTCGCGCGGCCGTCCTGTTGCCCCTGTGCTCCAGAGTGAGACACCGGCGTAAGCACCGTCCTTGCGGACAATATAGAACTCCATATCCAGATAGCGGATCTTCCGCATGTCCCCGTTATAGTTACGCACGATCCTGCGCAATGCCTCGAGACCGGCCTCCTTCGGGCTGTAGCCGTGGCGCATCAGCTCGACGATGGTGTGTGCGCCGACGATCTTGATGTTTTCCTCGCCGGTACCGGTGGCACCGGCCGAGCCTACGTCCTGATCGGTCCATGAGCCGGCTCCGAGGATGGGTGAGTCGCCGATACGGCCGGGCAGCTTCCATGCCAGGCCGGAGGTGGTTGTCGCGCCGGACATCTCGCCCTTTGTATTGATCGCCGAGACGTGGATGGTGCCGGTCGTCGGCCAGAGGATCTGTTGTGCGGCGAACAGGCGTTTTTCCGGCGTGATGCCGAGATCGGCAGCCATGGCCATCAATTTCCGGGTGCGGTCAGCGATCACCGGCTGCCATTCCGCAGTAGGCTGGCGGGGAACTTTGCCGCCCGGGACAGGCAGCGGTTCGAGCTCTGAAGTCTTCTTCTGGTCTTCCGACATGCCATGCAGGTCCATCGTCGGTTTCGGGGCTGGACGGCCGGCATACGGGTCTTTCCAGTCCGGATCGGGCAGGCCGGGGCCCCACCAGTCCATCTGCGAGTTGCTTTCCTTCCAGAGCATCCAGATGCGGCGGGCATCTTCGGTGAGCAGGTCTTCGCGCTTGAAGCCGAGGTCTACGCCGAAATCCTCCGCGCCCTTGGCGGCCATCATCACGTGGGCCGAGTGCTCGTAGACCTTGCGGGCCAGCAGGCAGACGTTGCGGATATTCTGCACGCCGGCCACTGAGCCGGCCCGCCGCGTGGGGCCATGCATACAACAGGAGTCCAGTTCGACGACGCCCTGCTCGTTGGGCAGGCCGCCGTAGCCGACGCTGTGATCGTTGGGGTCGTTTTCGCGTCCCAGGCAGACATGGTGCGCGGCGTCGAGGGTGTCCTGGCCGTCGAGCAGCATCTGATAGGCTTCCTGGACGGTCTGATCGCCGGTCACACGGGTAATGATGACCGGCTTGGACGGCGGCTTGAGCGCGCGAACCTCGTCCGCGGTAAGTGAAGGGCGAATTTCGTCGGCAAAAGAGGCTTGTGTGCCGAGGCCGAGGCCGGCGGCGGTGAGAGCGCCAAGGGAAAGAAAGTTACGTCTTGTCGTCATGCGTACTCCAGTTGGGGGATAACTCTCCGGCATCGCAGCTCACCACATGTGGAATCGCTGCGGGCTGGAGGAAAAACTGTCTGTGTCGGATACCTGGTCCAGCTCTGCGATGAAGGTGCACAGCAGGTGGTAGGTGTCGTAATAAAGGTCATCCTGGATGGCGGCAGCGGTGTCCAGATCGCCGCCAGGCAGCGTGCCGTGGTCGGCTCCTTCGGAATAGATCACGATGGAGGGGATATTCCGATACCGGAACTGCTTCGTGTCATCGATGCGGAACCATCGATGCGGGGTGAGTGGCTGCGGTATCGGAAGGCCGGATTCGCGCGCCGACAATTCCAGCGTGTCGACTAGAGTGGTCTCCGTTGCTGTGAAGTGCATGTCGAGCGGGTGGAGATAAAAGCTCACAGGGCTGAGGCCGAGAGCGTCCAGGGCAATCATGTACTGAATATGCTTGCGCTGATCGGAAGTGAGGCTGCGCATCCAGTCCCTGGCCCCGTCTTCACCGGCAAAGGCGGCAAAGAGATAGGTGTGGCGGCGGGGTTGCGCTGTGAGCGCATGGTAAAGAAAGGGCAGCATGGTGCTGCCTGACCAGTCGCCGACTGCGCTTTCTCCATTGCCGATGTGCTGATAGTGAGCAGCGACAACGATCATGCCGGGAGTTTCGCCGGGGAGCTGGCAGAGCAGATTAACGCCCTGGGACGAGTGCTGCTCCTGGATGTCAGGCGAGAGACAGTGCAGGTCGTGGAAGGTCTGGCGGAGCTGGGCGAGGCGGATGGCATCGTTCTGGGGGACGTGATGGACGAGGGAGATCACATCCTGCTGGCGCATGTTCCAGTAGAAGACCGCGCGGTGCTTCTTCTCGGCCGGGGCCGAGAGCACAACGAGCGGAAGAAGGGCCAGAGCCGGAATGCGCATGGATTGCTGTTGTGGGCAGCATAGCAGACGCGCAAGGGCGTAAAACGGCCTCGCGGCGCTGGAAGCGCAGCCGCGAGGCCGGTGAGGTTCCAGCGGAATCCGGGTAGATATATCCGGAGGCGCTATCTCTCCGTGTCCTTTTCCTCAAGAAAAGGACACATGTACCCATATGGGGAGGGTACGGTTACCCAGATTCCGCTCTAGAACCCCATGATGCTGTAGCCGGAGTCGACGTAGATGACTTCTCCGGTGATGCCGCTGGCCAGGTCCGAGGCCAGGAAGGCAGCGGTACCCCCGACTTCGAGCTGGTCGGTGTTGCGGTGCAGCGGAGCGCGGTCGGCGTGCGCCTTGAGCATGTCGCTCAGGCCGCCGATGCCACGTGCTGCCAGCGTCTTGATGGGGCCGGCGGAGATGGCGTTGACGCGGATCTGCTTCCTGCCGAGATCGGCAGCCAGGTAGCGGACGCTGGCCTCGAGCGCGGCCTTGGCTACGCCCATCACGTTGTAGTTGGGCACGACCTTCTCCGCACCATAATAGGTGAGCGTCAGGATGCTGCCGCCTTCGGGCATCAGCGGGGCCGCGGCGCGGCTGAGCGCGATCAGCGAGTAGGCGCTGACCTCGAGCGCGGTGCGGAAGCCTTCACGGCTGGTGAGCGAGAAGTCGTTCTTGAGATCGTCGGCCATGGCGTAGGCGACGGAATGGACCAGGATATCGACCTTCCCGTACTTTTCCTTGAGCAGCGCGAAGGTCTGCTCGATCTCCGCGTCGTTGACGACATCGCACTGGAAGGCATCGGAGCCGGGCAGCTCGGTGATGAGCTGATGGGCCTCGGCTTTGAGGCGCTCATTCTGGTAACCGATGGCGAGCGTGGCACCGGCCTCGTGCAGCTTCTGGGCGATGCCCCAGGCGATGGAGCGCTTATTGGCGAGGCCGAAGATGACCGCGACTTTTCCTTGCAGGTTCAACATAGGTGGGGTGTTTCCTCCAGACCCAATCAGGATATCAAGTGCTCGCCGGGACTGGCCGTCCCGGCTGCTGCGCGCAGGCCGGATCGCCTTCGGGGACTGCCGTCCCGGCCTTACGCCTTCGGCCTCCGCTTCCGTTGGTCGCGGCACTGACCGTGCGGGCCTTTTGCCTTCGGCCGCCGCTCCCGTTGGTCGCGAGCTGAGATTTACGGTGGTCCATGCAAGCCTGATTTTGGCTTGCGTGGGGAAGCACAAAGGCGATTCACCACAGAGGACACAGAGAGCACAGAGGGAGTCGTGCATCTGCGCGCATCCCTTTCGCGCCAGGACGCCAAGAACGCCAAGTTCCGCAAAGACTTTTAAGAAGAACGACCCGGGTGCCCCATGTCTCGCTTCTGAGACATGGGTTCGCAGCAGAAAGGCGTCACGAAGGTTCGTACCGTCCCACCCAAGCGGAGCTTGGATGGGGCACCCCTTTCCGATCCACCCCACAGACCCCAAATCGCGACCAAAGGGAGCGCCACGCGAAGCGGATCGCCGGACGCGGAGCAGCTAGCGCTGGCTGGCTTTTCCGGAGGCTACCTGGCGGTTGAATTCCTGTGAGCGGTTGCGAGGCACGCTGAGGGAGCGCCAATTGCCTCCGGCCATGTGGCGGGCGAGCAGTACGATCTGGCCGACGTGATGCGGGTAGTGGGCGAGCTGGCGGTTGATGGCCTGCATCACGCTGTGCGCTTCGCCGCGGATGGTGATGGTGCGCGAGAGGTCGGCTTCGGTCAGTGGTTCTATCGCTGCAAAGAGCGTGGCCCATCCTGCTTCCCAGCAGGTGAGCAGTTCGGTCCGGGTGGATGGTGGATTTTCAAACTCGCCATCGCGATTCCGGCCTGGCTTCTCGCCGTCCGTGGTCAGGAAGTCCGTCCAGCGCGAGAGCATGTTGCCGGCCATGTGCTTGACGATGACGGCGATGGAGTTCGTCTCATCATCGAGCGCCAGGAAGAGCTGCTCGTCGGAGACCTGTTCCACCGCCTGATCGCCGAGTTTCTTGTAGTAGCGGAAGAGCGAGATCGAGTCGTCAAGATAGGAGGTAGTGAAGCGAAGAGCCATGCCGACAGTGTATGCCTGAGCGTCCGCTGTGCTTTCAGATGCAGAGAATTCAGCCGCCTAAGTCGATCAGCGTGACCTCATCCATCGGCTGTCCCAGGAAGGCCGCGCCGAGGCGGCGGAACTTCGCTACCGAATCCGTCGCATAGAAGAGGCGGATGCGATCACCTTTGGGACCGGCAAGGGCTTCGGCGGGGATGGCCGCGGCTACCTGCGCTGCGGTCACGTCAGCGGAATCAATGACGCGGATGGTTGCCGGTACGGCGCGCTCGATGTTGCGGCGCAGCAGCGGATAGTGCGTGCAGCCGAGTACCAGCGTGTCCGGTGTGAGCTGTTGCGCGGCAGATTCGGCGGCCAGCTCGTTGAGATAGATGCGCAACACCTCTTCGGTTACGGGGTGGTCAATCCATCCTTCTTCAACCAGCGGTACGAGGAGCGGGCAGGCTTTTTCCCATGCGCGCAGTCCGCGCTCATGGCAGGCATCGCGATAGGCATGGCTTTCGACGGTTGCCGCGGTGGCCATCACCAGCACGTCGGAGGTTTTCGAGCTGGCGAGAGCTGCATTCGCGCCGGTTTCGATCACTCCGAGCACGGGGACACGCACGGCATCGCGGATGGCGTCGAGCGCAAGCGCGCTGGCGGTGTTGCAGGCGATCACGAGATAGTCCGCGCCCTGCTCGACTAGAAATCTTGCGCTGGAGACGGCGTATCGCGCGACGGTCGCTTGCGACTTCGCACCGTAGGGCAGACGTGCCGTATCGCCGAGATACATGTAATCGGCCTGCGGAATTTGTTCGAGCAATGCGCGGAGGACAGTGAGACCACCGAAGCCGGAATCGAATACGCCGATGTTCATTGCGTGGTGGCTCCGGCTCCGTTCGTTACGTCGATGGCGGTATCTCCGGAAACACTGGTAGCCGTATCCGAGGCCACATAGGTGCGCGTGAGGTCGGCGTGGCCGGCCAGTGTGTCCTTGGTGCGGCCGTCGACCAGGAAGCGCACCTGCGTGATGTCCGGCAGGTTGTCGTGCAGCGTTCCGAGGACGGCAAGCAGGGTCAGAGTCTCCGGTTCGATGCCGGAGGGATGCGCGGCGGCGAAGGCCGAGCTGAAATCGATAACTGCCATCTGGCCTTTGACCGGCGTCGAGCCCTTGGCCTGAGGGATGGGCATGAGATAGATCTCGTCGAGATCCTGCGCGGCCAGCGCGTCTTCTGTGCCAGTCGATTGCGCGTTCAGCGGAGAGATCGGGTGCGTGGAATGCGGCTCGCGGAAGGCGTGCAGCAGCGTTTCGATGAGCACCTTGGCGCGTGCGCTCTCGTCCTGCGGCATCGGCATGCTGCGCCGCGTTTCGACGAGCGAGCCATCGGTGTCGTTCGGAATGAGCAGGGCGATGGACTCCGGTGCGTGGCTGACCGGTTCCACGGTGGGAACCTCTACCTGCAGCGAGCGGAAGCGGTCCTGCGCGCGCTCGCGCAGCCGGATAAGGATGGTTGCCATGATGACCACGGCGACCAGCATGGAAATAAAGAGAATGCGCTGCGCGCGGGAGATCACGGCTGCTGCCTCCAGTCGTTCTTCCACTGTTCAAGGGCGGCGGCCAGGGCATCGATGATCGATTTTTGATAGCTGATATCGGTGAGCGTTTTGTAGTGCGTGGTAGCACCTTCCTGCAGAGGCGCGATCTCAAGCGCAACCGTAGGGCAGGCGAAGCTGTCCATCGGCTCAAGCGAGGTGCGGCCGATCATCACCGGCACCTCGGCATGCGCCAGGGCCGAGTCGATCTCGGACGAGAGCTTCAGGCTCTGCGTCACATAGGAGGCCTGTGCTGTCTGCCAGGGGAGAAACTTTCCCGGCTGCGATGGTGCCGGGGCCAGCGATGAGGTGTAGAGATGTACTCCGCTCCCCGTTGGCGTGGCGTGGATGAGCAGGCATGCCGCTGCCTGCGTGCCGTTGGCGGTAGCAGCGCGGGCTAGGGCGGAAAGATCGCTGTCTGATTCGCGGGTGGTGATCACGCCGATTCCGCGCGCTGAAAGAGCCGAGCGCAGCCAGACGGAGAAGTTCAGCGTCACGCTCTTTTCCAGCAGCGTGTTGTTGATGCGCGCGCCGGTGTCGGAGCCTCCGTGTGCGGCATCGAGTACCACGACAAAGCGCGGACTGACGGGAGTGGGTGGCGGGGCCGAAGGCACGGCCGGTGCCGGAGATGCCGTCTGCACCGTGATCTGTTGTGGGGCCTGTTGCGGCTGCTGCGCCAGCGTCACGGTGGCGAGCGTGAGGGAAAGCGGCAGCGCCAGCCTACGCATCGGCTTCCCGCAGCTGCCGATCCGGCTCCTTACGCGGGCGTTAATCCAGCGCATAAATCGTAAGCCCGCTGAGAAGTTTGGGATAGAAATCGGTCGATTTCTGCGGCATGACCTCACCGGCGAAGGCGACTTCCCGCAGTTGTTCGAGCGTAATCGGGCGGACGAGAAATGCGATATCGGCCTGCCCCGTGCGGACCTGGGCCATGGCTTCGTCCGCATCGCGCAGATAGCGCAGATGCGTTTGCTGGCGGATATCTTCCGGCGTCAATCCGAGGAGCTCTTCCAGTACAAGCGTGTGCAGGCGGACGACATCGAGCTGCTGTTGCCGGGGCGAAAGCGCGGCCAGTGCGGCGGAGGAGATCTCCGGCTTGAGTGTAAGGAGCGTCGCTCCGCCGGTGGTGATGGCGAGGAACGAGGTCGTATCTGCCCGATCTGCGCCAAGCTGCGCAAGCAGGGCAGAAGTATCGTTCGTATCGAGCTGTTTGAGCTCGAAGGCGTGCTTTGCCTGGTCGAAAAAAACGGCGGCATCGAAGTGCGCAAGGCTGTGCACCACGCGATGCGTGGGCAGGATGACCAGCCCGTCGCTGTCCATGTTGACGAAGGTCATCATGGCAGCGGCTTCGGGCCAGGGCGGAGCCGGCAGCGCCGTGGGAGAGCTCTCATGCGGCGTCGCCATTGTTTCCGGTGCATGCTCGCGCGCATAGGCCAGCGCTGTCTCGTAGCGATGATGTCCGTCGGCGATGATGAGTTTCCGGTCGGCCATCTCCGCAGTCACCAGCCGGATAACTGCCGGATCGGAGATGCGCCACACCCGGTGCAGCACGCCGTAATCGTCGGTGACTTCCATTTCCGGCGCAGCGCCATCGGTGAAGATCAGGCTTTCGATCGTGTTGGCCGGATCGGAGTAGAGCATGAAGAGCTGGCCAAAGTGAGCGCGGGTCGTCCGCAACAAGTTGAGGCGATCGCTCTTGGGCTTGGCGAGGGTCTGCTCGTGGCGAAAAACGACGCCGTCGGCGTAGTCGTGGAGATGGCCGAGTGCGATCAGACCGCGGCGTTCGACCAGGGTCTCGGGTTCCCCATCTCCTGCCGTGCTGGGCACGGCGAAGCGCTGCGCATAGGCAAAGATGGAGGGCTCATTTTCCTGGGCCAGGATGCCATTCCTGCGCCAGGATGCGAAATCTCCGGCGGCGCGGGCATAAATGTCAGACGCGGCGTCGCCCGGCTGATCGAAGAGCTCCGGCAGGCCGAGGATGATGCGCACCAGGTTATAAGGGCTGCGCTGGTAATAGGCCTGCTGCAGTGCCGGGCTGATCTTGTCGTAGGGCTGGGTGACAACATCGGCAAGGCGGACCTGGGAGGAGTTGTAGCGAAGGGCTCGAAAGGGATAGATGCGGGCCATGCGGTAAGAGACGAGCTCCTGAAAGAGGCGGGAAGCCTGGCTGAAATCAACGGGCGGCAGGCAGACAACGACCGGCGCGGGAGCCCGGAGCATTCTGGTCGATTGTAAATCAGTGCCAAACCCGGTTCGGCTGTGGGAAGGTTCCTGGGAAGGGACAGCGGGGTTGGACGCGACGAAAGCGGCAGGCAGACGTGTTGCGCCGGCGTGCTAGGATGCTGCACAACCTTGTTTGAGCCCTGAGGATGGGAGGCAGTGGAAGCGGGTTCACGAGGTGCGGGCGGCTCTTTTATGGCGTGTATCCTGACTTCTGCATTTCTCCGTCTCAGGCCTCTTCTTTTTCGGCCGATTCCGACATCCCTGCTACGCGCGAGCAGGCTGCGTGGAGTGGGGATGGCGGGTCTGTTGTTCGCCGGCAGCATGTTCTCCTTTGCGCAGGAGAATCCCCTGGGCACTGTGCACGTTGAAGCGCCTCCGCCTGTGACTCAGCCTTCCAAGGAGCCGGCGCCGGTCGAGGGCAACGCCGCTCTGAAGGCCCGTTCCGGTGAGCGGATTCGCGTGGATGTGAACCTGGTGCTGGTGCCGCTCACGGTGACCGATCCCATGGATCGGCTGGTGACGGGGCTCGAGAAGGAGAACTTCTCCTTGTATGAGGACAATCACCCGGAGACGCTCAAAAGCTTTTCGTCGGACGATGTGCCGGTCTCGATCGGCGTCATCTTCGATCTGAGCGGGAGCATGGCAAACAAGGTTCTTCGCGCGCGGGACTCGATCTTGCAATTCATGAAGACATCGAACCCGCAGGATGAGTTTTTTGTCGTCGGATTCAATGACCGGCCGGAGCTGATCGAGGATTTTACGCAGTCGACCGATGAGATCGAGGCGCGGCTCAGCATGGTCAAGGCGGGTCATCGCACCGCCCTGCTCGATGCCATCTATTTCGGCATGGTCAAAATGAAGCAGGCGAAATACGAACGCAAGGCGCTGCTCGTAGTCTCCGACGGAGGCGATAACCGCAGCCGCTATACCGAAGGCGAAGTGCGCTCGGTGATTCGTGAGAGCGGCGTGCAGATCTACTCGATCGGCATCTTCGATCCCTATGCGTCTACCACCGAAGAGCGGCTCGGGCCGATGCTGCTGAACGACATCAGCAATGAGACGGGCGGGCGGTTGTTCCGTGTCGATGACATCTCCGAGATGGGAGATGTGGCGGAGAAGATCAGCTCCGAGCTGCGGCACGAGTATGTGCTGGGATACCGGCCGAGCAACGCAAAACGGGATGGCAAGTGGCGTAAAGTGAAGGTGAGGCTGGTGCCACCTTCAGGGCTGCCTCCACTCACGGTTCATGCCCGTAATGGATACTATGCGCCCTTGCAGTAATCGGATTGTTCCCACCCTGCTTCTTCTGCTTCTCCTCACTCCGCTTGCCGGTCATGCCCAGGCAGCAGCGCAAGGCCAGCAGACGGTCCCTGCATCCACTGCGCCTGCGCCATCCCGCCCCGTGCTGCGGCCGGAGTCTCAGCAGCCATTGAATGAAGACCGCGACCCGGTCACCTCTCCCGATGCCATGGACAATCTCGGCGTTAGTCCGGATCATCCTGGCGCGGCGCGACAGCAGCCACAGGATGTGGTGAAGGGCAACCACGGGTACACCCTGACCCGTACCGTGGACGAAGTGGTGCTCAACGCGACGGTGGTGGATGAGAACAAGCGTCTGGTTACGGATCTGAAGAAGGACGACTTCAAAATCTGGGAAGACAACGCGCCGCAGACCATCGCTTCGTTTCAGTATCAGGACATTCCGGTATCGATGGGCATCCTGGTCGATAACTCGGGGTCGATGCGCGACAAGCGTGCAGCGGTCAATGCGGCGGCCCTCGACCTGGTGAAGGCGTCGAATCCGGAAGACGAGGCCTTTGTCGTGAACTTCTCCGACGAGGCGTTTATCGACCAGGACTTCACCTCCGACCTGGGCAAGCTCCGCGAGGGGCTCTCACACATCGACTCCAAGGGTGGAACCGCGCTCTATGACGCGGTGGTAGCCTCTGCCGACCAGATGGCCAAAGCGGCGAAACGGCCGAAGCAGGTGCTGCTGGTCATCACCGACGGCGAGGACAACGCCTCGAGCCTGACCCTCGAGCAGACCATCCGCCGCGTGCAGCAGCTCCAGGGGCCAATCGTCTATTCGATCGGCCTGCTCTTTGGAGACGACAGCAGCGGACGGGAATCGAGGCGGGCCAAGCGCGCGCTCCAGCTGCTCTCCGACGATACCGGCGGTCTGGCTTTCTTTCCACATTCGCTGAGCGAGGTGGACTCAATCGCTGCCGAGGTGGCGCGGGATATCCGCAATCAATACACCATCGGCTATCACTCGACGCGGCCGCCGGATGAAGGCGGCGGAGCCTATCGCACGATCCGCGTGGACGCGCATGCACAGGGGCATGGCAGGCTGATTGTGCGCACCCGCAGTGGCTACTATCCCAAGGCCGGCCAGACGGCGGCGAAGCCTGCGGCTCCAGCGAATAACCACTGAAGCAGATTCGTTTGCCGGGGAGTATCCACCTATAGATCGCTCAAGCAGAGATCTGTCCTTTCGACCGGAGCAGGACAGTTTCATCGTCCTGCGGAGTGGAGAAACCTGCGGTTCTGCTGCGCGCAGGGCGGGACTGGCCGTCCAGGCCTTTTGCGCTTCGCGCCTCCGCTCCCGTTGGTCGCGAGCTGGGATGTTGCGGGGATAGATAAGACTGCAGGTTCCTCCACTTCGCTTCGCTCCGGTCGGAATGACAAAGTTAAGAACGAATGCTCCGGCCGGGAAGACAAGGCAGTGGTAAGTGTTTATTTCCAAGGCCACTCTCTGGAGATACACACTAGCGAGCTGCACTTCGCACTTTGCTGCCAGGAAAGTTTCGGCGCCAGTGCCCGTTGACAAACCATAACCATATGGTTATGGTTTGTCCGTGACGCAAGCTACTGCCAATCTGGTGTTCCGCGCACTCTCCGATCCCACCCGAAGAGCGATCTTCGAAGAGCTCACGCGGCAAGGAGGGCAATCGGTTCACGCGCTCACTCGTTTTGCGGGTGTCTCGCAGCCTGCTGTCTCCAAGCACCTGAATGTGCTCAAGCGGGCAAGGCTGGTAGGTCATCGTCGCGATGGCCGTGAGACGCATTATCGTGCACAGCCCGATGCGCTGGCACCTATGGCAGATTGGCTGCGCCTCTACAGCGCCTTCTGGCGCGAACGGTTCGACCGGCTTGAAGAAGTACTGGAAAGGATGGAACCATGAGCAATCCGATAGAAGCACCCCGTACCGTTTTTGTGGAACGAGTCTTCCCGCATCCGCCTGAAAAGCTGTGGCGCGCGCTCACCGACCCATCTTTGCTGGCACAGTGGCTCCTGAAGAATGATTTCAGCCCATCGGTCGGGCAGCTGTTTCAGTTCCGTGCCGAACCGGTTCAGAATTGGAATGGTGTCATCGATTGCGAGGTGCTGGCCATTGAGCCTCAGCATCGGCTCTCCTATACGTGGAACTCGATGGGGCTCCAGAGTGTGGTTCTCTTTACTCTGACCCCGGAAGAGGGTGGGACACGCCTGCGCATGGAACAGTCGGGCTTCCGACCGGATCAGGAAGCGGCCTTCCAGGGTGCGCAGTATGGATGGCAGAGGTTCCTGGGCCAGCTGGAGCAGGTGCTCGCCGGAGGTCTCCAGTAGTGTCGCCGAAGGGACGTGCCGTAGGCTTCTGGGTCGCCACGGCACTCTTCGCGTTGCACATGACCTTCACCGCCTATGCGCAGCTGAAGCTTCCCCAGGTCGCCGCGGCCTTCGCTCATCTTGGCTTTCCCAGCTATTTCCGTATCGAGTTGTCGTGGGCCAAACTTGTGGGCGTTCTTGCGCTTCTGATTCCTGCGGTGCCGGCGCGCATGAAGGAGTGGGCGTATGCCGGCTTCGCCATCACGCTTGTTTCCGCGATCATCGCTCACCTCGCGGTCGGGGACGGCCCGGAGGCCTGGGGTTGGGCGGTTGGCGCAGGGGTGCTGCTGGGAGTTTCCTATTTTTTCTGGTATCGCAAAGACTAGAAGAACGCAAGGATATGGCGGCCCGGCAGGCGCACCATTTCTGAATGTTGCTATGTTTGCTTACGAGAGCAGAAGGGCTTCGGCTGCGATCACCCGGTTGCGGCCCCGGTGCTTGGCTTCGTAGAGTGCGCGGTCGGCGGCGCGCATCACGTCTTCGGCCCGCTCTCCATGCTGGGGATAGATCGCCACGCCGACAGACATGCTGACATCGCGCAGAATCTCGCCGCGATTGCGGATGTGGATGTTGCTGACAACGTCGCGCAGAAACTCGGCGCGGTCCATCGCGGCTTCGAGGCTCAGCTCGGGCATGATGGCGACCAGCTCTTCCCCGCCATAGCGGCAGAGAATGTCTTCGCTGCGCACCGAATCGCGCAGGGCGGAGGCGATCTCCCTGAGCACGACGTCGCCCGCTTCGTGGCCGTAGGTGTCGTTGAATTGCTTGAAGTGGTCGAGATCCAGCATGAGGATGGCAACGGACTTCTGTTGCCGCAGGGCGCGGCCGATCTCGCGGTCGAGCGCGATCTCCATGAAGTGGCGGTTGAAGAGGCCGGTGAGGCTGTCGCGGATCGATTG
This sequence comes from Silvibacterium dinghuense, assembly GCF_004123295.1. Taxonomy (NCBI): domain Bacteria; kingdom Pseudomonadati; phylum Acidobacteriota; class Terriglobia; order Terriglobales; family Acidobacteriaceae; genus Silvibacterium; species Silvibacterium dinghuense. Next base: position 843,894 of record NZ_SDMK01000001.1, on the reverse strand, counting down.
GTGTTCGAGGCGGCTACGAAGATTCAGGCCGGCAATGGAGATGGAGGTCAGCTCGACCAGCTCCTGCAGGCGGCTCATCTTCGCATCGACCATGGCGGCGATGCCGGTGGAAGAGCACTCGATATAGAGGCTGCCGAGTGTGTCTCCATAGGCGGCGAGCGGCAGGCAGAGATAGCACTCGGGCGGCGTGCCGTTGAAATGGCTGCAGTGCACCTCGGAGCGGGCCGGCCGGCGCCAGCGCGGGCGGCCGGAGCGCAGGCCGCAGCAGGCATCGAGAGGAAAGCTCTCTAACGCGGCGGTAGAAGAGCCCCAGGAGGCCGTGGATTCGGCTACGTGGCGCGAGTTATTGATGATGTGAATGCTTCCCGAGGTGCCGGGCATCAGCTGCTCGAAGTATCGGGCCGCGCATTGCTGGGTCTGGAGCGGCTTGACGCAGAGCTGCAGCTCATCGCGGAAGCTGGTGACCAGCGACGATTCCCGCATCTGCCGCTCGAGAGCACGGATAGTGGAAGCCAGCTTTTCGTTGGCCTCGTAAAGCTGAAACTCATCGCGGCGGCGGCGAATGGTATCGCGGAGAAGAAAGCCGAAGAGGGTGAGAACGACGGCAATCGAGAGCGAGGTCACAACCACGCTGAGCTCAAGACTGTGGGCGGCGCCTCTGCGCGTGGTCTCGGTCCGGTTCTCGAGCATCTCGCGTTCTACTTCGACGAGCGTGGCCAGCACCTCACGGCACTGCTGGACGTCCGGGATGAGCAGGTGCATGTCCTGGTCGGCATTGCCGATCAGCTGGCCGAGCGAACTGGAGCAGGTGGAGAGTGAGGCCAGCTGTGCCGACTGCCGAGGGTTGTCCTGCACCAGGGAGCGCAGGTGCAGAACATCGGTGTTGAAGGAGACCTGGTTGGAGGAGGCGAGCCGGAGTTCCGCTGTCGAGGGATTGAGCCGGTAGATGCGCAGCGCCGCTTCGATGCGATCGACCCGTTGCCCGAGCGACTGCAGAGTGAAGAGTACGTTCTGCGAGTGCTCGACCCAGTCGCGGGACTGGTTGAGCCGGGCCGCGGCAGCATAGTGCAGCCAGCCGGCCGTGCCGATGCAGAAGCACGTTCCAAGAGCTGCAAGAAGCAGCAGCGGGATGGCACGGGTTTTCCCCGGTGACGGATTGGGTGGCGCTAGAGGCACAAATAGGTCTGGAACGGATGCTCGATAGAGACTGGAGTCTCCATCCTATCGCTCAGACAAGATGGAGCGGCTGCTCAATCCGAGCAGACCACAGGCCCGATCGAGTGACTAAAGTTTACCTTAGGAAGTTTCATGCCATAAAAGGAAAATGTAACGTCCAGGGGCAGGAACTCTTCCTATCTCTTATCTATAGATGGATGACGTTAGCGCTGAAGTTGCTTTTTCAGCCTGCCACTGTCCGGAAATAACACAGGGGCGACAGCGACAAACAGTGAGTCAGCGGCTAGACTATGTTGTTTTGGCTCTATGCATCTTGGTGACAGAGACAGGCGCCATGTTCGGGCCTCAGGAGGATGAGCGAATTGCAGATTGCGGAGAGCGTCTTGGATCTGGTTGGGCACACCCCGATGGTGAGGCTCGGCAGGTTGTGCCGTCCGGATTGGGCGGAGGTCTGCGTGAAGCTGGAGGTCTTCAATCCTGGTGGGAGCGTGAAGGATAGGGCCGCGCTGGGAATGATCCTCGCGGCAGAGCGGGATGGGCGGCTCAGCCCCGGCGCGACGATTGTGGAAGCGACGGCCGGGAATACCGGCGTGGGGCTGGCGCTGATCGGCGTGCAGCGCGGCTATCGCGTGGTGCTGTTTGTGCCCGAAGGCTTCGCCGAGGAGAAGTGCATCCTGATGCGCGGCTTCGGTGCGACCGTGGTGCGCACACCGGAGGCCGAGGGGATGGCCGGGGCAATCCGCCGCGCGCGGGAGTTGGCAGAGCGCGAGGGCGCGTTTCCGGCATTGCAGTTTGAGAACCGGGCGAACCCGCAGTATCACCACGACACGACGGCCATGGAACTGTGGAAGCAGATGGAAGGACGCATCGACGCCTGGATTGCGGGTGTCGGCACGGGAGGCACCTTCAGCGGCGTGGCGCGTTATCTGAAAGAGCAGAACCCGAAGATCCTGACCGTAGCTGTCGAGACGCAGGGCTCGGTGCTGGGCGGTGGTGAGCGCGGACCGCACAAGGTGGAAGGGATTGGCGCCTCGTTTATCCCCGAGACCTTCGATGCCGCGGTGACGGATGAGATCGTGATGGTGCATGATCCGGAGGCCTTCGGCATGGTGCGGCGAATGGCGGCCGAAGAGGGAATCCTCGGAGGATCGAGCTCCGGCGCGAATGTCTATGCGGCCTTGCAGATTGCCCAGCGGCTGGGAGCAGGGAAGCGCGTGGCGACGATCGTCCCGGATTCGGCCGAGCGCTATCTTTCAAAGAAGATTCTCGATGAGCACGCGCTGGATGAAGGCTGAAGACGACGGCTTATCCTGGCAAATGCAGAAGTATTTCACATGATAAGGAATGGCATGACGGAAACGAAGCACGGTTTTGCGACACGCGCGATTCACGATGGGCAGGCAGCCGATCCGTTGACTGGCGCAGTAAATGTGCCGATTTATCTCACCTCCACGTATGCGCAGGAGGAGATCGGTAAACATAAGGGCTACGAGTATTCGCGTGTCTCGAATCCCACGCGCGATGCGCTCGAGGCAAACCTGGCCTCGCTCGAAGGCGGCGCCAGCGCGCATGTCTTTGCCAGCGGCATGGCGGCGATCACCGCCATGGTGACGCTGCTGAAATCCGGTGACCACGTCATCTGTGGTGAAAACGTCTATGGCGGCACGCCGCGGCTCTTCAATCAGGTCATCACCCGCTACGGCATCGAGTTCAGTTACGTCGATACCTCCGATCTGGAGAAGGTGCGCGCGGCCATCCGGCCGGAGACGAAGCTGGTGCATATCGAGACGCCGACGAATCCGCTGATGACGCTGACCGATATTCGCGCCGTCGCCGATGTGTGCCACGAGCGAGGCGTCGAGCTGGCTGTCGATAACACCTTCATGTCGCCCTACTTTCAGCGGCCGATCGAGCTGGGCGCGGATATCGTGATGCACTCGACGACCAAGTTCCTCAACGGCCATAGCGATGGACTGGGCGGCGTCCTGGTAGGCACGAAGCCCGAGCACAAGGAAGCCTTCGCCTTCGTGCAGAAGTGCACCGGCGGGATTTTGTCTCCCTTCGAGTGCTGGATGGTGCTGCGCGGCATCAAGACACTGGCCGTGCGCATGAAGCAGCACGATGCGAATGGCCGCCGCGTGGCCGAATTTCTCGCCGCGCATCCGAAGGTGGCGAAGGTCTACTACCCCGGCCTCGCCACACATCCGCAGCATGACCTTGCAGCGCGGCAGATGTCCGGCTTCGGCGCGCTCATCGCATTCCAGACCGGCGGCCTGGAGCAGGCAAACGCAGTGCTGAAGCGGGTAAAGGTCTGCACGCTCGGTGAGTCGCTGGGTGGTGTCGAGACGCTGATTTCGCATCCGGCGACGATGACGCACGCGGCGATCGGCGCCGAGGCGCGGGCAAATCTCGGCATTACCGATGGATTGGTGCGTATCTCGGTGGGTATCGAAGATGTGGACGATATTCTGGGCGATCTCGAGCAGGCGCTGTCGGTTTTGTAACTGAAGGTGTAACAAAAGAGAGGGCGTCCGAATTGCGGACGCCCTCTCTGCTTTTGTCGCAGTGACGGTTACTGATGCGGACGGCGCTCGGTGGCCGGCGGCGGAGGGACAGTGGCCAGCACTTCCGGCGTATCCTCCTTGATCTCCGGCAGAGGTGAAGCCAGCGCGAGTTTGAGGACCTCATCCATCGAGTCCACGAAGTTCAGCTTCATTGCCGACCTCAGGTTCTCGGGAAGATCGGCCAGGTCCTTGCGATTCTCTTCCGGCAGGATCGCCTCGAAGATGCCGGCGCGGTGCGCGGCCAGCAGCTTCTCCTTCAATCCGCCGATGGGCAGCACCTTGCCGCGCAGCGTGACCTCGCCGGTCATGGCGACGTCGCGACGGACGGGGATGCGGGTGAGCGCCGAGGCCAGCGCCGTAGCCAGCGTGACGCCGGCCGAGGGGCCATCCTTGGGCACCGCGCCCTCGGGCACGTGGATGTGGATGTCGATGTTGCGGTAAAAGTCCTTGGGCAGGCCGAGATGGTGGGCGCGGCTGCGGATGTAGGAGAGCGCGGCCTGCGCCGACTCCGTCATCACGTCACCGAGCTGGCCGGTGGTGGTGAGCTTGCCCTTGCCGTCGAGAATCTGTACCTCGGTCTGCAGGATGCTGCCGCCGACCTCGGTCCAGGCCAGGCCATTGACCAGGCCAATCTCGTTCTTCTCGTGCACGGCGGAGTCGCGGAAACGCGGCACGCCGAGGAAGTCCTTCACGTTCTCGCCGGTGATGGTTTCCTTGTACTTTGCGCCGGACTTGACCACGCGGCGCGCAACTTTGCGGCAGACGTTGCCGATTTCGCGTTCGAGATTGCGCACGCCGGCTTCGCGCGTATAGCTCCGGATGATCTCGGTCAGCGCATCTTCCGTGAAGGTGATGTTCTTCTCGCTGAGGCCGGTGTTCTCGCGCTGCTTTTTGAGCAGGTACTGCTTGGCGATTTCGAGCTTCTCCACCTCGGTATAGCCATGCAGCCGCAGAATCTCCATGCGGTCCTGCAGCGGGCCGGGGATGGTGTGCATCACGTTCGCCGTGGCGACGAAAAGCACCTGCGAGAGATCGTATTCCACGTCGAGATAGTGATCCTGGAACGAGGTGTTCTGCTCCGGATCGAGCACTTCGAGCAGCGCCGAGGCCGGATCGCCGCGGAAGTCCGAGGCCATCTTGTCGACTTCGTCGAGCAGGAAAACCGGGTTTTTGGTGCCGGCTTTCTTCATCGACTGGATGATCTGGCCGGGCAGCGCACCGATGTAGGTGCGGCGATGGCCGCGAATCTCGGCCTCGTCACGCACGCCGCCGAGCGACATGCGCACGAACTTGCGGCCGGTAGCCTTGGCGATCGACATGCCGAGCGAGGTCTTGCCGACGCCCGGAGGTCCGACGAAGCAGAGAATGGAGCCCTTGGGGTTCTTCACCAGCTGACGCACGGCGAGGAACTCGAGGATGCGCTCCTTGATCTTTTCCAGGCCATAGTGATCGGCGTTGAGCACCTTCTCGGCATGATCGATGCTGCGCGTCTCTTTCGACTTCTTCTTCCACGGTACGGCCAGCAGCCAGTCGAGATAGTTGCGCGAAACGGTCGACTCAGCCGACATCGGCGGCATGGCTTCGAGCTTCTTCAGCTCTTGGATGGCCTTCTCGAAGACATCCTTGGGCATGCCGGCGGACTCGATCTTTTTCTTCAGATCGTCGAACTCGCTCTTCTCGCCGCGGCCCAGCTCCTTCTGGATGGCCTTGATCTTTTCGTTGAGGTAGTACTCTTTCTGCGCCTTCTCCATCTGCCGCTTCACGCGCGACTGGATGTTGCGGTCCATGTTGAGCTTTTCAATCTCGAGCTCGAGCACCGCGGCTACAGCGGCGAGGCGTTCGGAGGGATCGAAGACATCGAGGATCGCCTGCTTTTCAGGAATCTCAAGCTGCAGGTTGGCGGCGATGGTATCCGCAACCTTCATCGGCTCATCGGTGCGCACGGCAGCGATCATCGTCTCGTAGTTCAGAGACTGCTGCAGCTTGACGTACTGTTCGAACAGGGAGACGACGCGCTGCACCAACTGCTCGACTTCCGGCGTGTTCTCCAGCTCGGTGGCGCCGGTCTGCAGCGTGGCGACGAAGAAACCGTCGGCGTCGTTCATCTCGACGGCGCGGGCACGCTCCAGGCCTTCGACCAGCACCTTGATGTTGCCGTCCGGCATCTTCACGCTTTGCACGATGTTGCCGATGGTGCCAATGGGATAAATATCCTCGGCGCGTGGCTCGTCTACCCGTGCATCGTGCTGCGTGGCGAGGAAGATCTTGCGGTCGCCGTTGAGTGCTTCTTCAAGGGCCCGCACGCTCGATTCACGGCCGACGACGAACGGCGTCATCATGTGCGGGAAGATGACCATGTCTCGGATGGGCATCATGGGCAGCTTGCGCAGTTCGTTCTCGTTTCGGCTGCCGATCGGGTCCTTTTTATCGCGGGGTTCTTTGGGCTGAGTCACAGGATCCCTTTCTTTCGTTCCTTGTTAGATGAACTTTAACGCATTCCGTCTCGCGACGTGTGAACTTCGGTGATCCCTTTGCACTGGATTTTGTGCAGTGAAAGTAGAGGAAATAAAAAGGAAGGCGAGCTGGACAGCTCGCCTTCCCGTTAACTCGTGGCTCGAATCAGTGCACTAGCCAGCTTTTTCAAGCAATGAGACAGAGAGATCGCGGTTCTTGACCATTTCCGCGGTAATCTCCAGGTCCTTGATCTTCTTGTTGCTGGGCAGGTGATACATCAGGTCCAGCATCAGCTCTTCGAGGATCATGCGCAGACCGCGTGCGCCCACCTTGCGGGCGAGTGCTTCCTGGGCGATGGCCCTGGAGGCGTCTTCGGTGAAGAGCACCTTCACGCCCTCATACTCGAAGAGGCGCTGGTACTGCTTCAGGATGGCATTGCGCGGCTTGGTGAGGATTTCCACCAGCGCCTCCTCATCCAGCTCGTCGAGAATGCCGAGCACCGGCAGGCGTCCGACGAACTCCGGGATGAGGCCGAAGCGGATCAGGTCCTGAGGTTCTGCCTGGCGGAGCAATTCGGCATCGCGCTGGGTGCGAACCGAAGTCTCGCCGGAGGCGTCCTTCTCTGCAATCGCCTTGAAGCCGAGGGCCTTCTTGCCGACGCGGCGTCCGACCACACGCTCGAGTCCGACAAATGCGCCGCCACAGATAAAGAGGATGTTGGTGGTGTCTACCGGCGTGAACTCCTGGTGCGGATGTTTGCGTCCGCCCTGCGGAGGCACATTGGCGACCGTCCCTTCGAGAATCTTGAGCAGCGCCTGCTGCACGCCTTCACCGGAAACATCGCGGGTGATCGAGGGGTTCTCGTCCTTGCGGCCGATCTTGTCGATCTCGTCGATGTAGATGATGCCGGTCTGGGCGCGCGCGACGTCGCCGTCAGCGGCCTGGAGCAGCTTGAGAATGATGTTCTCGACATCTTCGCCGACGTAGCCGGCTTCGGTGAGCGTGGTGGCGTCGACGATGGCAAAGGGAACATCGAGCATCTTCGCCAGCGTGTGCGCCAGCAGCGTCTTGCCGCTGCCGGTGGGGCCCACGAGCAGGATGTTCGACTTCGACAGTTCCACGTCGTTGCCGCGCGTCCGGTTCATCTGGATGCGCTTGTAATGGTTATAGACAGCGACGGCGAGCTTCTTCTTGGTCGTATCCTGGCCGATGACGTACTCGTCGAGGAAAGCCTTGACTTCCAGCGGCTTGGGAAGATGCGCCGGTGCTGCACCTGCGGGAGCCTCGCCGCGGTCGTCCTCCAGGATGGAGTTACAGACCGCGACGCACTCATCGCAGATATACGCACGCGGATAATCGCTGGGCGAAGAAATCAGCTTTGCGACAGCGTCCTGCGATTTATGGCAGAACGAACAACGGAGAGTATCGTCCGAACCGGTGCGCGTTTTCATGCTTCTGCTCCTTCAACTTGCCCGAAAAGGGCTAGGTTCGCGGCCGATCGATGATTTCATCGATAATGCCGTATTCCTTGGCCTGGGGGGCGTTCATGATGAAATCGCGTTCCACGTCGCGTTCGATACGCTCGAGCGACTGGCCCGTGTGCTTCGACATCAGAGTGTTGGTGATTTCACGAATGCGCAGGATTTCGCGCGCGTGAATGTCGATGTCCGTGGCCTGGCCGGAGAGCCCGCCCATGGACGGCTGATGAATGAGGATACGCGAGTTGGGCAGCGCAAAACGCTTGCCCGGAGTGCCGGCCATGAGCAGGAATGCGCCCATGCTGGCAGCCTGACCGATGCAGAAGGTCACCACGTTGTTCTTGATGTATTGCATCGTGTCATAGATAGCGAGGCCCGCGGTGATGGAGCCGCCCGGGGAGTTGATGTAAAGCTGGATATCTTTTTCCGGATCTTCACCCGAGAGGAAAAGCATCTGGGCGATCACGAGGTTGGCGATCTGGTCGTCGATGGGCGTGCCGAGGAAGATGATGTTATCGCGAAGCAGACGGGAATAAATGTCGTAGGCGCGTTCGCCGCGACTCGTCTGCTCGATGACCATGGGTACGAGTGCCATATCCTGCCTTACTCTCAATCCTTCCGCGATCAGGTGACGTTACAGCCTGCGGAGATCGCGCTCTCCGCAGGCCAGAAATCTACACTTAAGCGAGCCGCTCGTAGAGCAGATTTCCTGTCTTTTCCCTGCGTAGTTGTTCACGAATTCTAGCCAGCGCCCCATCGTTCGTCAAACGTTCACGGAGCGTTTCCAGGGGTTCGCGAGTCTGCAGCGAGATGAGCTGGAGCTCGTTTTCAAGCTCTTCGTCGGAGACTTCGACATTCTCGGTCTGAGCGATCTTGTCGAAGATCAGCGTGGCCTTCACTTCGTTCACGGCCGAGTCGCGCTGCGCCTCGCGCAGGCGTGCGAAGTCCAGCTTGCGCATGTCCTCGGGGTTCATGCCCTGCTGCGCCAGGGCGCGCAGGCCGCGGTCGAGGCGTGCATCCACCTGGTTCTGCACCAGCGACTCGGGAACCGGGAAGGTAAACTTCGCGATCAGGGCTTCGGCCAGCTTGTCGCGGGTCTCGGCCTTGGCGCGGCGATCCTTGTCGTTGGCCAGGTGCTCGCGCAGCTTGGCCTTGAAGTCTTCGATGCCCTCGTAGTCGCCGAGCTCCTTGGCGAAGTCGTCGTTCAGCTCGGGGGAGATCTTCTTCTTGATGGCCTTCACCTCGACTTCGTAGGAGACGGTCTTGCCTGCGAGGCGGCGATCGCCGAACTCGGCCGGGTAGGCCACTTCGAGCTTCAGTTCCTGGCCGGGCTTCGAGCCGCGGAGGGCGTCGTTGAAGGCTGCCAGGGTATTCTCGCCGCCCACTTCGACCGGCACGTCGGTGCCTTCGAGGGGCTGCTCACCGGCAGCAGGCTCTTCGCCCTGGATCTGGCCCTTGAAGCTGATTACGGCAAAGTCGCCGTCGACGATCTCACGCTCTTCTTCGACCGGCTCGAGAGTCGAGCGCGAATCGATGACGCGGTTGAGCTCGGCGTTGAACTCCTCATCGGTTAGCTCGGAGACGGACTTCTCCACCTTCACATCCTGATAGCCGTCGATGTGGATCTCGGGCAGAACTTCGAAGACGGCCTTGAACTTGAGCGGCTTGCCGTCCTCGAGCTCCAGGTCGGTGACCTGCGGCTGGGAGACGGGCTGGATGCCCTGGGCGTCGATCGCGCTGCGGAAATGCGCGGGCAGCACGGCCTCGACCACGTCCTGGCGGATACCGTCGTTGAAGCGGCTCTTGATCAGCGTCTCGGGCACCTTGCCGGCGCGGAAGCCGGGGATGCGCGCCTGCTTCTGGTAGCGCTTGATGACGGTGCGGAAGGCCTTCGAGACTTCGTCGGCGGGAATCTCGACTTCCACCTCGCGGGTGACTTCGGGATTCAGGGCCGGGCCATGCTGATGCGCATGATCGTGATGCGCGTGGTCATGGTCATGGTCGTGGTGCGCGTGGTCATGCGCCTCTGCGGTGGGCTCGGCGGCGTTCGGAGTGTTTTCGACAGTGTCAGTTGTGCTCAACGTATTGCCTTCCAGATGTGTCCGTCCATATGGTTTGCATGCGTTCGAACGGGCCGTTACTCCGGCGAAGACGCAGCGGTGGACGCTTCTACTTATGGTACGGAGCTTCCGCCCAGCCAGCAAGTGGACTGCTGCGCGCAGGGCGAACCGCCTTCGGCTTCCGCTCCCGTTGGTTCCGCTCCGGCTGTGTGCAGAATGGAGGACTTGTCCTCCCCCCACGTTGTCATTCCAACCGAAGCGAGACGGTTTTTTCGTCTCGCGCAGTGGAGGAATCTGCAGTTTGGGACAAAACAACAGGCGGGTAGGGATTTACCGTTCCGAATCCAGGAACTCCTCGTAGCGGCCGAGGATATAAAGATCGGTCATGCCGGCGATGTAGTCGGCGACGGCACGCGGCGCGCCTTCGGTTTCAACGTCCGGCAGCTGGCCGGCAGGCATTCGCGAAGGTTCCTCGACCCAGGCCTGAAAGAGTGTGGCGACCACCTTCTCGGCTTCAGACCGGCCCTCGGCCAGCTCCGGCGAGCGGTAAAGCCGCTCGGAAAGAAAGGCCTTGGCTTCGACGCGCAGGGCTTCCATTTCGGGTGAGAGTGCGGCCAGCCGTTCGGGATGATGGCGGATGGCGTCGAGCGAGAGCGCGCCGGCGGATTCGACACGGCGGGCGGTTTCCGCGATCAGGTCACCGACCAGCGCATTGAGCATGCGCTTGAGCGCCTCGTTGAAGACCAGCTTGTCCCGCGCATCAGGATACTTCGCCAGCATCGGCTCCCAGAACTGGCGGAAAAGTGTGACCCGGGAGGCTGCTTCCTCGAGCGAGAGAATGCCGGCTTCGATGCCGTCGTCGAGATCCGCGGTCAAATACGCAATCTCGTCCACCACGTCGATGAGCTGAGCCTCGAGCGGCGGCCGCAGATCGAGGAAATACTCCGCAAGCTCGGGGTGTTCGACGGCTGAGTAGTCGCGGGAATGTTTGATAATGCCCTCGCGCACGCCGAGCGTCAGGTTGAGCCCGCGAAAGCCGGCATAGCTTGTCTCGAAATACTCGACGATGCGCAGCGCGTGGAGATTGTGGTCGAAGCGCAGGCCGTAGGGACGCAATGCCTTGTCGAGGGCGTGCTCGCCGGTATGGCCGAAAGGCGGATGCCCGATGTCGTGGACCAGCGCCAGCGACTCCGCCAGAGGCTCATTGAGCCCCAGAGTGGCGGCAACGGTGCGCGCGATCTGCGCGACCTCCATAGTGTGGGTCAGCCGGCTGCGGAAGTGATCGGAAGAGCGGTGCGTAAAGACCTGCGTCTTGCCGGCGAGGCGGCGGAAGGCACGGGCATGAATGATGCGCGCGCGGTCGCGGTCAAATGCGGGCCGATACGAATGAGGAGGTTCGAGATGCTGCCGCTCGCTGAGCGGTCCCTCATTGGAGACCGCGCAGGCAGCAGGTAAGCGATGGATATCGTCTGTCATCGGAGGGACGGCATCCGGGATGTCATTACGGCTTGGCCGTGGTCTCTACCGGCGCAGAGCCTTCCCTGGCCAGGCGGACACGGGCATTGTCGAGCCGCTTCTGCACCTTGCTTACGTCACCGGGATCGGTATCTGCGGGCAGGGTGTGTGCGTACTCGCTCAGCGACTCCTCCCACTGCGAGGCCGCCAGCTTCAGACGTCCGGTCTTCTCGTAGAGCTCGCCGAGATGGTCATGCACGGTGGGATCGGTGGAGTTGCGCTCGACCGCCTTGCGGAGCTGCTCTTCAGCCTGGGTGTACTTGCCGAGCTTGAAGTTGGCCCAACCAAGCGAATCGAGATACGCATAGTTCTGCGGATCGAGCTCAACGGCCTTCTGGATCATGGCCAGCGCTTCGTCGAGCTTCATGTCGTGGTCGGCGAGCATGTAGCCGAGGTAGTTGAGAGTCATCGAGTTCTTGGGGTCGATGACCAGCACCTGGCGGAACTCGGCTTCGGCCGGGACGAACTCCTTCTGCCGTTCGTAGAGCACGCCGCGCAGGAAATGGATGTAGAGCTTGTCGTCAGGCTTGGTGGAGAGCTGCTCGGCATCGTCGATGGCCTGGGCCGCGTCCTTCCACCTGCGCAGCCGCGTGTACATGGTCGCCAGGGCGCGGTAAACCTCGAGGTCGCTCGGTTGCTTCGAGAGCATCGACTTCGCCAGGTCGATGCCTTCCTCGGCGTGATAGTTATCGGCAAGCTGGCCGGCAAGCATCAGCTTGCGGGCACGGTTTGAGGGATCCTTGGCGAGGGCGTCGCGCGCTACCTGCGTGGCCTTGTCATACTCGTGGGCATCGCGGTAGGCATCGACTTCGGACTCATACGCCTGGTCGGCAAAGGGCGTGCCCAGCTCGGCGAGCTTCTGCCAGGTGGCCGCGGCCTTGTCGGTCTGGTTTGCTTCTCCGTAGACGATGGCCAGCCGTTCGAGGAAGAGAGCGTGGTTGTTCTTCTCGGGCTCGGAGTATTGGCCGGTAGAGTGTTCGGAGTCGGAGGCCAGCTTCTCGAAGATCTTCGTGGCCTCGTCATAGCGGCCGAGCGCGTCGTTGAGGAGCCCTTCCTGGAAGGAGATCTCAATCGAATCGGAGGCCAGGGCCTTGGCTTTTTTGAGCGAGGCGAGTGCGTCTTCGTAGTGACCCTCACGGCGCTGGATCTCGGAAATACGCAGAAATGCCTCGGGATCGCTGGGATCGCCGGCGGCGATATCCTGAAAGGCCTTCAGTGCCGGGTCGAGCTGGTTGTTGGCCAGCAGCAGCTTGGCCAGGGCGCGTTCCGCATCGAGGTTATCGGGATCGAGGTCGACCGCCCGCTGGTAGGCTGCGATTGCGTTCTTGTCGTCCTTGATGTGCTCGTAGGTCGCGCCGAGCAGAAATTCGGTCTTCCCGGTGCGGGCGTCTGGCGGAACCTGGTTCAGGATGGTGATGGCGCGCTTGGTATCGCCCTGCTCGGTATAGAGGCGGGCGAGATTGAGCGCCGTATCCTCGGAACCGGGATCGATCTTCTGCGCGGCATCGAACTGCTGCTCGGCGTGGACCGAGTCATGCGCAAAGGAGTAGAGCTGGCCAAGCAGCAGGTGGTCTTCGATGGAATTGGGCTCGAGCTGGACGATGGTGTTGTATTCGTCGATGGCGAGCTTGAGAATCTCGTCGGAAGCGCTGTTCTGCTGGCCGTCGCTGAGCGTGCGCAGATAGATGTTGCCGAGCAGCTTGTGGGCGTCGAGGTTCTTCGGGTCCTTCTTGATCTGCTCCTGCGCGGCCGAGATGGCGTCGCGGATACGGCCGGTGCGGTAATAGAGCTCGGCGAGGCCGTTGTTGAGGAACTTCGACGTCGGATCGTTGTTCAGAGCCAGCTTGTACTCTTCGCCCGCGCGTGTGGCGTATTCGGAACGGCCGGTGGTCATGGCCAGCTCTTCATATTCATGCGCCAGCATGTAGTGGTAATAGGCGGCGGCGCGATCGGGCTGCTGTGCGGCGTCAGGTGCGGCAGTCTTCTGCGGCACTGCGGGAACGGTCTGGGTCCCGGTTTGTGCAAAGGCCCCGCTGCTCGAAACAAAAGCCGCGAGCGTGAGGGTGGCGATATGGCAGAGAGAGAGTCGGCGCGGCTGCGGCTTGCTGGTCATGGTGGTTGGAATTTCCTGTGTCGGAGATATGACGGCCGACCGATTCAATAAGACGTGCGACGCGTGCAGATCGTGTCCTTTTTACGTTTGGGACGTGTCTGTGGTCGGTCGGTTTCCGGTCACCCGGTCCAGCGACCCAGGCATGCTTCCAACAATAAGACGATTGTAACCCGCTCCGGGTTCGGCGCTGGAGAAGAGGGTAAGGGATAGGGGGAGGGTGTAGACGACAAACCCCTGCCAGGGCAGGGGTTGCGAGGGCCACGGCCTGCGCCCGGCGGAGATGGTTTGTCCGGTTCTTTCCTGGGATATCTGGGTGAGACCCACCCATGACGGCAAAACATGTCATGGGTGGGGCACCCGGCCGGGACTCAGGTACTCCCGCCGGAGCGCGACCAAAGGGAGCGGGTGCCGAAGGCGAAATGCCCGGCACGGCCAGTGCCTAGTGGCGGAAGTGGCGCATGCCGGTGAAGACCATGGCGATGCCCAGCTTGTCGGCCGCCGCGATGACGTCCGCGTCCTTGACTGAGCCTCCGGGCTGGATGACCGCCGTGGCGCCAGAGGCGACCACGACTTCGAGCCCGTCGGGGAAGGGGAAGAAGGCATCCGAGGCGGCGACGCAGCCCTTGAGCGGCAGCACGGCCTTCATGGCGCCGAACTTCGCAGCGTCGACGCGGCTGGTCTGCCCGGCTCCGGCGGCCAGCAGCTGACCGTTTTTGGCATAGACAATCGCGTTTGACTTGACGTGCTTGCAGACGCGCCAGGCGAAGAGCAGTGCTTCGAGCTCGTCCTCGGTGGGCTTGCGAGCGGTGACGACCTTCAGTTCATCCGCAGTGACGTGGCCGCGGTCGGCATCCTGCAGCAGAAGACCGCCGGAAACCTGCTTGACCACGCGGGCTGTCGTGGACGGCCGAACCTCGACCAGGCGCAGGTTCTTCTTGGCGGCAAAGCGGGCCTTCGCACCTTCGGAGAAGGACGGAGCGGCGATGGCTTCGACGAAGAGCTTCGCGATCTCCTCGGCTGCGGCCTCGTCCACTTCGCGGTTGATGCCGATTACGCCGCCGAAGGCGGAAATCGGGTCAGCGGCGAGGGCGCTCTGGTAGGCCTCGAGGATGGTCGCGCCGGTGGCCGCGCCGCAGGGGTTGGTGTGCTTGATGATGGCCACGCCGGGCTTGTCGAACTCCTGAACCAGCTCCCAGCAGGCGTCGAGATCGACCAGGTTGTTGTAACTCAGCTCCTTGCCCTGGAGCTGAGTGCAGCCGGCGACGCCGGTGCCCGTGCCGTCGGAGTAGAGAGCGGCCTTCTGGTGCGGGTTCTCGCCGTAGCGCAGGCTCATCTGCAGCGGATAGTTGACGCGCAGCGCCTTGGGGAACTCGGCATCGGTGAAGTGTGGGGCGACATCCGGCTGTTCGGCCGAGTCTATGCGCTCGAGAGCGTTGGCGATGGCGGTGTCGTAGGCTGCGGTCACGGCAAAGGCCGCCTTGGCCAGCTTCCAGCGGGTCTCGCGCGAGAGGCCGCCGGTCGACTTCAGCTCCTCGGCCAGCGCCGGGTAGTCTGCGGCCGCGGTCACGATGGCGACGTCCTCGAAGTTTTTGGCCGCCGAGCGCACCATCGAGGGGCCGCCGATGTCGATGTTCTCGATCAGGTGGGCAAAGGACGCCTCGGGGTTCGCAGCCGTCTTCTCGAAGGCGTAGAGGTTCACCACCACCATGTCGATGGGCTGGATGGCATGGGCCTCGACCGCGGCGCGATGCTCGGCATTGCCGCGGATGTGCAGAATGCCGCCGTGGACCTTGGGGTGCAAGGTTTTTACGCGGCCATCGAGCATCTCGGGGAAGCCGGTGAGCTCGGAGATATCCAGAACCTTAAGGCCTGCCTCGCGCAGGGTACGGGCGGTGCCGCCGGTCGAAACCAGCTCGACGCCGGCGGAGGCGAGATGCTGGGCAAAATCGACCAGGCTGGTCTTATCGGTGACGCTGAGGAGGGCGCGCTTCACAGGCTTGATGCCGCTCAATGGGGACTGCTCCTGAATGCAGCCAGGATGGCTGCGGAAATGGTGTACAACCCTCCAGTGTAGCGGTTCTGCGCATCCCCTGGGGAGGGATGGCGCATCTGTGGTGTGAGAGCCGCAGGCGCTGGGTGCGAGAGTCGCAGGGCTGTGCTCAGAGGACAGAAAGCGGTCAGACGGTATAGTGAGAGGAAAGACTGCACGGATGATGGAGCGAAACCTGAGCTGGTCGGCTGCCGGAGCGAATGCACGGCAGGAAGGATCCTTCGGACCGGCGGGTGACGCCGGCCGGAGCATGCACTTTTCTCAATACGAGCCGGAGATTCTGCCGCCGGGCCGGGAGCCGGACGAAGGTACCCGCCAGTGGGGCTGGCAGGATGGACGCGGGCCTGGGGCTCCGCAGCCAAATTTTGAAGGACAGGGCCAGTGGATGCCACGGCCTTCGGGGCCGCAGCGCAAGGGCCACGCCTGGGCCTTCGCTCCGGCTACCTACACCCTGCTGGGCATCAACTGCCTCGTCTTCCTGGGAATGCTGCTGACGGGCACCTCGATCATCTCTCCCACTACGTCGGAACTGCTGCGCTGGGGCGCGAACTGCGGCCCTTATGTTCTGGTAGGCCATGAGTGGTGGCGGTTGTTCACGGCGATGTTCGTGCACGTCGGCATCATCCACATCGCGACCAACATGTGGTGCCTGTGGAACCTGGGGCTGCTGGCCGAGCCGCTGATGGGGCCGTTCGGCGTGGTCGCCGCCTACGTGCTCACCGGCTTTGCCGGGAACCTGCTGAGCCTTGCGGTGCATCCGGGGCTGGCCTACCAGGGCGGACAGATTGTGCCTGCCGATTCGGCTATCGTCGGCGCGGGCGCCTCCGGGGCCATCTTCGGGCTGGCCGGGGTGCTGATCCTGCTGCTCAAGTCGAAGCGGCTGCCGCTGCCGCAGATCGAGGCCAAGCGCCTGCGCTGGAGCGTGATCCAGTTCGCCATCCTGAATTTTGGGATTGGACTCTACACCGCCTTCGGCAAGAGCCCGGTGCAGATCGACAATATGGCGCACCTCGGAGGTTTCCTGGGTGGGCTGGCTCTGGGAGTGCCTCTGGTGCCGCGCATCGGCTCTCCGCGGGCACTGTTTGCACGGCGCCGGATGCTGGCCGTCGGCGGCATGGCCTTCCTGCTGGCGCTGCTGACCTACGGTGTCTATTCCTTCTGGAAATAACGAACGGCGTACAGAACGGCGACCCCAAAGAACAAGCCCCGGCCGAAGCCGGGGCGTGAAAATGCGTCTGAGGGAGTGGGGTGAAAGGTCTTGCCGCAAGGGGGAAGCGGCCGGGCCTAGCGAACTGCTGTGGCGGCAAACTTCTTGACCATAGCCAGCAGAAGTTTGCGATCGCTGTCGTTCAGATTCGACGAGTAGCGACGAATCTGGGTGAGAAAACGGAGCTCATCGTCGGAGAGCTTCTGCGGGTTCAGCTCGCGGCCGAGTGAATCTTCGGCAAAAAACTGAGCCAGCGGGAGATCCAACGCCTGGGCGATTTTTGCCAGGGTGTCGAGAGAGGGAACGGTATGACCGTTCTCTACCCGGGACAGATAACAACGCAGCAAGCCTGTGCGCTTTTCGATATCGCCCTGGGAGAGCCCTTTTTGCAGGCGGTATCCCCGAATGGTGGTTCCAATTTTCATAGACATAGCTATGACCGCACTTTCCCCTTCATACCTCAAGGTGGGTTTTTGTGGAGGTATTGGCTGCATAGTTAACATGCGGAAATGCGCGATGCAAGAAGAATTTCGTATAGGTGCGAGCTAAGTCCCAAAATGAACCATATTTGGTCCCAAACAGGACGTTTACCAGCTGTCTCCACCGGAAGGCGGCGGCCATGCGCCGAGGATCTGGCGTAAGAGGACAATGCGGCCGAGATGGTAGGCATTGTGGGTAGCGAGGCCAAGGAGTTCGTCCTCGACGGTAAGGCGAAGCGTGCCTTTCCGAGAAGGGCGTTCGAAGCGGCGTTCGAGGGTAGCTTCGTCGGCGGCCATGCCGGAGGCAAGCTCGAGGCCGTCCAGGAAGCGGCGGAGGAGTGGGATGATGGGCTCGTCGGCGACGTCCTCGGGGGAAGGGAAACCCTCGGCGGAGTGAGCCGGGTAAGGAGTGGGTCGCCCGGTGATCCAGTCGAGCGAGAGCTCGAGCCAGAAGGCGAGGTGCCAGAGCTCCTCGTAGATCGTGTGGGGAGCGCCGGGAACGCGGGTGTGAACGAGCGTTTCGGTCAGGGCTTCGAGGATGCGTGGAGGCGGTGTGCCATATCCGTCGGCGATGAGGTTGCGCTGCAGTTCATTCATGGTGTCAGGCCTTTGGATGCCTATCATAGCGGTTGGCTGTAAAAGGAGGGCGGTAGATGCGGCGAATCCGGATGTCCGGCTGCGCGATAGGCCTGCTGGCACAGGGAGCCATGGCGCACTGCGGCGGGCTGCTTTCCGTGGGCAACATGGGATGGTGATGTGCCTGCAGCCGGAAGAGAGAACGCATCCAGACGAGTGCTTCGCACATCGGAGAGAGTGAGCCGCGGGAGAACGATGCAGAGCGTAACCAGATGGCCAGGGTTGAGGGAGCGCGTAGAGGCGGAGGCACGGGAGATCTGGCAGATCACCGTCCTGATCTATAACGAGCTCTGGCGGACACGTGCGTTCACGATTGCCGCCGCGCTGGCCTACTACTTCCTGCTGGCGCTGGTGCCGCTGATCGTCATTTTCTCCTCGCTGCTGCAGTTTCTGCCTATCCCCAATGTCTTTCAGGCCATGCTGGACCTAATGGCGGAGGTGGTGCCGGCGGACTCGATGAATTTCGTCGTGACGATCCTGTCCAGCATCCTGACCCCGAACCGGGGAAAGCTGCTCTCCTTCGGCGTCGCGGGCTATCTGTGGGCGGCTACGGGAGGATTCTCATCGTTGATCGAGGCTCTGGATATTGCCTACGATGTGCCGCCCGAGAAGCAGCGGAACTGGTGGCGCAACCGGCTGCAGGCGTTGCTGCTGACCTTTACCAGCGGGGGACTGGTGTCAATCTCGCTGCTGGCGCTGGTGGCCGGACCGCATTTCGGGCACTTTCTTACGCGGTTGTTCCCAATTCCGCAGGCATTCGAGCATGTGTGGCCGCTGCTGCGGCTGGCTGTCACCTTCCTGGCCTTCTTCCTGAGCCTGGAGCTGATCTACTATCTCGGCCCGAATGTGAAGCATCGCTTTGCCACCACGCAGCCGGGTGCTCTGGTGGCCATCACGGGGTGGTTTCTGGGGTCTACGGGGCTGAGCTTCTACCTCAGCCATCTGTCGAACTACAACGCGACCTATGGATCGATGGGCGCGCTGGTGGGCCTGATGCTGTGGTTCTACCTGTCGGCGGTTGCCATTCTCATCGGAGCCGAACTGAACGCGGAGTTATGCAAGCGGAGAACGATGAAGGCGAAGAGCTAGAGTGTAGAAATATGTTTGCGGCGCGCCGGGCAGCTCTGCCGGCGCGCCGTTCTGCTTTTGTGCCCGGCTATGCGTGGATGAAAGGCGCGGTGGTGCGGCCATTCCAGTTCGCCGCGTTGCGCGCGTCGTCGCTCTCGAGGTGGTAGCCGACGATTTCCGGGATAAAAGCGCGCCGGGAACGCGGCCACATCTGTGCGAAGACGGTGTCGCCGCGGCCGGCATTGGTGTGCTCTTCCGGATAGCGCGTGATGCCGGAGGTCGATGGATTCCAGAGCTGGAAGAAGCCGATGGGGACGTATCCGCCGGCGTGACGATGCATGACACGGGTGCCGATGGGGAAGGCGTGCATGTGAATGTAGGTTTCGGCCTCCTGCTGGAGTCGTGGCTCGCCCTGGAAAGCGGCCCAGGCCTGGTAGCCGCGGACGTTGAAGCGGTCGATGCCGTAGATGCAGCGGGGATCGAGCTCGGCCTGCTGGAGCAGGAGCCGGGTCTGCGGCGGCAGGTAGATGTCGGCATCCAGGTGCACGGCCCAGCCCTTCAGGCTCAACGCTTCAAGGCCGAGATTGATGCCTTTGCCCTTGTGAAACTCCCCCTTGCGGCTCTGCAGCAGGTCGGTGGGGAGGCACTGCACATGATGGAACTCGCAGAGCTTGCGGGTGGCACGGTCCTCGTAGGAAGTGACGACGACGATGCGGTCGAAGAGGAACTTGTTGTGCGGTAGGGTGTGGGCGAGGAAGTCGGAATATTGGTCGCAGACGACGACCGCTTCCAGGCAGAAGGGTTGAGGCGGGCAGGGCTTCGGCTGGGGTGGATTCTGGTCCTGATAGGTCATCGGGATGGCTTCCTCACGGCTTGAGATCGAGTTTTGCGCAAAAGAAAACGGCCGCCCGGGGATGCCGGACGGCCGTTTCTTTTCCTGATTTCAGTGTAGCTCCGCGAGGGGAAATTCCATGCCAGCGCGAGGCTTTCGCAAGTAGCTGATGGGGAGCGAGTTGCGCACGGTTGCCAAGCTTTCTGGCTTGACTGGAGGTTCCATTGCCTGGAGAAGCAGGCCAGGGAATCTCTCTGCGCACCTAAGGGGCGGCTTTGAAATCAAGGAGCGTGCTTTTCAGCGCTTGCGGCAAGGGAGGGCGTTCGCTATGCTGTGTCCGCTATGAAAGCGTGCGCGATTGCTTTGCTCGTTGTCGTTTTCGGGTGGGTTGGCGCAGGCTCGGCACAGACTTCGGAGGCATCGCAGGGAGAGCCGCTCCTGCTGCTTGCTCCCACACCCACGCCTGGGCTTTTTCGCGTGGAACTGCGCAACGCCACTTCGCAGGATCAGACATTCAATGTAGGGATCTCGCTGGCGAATGGAGCGAAGCAGTATCCCCATGCGGTGAAATACACGCTCACTCTGCCGAGTGGACAGGTTCTGCATCTTGAGCCTGTGGAGCCGGGCTTTATTGCAGGACGTGTCGATCCTTTGATCGCGTCTTTGCCAGTCGGCGCAGCGTTCTCCTTCGAGGTGGACCTCCGGAAATATGCGGCGCCCAAGGAAAAGATCTGGAAGATCAATTTTCCGCCCGGTAGCTATACGTTGCAGGCGCAATTCACAGGAAGAGCCGTGTCGATGGCGGAAGCCAATCTCGACTTCAAAGGGGTTGCCCTGATGCGCTACTGGTTGGCTCCGTGTCCAGTGCACCCCTTGTTTTTACGGTTACGGCTGAGGAGAAGGTGGTACCCGTCCGCTGATGGCAGCTGGTTGCTGCTTTGGAATTGGTGCGAGACCCACCCATGACCGGCCGCGTGTCATGGGTGGGGCACTCGAATTCTCGCTCGCCGTTCAGGCCAACTTCAGGCTTGGATGGGCCCCATTCTTCCGTGCCAGGCGAGCTCGCGACCGCAGCGCGCCCTGTGCGCAGCAGCCGAAGGCGAAAGGCCTGGACGGCCAGTCCCGGCCAGTCCTTAGTTCATGTGCATGCCGCCGTTGACGTCGAGCGTGTGGCCGGTGATATAGGCGGCCTCATCGGAGGCGAGGAAGCGGACGGCGTAAGCGATGTCCTGCGCGCTGCCGGGGCGGCCGAGCGGGATGTTCGTCGTCATAGCCTCGCGCTGTTTCTCATCGAGGACGGCGGTCATCGCGGTCTCGATGTAGCCGGGAGCGACGGCGTTCGCGGTGATGCCGCGCGAGGCGAGCTCGCGGGCCAGCGATTTGGTGAAGCCGATGAGTCCGGCCTTGCTGGCGGCGTAGTTGGCCTGCCCGGCCTGCCCGATCTCGCCGACCACCGAAGAGATATGGATGATGCGGCCCCAGCGTGCTTTCATCATGGAGCTGACCAGCGCCTGCGTGAGCAGGAAGGTGCCGGTGAGGTTGGTGTTCAGGACCGAATCCCAGTCGGCGCGCTTCATGCGCAGCAGGAGCGTATCTTTTGTGATCCCGGCGTTGTTGACCAGGATGTGCACCGTGCCGAAGTGGGCGAGGATAGCCTTGGCGCATTCCTTGATCGAGTCTTCGCTCGAGATGTCGAGTGCGAAGGGCTGGGCGGTGCCGCCGGCGGCGGTGATCTCCTGCGCCAGTTCGGCAAGAGCGGCTTCGTTACGGGCGGCGAGAGCGACGTTGGCTCCGGCGCGGGCAAGCTCGAGGGCGATGGCGCGGCCGATGCCCTGCGAGGCTCCGGTGACGAGGGCGGTTTTTCCGGTCAGAGAAGACATGCTCAGGTGATTGTAATCTCGCCAGGCACAGGGAAACTTCTGCGTTGACAGCGCGGGACGCGTCTCCTAGCATTTGGCAGCTTTTCCCTTTATGCGGCTCAGGTCCGGTTCTGGAGGTGAGGTATGTCCTGGCGTCGATGTGCGGCGGCCATGGTGGGGCTGCTGGTGATCGCGGGCTGTAAGACCGCCGAAGATGCGACCGCCGCGGCCACGCAGATGTCGGCAACGGCGAAGTCGCTGAGCGATTACTACGCGGCGCTGGGTACGGTGCTCACCGCGCGGGACCAGATGCTCAAGGTGCGCGAGGCGCTCTTCGGGATTGCCTATCCGGCGGCGAGCCGGCAGGAGATTCATGCCACCGAAGAGGAACTGGCCACGCGCGAGGCGATGGCCGCAGACCTGACTGCCGTGGCTGGAGACTTTGCCGCGCTGGCTGGCTCAAAGGCTGCCGACGATGTATCGACCGCCTGCGGCAAGCTGGAGATGGAGGTGGACGGGCTGGCATCGCACAAGGCCTCGTCTGACGAGCAGGCTGCGATCAAGGCGGGCATTGAGGCTCTGGTGACTGCGGTGAAGGCGCATAAGGAGCACGAGGTGGCCAAGTCGCTGGACCAGGTGGCAGGCGCGCTGAGCGGGCTCTTCGACAAGGAAGCGCCGGATTGGCGGACGATGGAAGAGGCGTATCTGGCCGAGGCTTCGATGCTGGCGGATATGCTGTCCGATCAGAATGCGGTAGACAGTGCGGCGCTGCTGAAGCCGGCGCTCGATCCTTTCGGTCTAGGGACTGCGCCGGTGCCGGCTGCGGTGAGCGTGAAGCTGACTCCCTTGGTAAAGCAGCAGATCGCCGATAAAAAGACAGCGCAGTTGGCTGCGTATGACAAGGCAAGCGATGCCATGTCGGCGGCGCTGAAGGAGATGGCAAAGCGGATCGATCTGGTGGCGACCGAGAAGCCGATGGCCTTTCGCCTGCCCCCGCCCACGATCGATGGCGTGAAGCAGTGGACGGACGAAATTCTGGCGAAGTGAGGACGGGGACGATGGCAAACGCACTCGAAGATGTGCTGGATACGTACACGGCCCTGCTGAGCCAGTACGAGACTGTAAGCGCAAAGTGTACGGGCGAGCAGAAACAGGTCTTGAACGGGCAGGTGACTGAGGCGGAGGCAAACTACGAGAAGGCGCTGAACCAGATACTTAGCGACAACGACGCGCAGGTGGCGGCGGTCAGCAAGCAGTTGAAGGCTGCAAATGCTGGTATCAAAAATGCGGCGGATCAGTTGAACAATATCCAGAAGGTGATCGGCTACGTGACATCGGCGGTGAATTACGGCTCGCAGCTGCTGTCGATGGTGAAGTAATCTTCGCCGGGCATTTTCAAGAGGGATTTTTCATCCTCGCGGCGCAGGGCGCATCTCTTTATTGGAGATACCTTGTCGAAGATTGAAACTATGCGCACGCCTGCTGAGGTGAGCGGTGGGGTTTCGGCCGCCGTGAAGAAGACAACCCATCCCAACCTGATTCTGGCCATCTGCTGCATGAGCCTGCTGATCGTGGGCATGGACGTGACGATTGTGAATGTCGCGCTGCCTGCAATTCAGAAGGACCTGCATGCGCGGATGAACGGCCTGCAGTGGATCCTCGACGCCTACACGCTGGTGGTGGCGAGCTTCCTGATGTTGTCCGGCTCCATGTCAGACCGCTTCGGGCGGCGACGCGTCTTTCAGATCGGCCTCGGCGTGTTCACCCTGGGATCGCTGCTGTGCAGCCGCGCGGCGACGATTGAGCAGCTGATTGCCTTCCGTGCGCTGCAGGGCTTCGGCGCGTCGATGCTGAACCCGGTGGCGCTCTCGATTATTGCGAATGCATTTCCCAATCCGAAGGACCGCGCCAAGGCGGTGGGCATCTGGGGCGCGGTAGCGGGTGTGTCGCTGGGCATTGGCCCCTTGATCGGCGGTGCGCTGACGCAGGCCATCGGATGGCGATCGATCTTCTGGATCAACATCCCGGTGGGAATCGTCGCGGCGACACTGGCTGCGATCTTTATCCATGAGTCGAAGGCGGCGCGGGCGCGGCGGTTTGACCCCGTGGGTCAGTCGCTGGTGCTCATCGGTCTGGCGTCGCTGACCTGGGGCGTGATCGAAGGGCCGCATGCAGGATGGACCTCGGGGTTGATCATCGGACTATTTGTCACCACCGCAGTTGCATTTCTCGGCTTCGTGCTCTACGAGCCGCGCCGGCGCGATCCTCTTCTCGATCTGCGCTTCTTCCGTAGCATGCCGTTTGCCAGTGCGACGGTGCTGGCGGTGAGCGCCTTCTCCTGCTTTGCCGGCTTTCTCTTCTTGAATGCGCTCTATCTGCAGCAGGTGCGCGGCCTCTCGGCATTCCGTACCGGGCTGTTTACGCTGCCGCTGGCGGTCATGATGATCATCTGCGCGCCGTGGTCGGGGCGGCTGGTAGCTGCGCATGGCCCGAAGCGTTCGCTGATTGGAGCGGGGCTTGGATTTCTGCTGGCTGCGCTGACCCTGACCGGTCTCGGCCAGGCGACGCACGTGGGTTGGCTGCTGCTGGCCTACACGCTCTTCGGTATCGGACTGGGACTGATCAACCCCGCAATCACCAACAGCGCGGTGGCCGGCATGCCGCTCTCGCAGGCGGGCGTGGCTGCGGCCATCGCCTCGACCAGCAGGCAGGTAGGCGCAGCGCTGGGTGTCGCAGTCAGCGGCTCGGTGGTGGCTGCGAGCCGCGTGCACGGTACGGACTTCACCACGGCGACGCATGCCATCTGGTGGACGATGACCGCTGCCGGTGCTGCGGTACTGGTGCTGGCATTCGTCTCAACCTCACCCTGGGCACGTGGAACGGCGGAGTCGGTGAAGCACCTGCTCGAAGATCATCCCAGCGCATAATCACGGAACTGGCGCACGTCGAGAGCCAGCTGTTAGGCTGGCTCTTTCCTATGAAGAGCCCTATCTCTATTTCGCATGCGCTTCGTTTCGCCTCTGTCCTCTCTGCTTTTTCGATGAGTGCCGCGCTCATCGCACAGTCTGCGCCGCCGGGGCTTGTGGTGGAGACAATGCCCTCAGCCGAACGGGCGAAGATCGACGCGGCAGCCGAAAAGGTATTGGCCACGACGGGTGTGCCTTCGGCAACGCTGGCGGTCGTTGAGCACGGCGAGATCGTCTACACGCACGCGTATGGCGATGCCCGCCTCTCGCCAAAGCTGGCGGCAACGCCGGCCATGCGCTATTCGGTCGGTTCCATTTCGAAGCAGTTCACCGCGGCGGCAATCCTGCTGCTCGAGCAGCAGGGCAAGCTCTCGATCGACGACCCCGTCTCGAAGTATCTGCCCGATCTCACGCAGGCCAAGGATGTGACCATCCGCATGCTGCTCTCGCATACCTCGGGCTATCAGGATTACTGGCCGGAGGATTACCTGATGCCTCCCATGCGCGAGGCTGTCACCGCGCAGCACATCCTCGATGTGTGGGGTAAGAAGCCGCTGGATTTTGAGCCGGGAACGAAGTGGCAGTACTCCAACACAAACTTCGTGATCGCCGGACGCATTGTGGAGATGGTGAGCGGCGAAGAGCTGATGCCGTTTCTGCAGGAGCATATCTTCAAGCCGCTCGATATGGAGGCGGTGTGGAACTCCGATGCGAAGAAGCTGGGCGATACCGATGCCGAGGGGTACATCCGCTACGCGCTGGGGCCACTGCGTCCGGCGCCGAAGGAAGGCAAAGGTTGGATGTTCGCGGCCGGCGAGCTGGCGATGCCGGCCTATGACCTCTCGCAATGGAACATCAGCATGATGAATCGCTCGCTGCTTGAGAAGAAGTCGTATGACGAGATGGCTGCGAGTGTGAAGCTCAAGGACGGCACAGACTCGCACTACGGGCTTGGCATCTTCGTGCGCCAGTACGACGGGCATGTATTGTGGGAGCACTCGGGTGAGGTCTCAGGCTTCACTGCGGAGAATCTGGTTTTCCCCGACGACAAGATCGCGATCGCGGTTCTGACCAATCAGGATGCGGCTTCGGCGGGCAGTGGCATTGCGCGCGCAGTCGCGGACCTGGTGCTCGATACCGCAGCAGGGAAAACACCTTCCAGCGCGGAGCTGACTCAGGCGAAGCAGATCTTCGCCGGTCTGCAGCAGGGGAAGATCGACCGCTCGCTCTTCACCGACAATTGCAATGCGTACTTCGGCGATCAGGCACTCGAAGACTTCAAGAACAGCCTGGGGCCGCTGGGAGAGCCTTCCTCCTTCACGCAGGGAAGTGAGAGCCTGCGCGGCGGCATGACCTTCCACAGCTTTGCGGTGAAGTTCGATAGCCGCCCGCAGACGCTGCGCGTGACCACCTACACCATGCCGGATGGCAAGCTGGAGCAGTACCTGGTAGAGCCCGTGGAATAACCGGTAAAGATGAGCATGTGAAGGAAATAGAACGGGCCGGCGAAATTTTGCCGGCCCGTTCTATTTTTGTGCTGAGAAGCCAGCTATGCCGCGGATTTCTTCGCCTTGCGGACAGGTTTCTGATCGGCCTTGAGGCCCGCCTCGCGGATAGGCTTTTCATGCAGCAGCAGCTCCGAAGCCTGGAACTCCGGGTTGGCATGGAACCAGCGTTGGACGGCATTGTCGGCCAGCAGGTTGAGCAGCGACATCATGGCCATACCCTGGTGATGGGCCATCCACTCGCGCACGACGACTGGCTTCGAGGTCGATTCGCAGAAGTCGGCAGCTTCATAGAAACCGTAAGCGCCAACCCATTGCATGCCTTCCATGCGGCGCAGGTTGCGAATAGCCTCCTGCTGCTCGACGCCGATGGCAAGGAAGGTGGAGTAGGGCGAAACGACCGGGCCGGCGGTCGCGTCGTACTTGAGCGAGATGGCCGGGATGCCGAAGGCCTGATAGTGATAGTGGCCGGCGTCATCGGTCTTGCCGAAACCGGATTCGGAGATGCCCCACGGAATGCCGTTCGCCTTGCCGAATTCGCGTTGGATGGCGACGGCCGATGAAAGCGAGCGGGCGATGAGCGTGTCCGGATAGTTGCGCATCCAGAGCGCCGGCATCAGGTACTCGAACATGGTGCCCGTCCAGGAGAGCAGGATGGCGCGACCGTAGGCCATGGTGTGCACGCGGCCCATCTTGAACCATCCCTGCTGCGGCAGCTCGCCGCGTGAGACGGCGATGAAGGTGGCGATGCGCGCTTCGGAGGCGAGCATGTCGTAGGTGGCTTCGTGCAGCGTGTTCGTCGCAATTTCATAGCCGATCGAGAGCAGCTGACGGCCCTTGTCGGCGAGGAAGGCGAAGTCCATCTCCTCGGCGGCGCGGAGAGCGCCGTTCGAGACTGCAAGCAACTGCTCGGAGAGCGCGGTGAGCCTCTGGCGGACAGCGGGGAGCTCGGAGCGGAGCTGTTCGATGAGAATGCCCTGCGCAGAGCTGTCCAGATCCGAAGAGCCTGCCGACGATTGCGTGGCGTTGGCCGTAGCCCAGGCGCGGGCAAGGCGCTGCTCGAGCTGATCGAGGAATTCGGGTGCGTTCTCGAGGGTAGGAATGATCTCCTTGTCCTTGAGTGTCTGCTGTACGAGCTCGCGGATGGGAATATAGCCGCAGGAGATCCAGGGCAGGTAGTTGCGGACGAGGCTGAGGATGGCGTCGAGGCGGGCGCGGGTTTCGCGAAGCCACCAGGCGAGCTCATCCGGCGAGGGCGCAGCGTATGCGGGCAGCTGCTGGAGCGAGGGAAGCTGGGAGGTTTCGGAGATCCACCCTATCCAGCCATAGATCCCGGCAGTGCGGGCCGGAGTGGTACGGTTCGCCAGTTCGGCGGGCAGGCCTTTTTGTAACCGCAACAGTTGCCAATGTGTTTCGAGCCCGGTAAAGAGCGTGGGTTTGAGAACCGGGCGGTGCAGAAGCTCGCGCGCGCCGGTACGCAGCGTGTAGAGCGATGCGATGAGGTTGCCGCTGTCGACCGAGGAAACGGTGATTGGCGTGAGCGGTTCGAAGGTATGCGTGTTGTACCAGTTGTAGATGTGGCCGCGGAACTTCTCCAGGCGGTCCATGGCATCGAGGCTGCGCAGCGAAAGGTCGCAGAACTCGGGCAGGGTGAGGAAGCCGAGCTCGACAGCAGCCTGGCGTGCATTGAGCAGCAGGCCGAAGTTGGTCGGTGAGACGCGCGCGGCTTCGAAGAGCGTTTCTTCTTCGACATTGTCGGGGATGAAGTAGTTGTGGCGCTCACCGCCAAACTCGTGAAAGAAACGCCAGATGCGCAGCGCGTGTTGGCGCATCCATGCCTCGTCCTGCGCGGTGAGAGGAGTTTTTTCTTCCCGCGGAGCGCGGTTAAGCCAGACAGTGATCGCGCTTTCGAGGCCCCAGAGCACGAGGATAGGCGCAGCGACAAAGAGCGCCTTGAGATGGAAGAGTGCCAGTAGCCCGGCGAGTGCGAGAGCGAAGACCGGTGAAGCGGCGAGATAGCGATCGACCGGGGTGCGTTTCGCTTTGCTCGATTCGGCTTCGGCGGCTGTCTCCCACTCCAGCAGACGCTGGCCGGTGATGAAGCGGCGCACGAGCGAGCGCACGATGGCGTCGAGCGAGAGCATTGTCTGGTGAGGCAGAAAGATGAGGTTCAGCAGCGTGATGATGAGCGCCTGGTAGAAGCCAAGCAGGGCTTCGCGGACTTCGCCGGGCATCTCGCTGGCCATGGCGCGGCCAAGGCTGAAGATTAGTTGCACAACCGTGGGAGTGAAGAGCAGAAAGAGAGTGACCGCGGTCCAGAAGAGCGGTCCTCCGGGCAGGCCAAACCAGCCCGCCACAAGCAGGATCAGCGTGATCGGTTCCACCAGCGAGCGGCGCAGGTTATCGAGAATCTTCCAGCGCGAGATATTCGAGATGGGGTTGCGGACATAGTGGCCGGACTCATCCGGCACGCGCGAGAAGAGCCACTGCGCAATCTGCCAGTCGCCGCGTACCCAGCGGTGCTTGCGGCGGGTGTATGCGCTGTAGTGCGAGGGATAATCGTCGATCACCTCAATGTCGGTGGCCAGGCCTGCGCGGGCGTAAGCGCCTTCGATGAGGTCATGGCTGAGCAGCGAATTGCGCGGGAAGCGGCGATCGAGCACCGCATGCAGCGCGTTGACTTCGTAGATGCCCTTGCCGGTGAAAATGCCCTCGCCGTATAGGTCCTGATAAACATCGGAGACAGCGCGCGTGTAAACGTCGAAGCCGGTCTGGCCGGAGTAGATCGAGGCCAGCCGCGAACGCGAAGCAGACTGTACGCTGACACCGACGCGCGGCTGCAGGATGCCATAACCGGCGGTGACGACGCGGCGGTCCGGATCGATGACAGCGCGGTTGAGAGGATGCGCCATGGCTCCGACCATGGCCTGCGCCGTGCCGCGCGGTAACTGGGTGTCGGAGTCGAGAGTGATGATGTATTGCGTGCGGGCGAGCGTCGCCATGTCGCCGGCCTTGACAGGAAATGCGTCGAAGGTGCCCTTCAGATAGTTATTCAGGTCGAGGAGCTTGCCGCGCTTGCGCTCCCAGCCCATCCACACGCCCTGGCGCGCATTGAAAATGCGATGGCGATGGAGCAGAAAGAATGACCCATGCTTCGCGGCTGTCGAAGCGTAGCGCTGGTTGAGGCCATCGATAAGCTTGACGGCAAGGTCGACCAGAGGATCACGGTCGGCTTCACGGGGGCGCGCGACAGAATCGGGCAGGTCAGTGAGCAGCGCGAAGTGGAGATTTGGATCCTGGTTGGCGAGGAAGCGGACTTCAAGCTCTCCGACCAGTTCGCGCACCTGCTTTTCATGCATGAGCAGCGTGGGCACGGCGACGAGCGTGGTGAACTCTGCCGGGATGCCTTTGGTGAAGTCGAGCTTGGGAAGGGCGGCGGCCTTGAAGATGGCGGTGACGGTGTTGTTGATGAAGTCGATCGCGGTTTGCGAGACAGGAAGCAGGAGCAGGAAGAACGCGACGGTGAGTCCGCCGATAACGGGATGATGAGGGACAAGTGGCACGACAATGGCGGCCATCAGCAGGATGGTGAGGACTTCAATGCCGATGATGAAGAAGTCGTCCGGATTGCGGCGCAGGGTGAGGCGCAGGCTATGGATGAAGTTGGGGCGATAGCCGATAGCTCGCGCGAGGTCGGGGAACCCGCGGTCGAACAGATAGTAGCCGACATGCGCCTGGCGCAGGTACACACGGGGATCTTCAATGCGCTGCTGCTGAGCCTTCACTGCAAAATCGATGACAGACTGCGCGACTTCGGATTCGGAACGTTCAGAGTAGAACGCAATCTCCGCGACACGCTTGCGATAGTTCTCGCGGCTGTCGAAGTCCATCTTCGCGTAGGCACCGGAGGGATCTTTGAGCAGGGTCGCGTCGAAGACAACGAGCGGCTCCATGAGCGAGGTCCAGTCGGCGTGGCCGAGCTGGCGAAGGCTCTTGATGCGCGCGGTGAGCAGCTGCGGAGTGCCGGCGTCGGGCATCTCCGGATGGTGTAGCATCGCGTCGGCCTGCATGAGGATCGAGTCGAGCAATGCGAATTTCAGAAAAGTGGGGAGAATCCAGAGCTCGCGCAGTTCGAGTGGATCGAAGGACTGCGCTTCGTCGAGCCAGATGCGCAACGCCGAGCCGTTCCAGACCGACTTCGCGCCTTCCAGATAGCCGGAGGCGACGACAGCGGCGCGAGGTTCCTCGCCGAGAGGTGAGACCACGCGGGGAAGTTTGGGGACTTTCTTCTGAACGGAGACCATCTCGGTGATGGCGGTACGGAAGAGGCGCGGGTTCTCGCGAATCTCCAGCAGCGGATTGGGACCCTGTTGTGCGGCGCTGGCGGGCAGTTCTTCGAGTTCGGCTAAAAGCGCGTTGAGAGACTCTTCTGCCTGCTGAATGCGGGGCGCAAGCGTGATGGGCGACTGGGGGCGGTGAATGACCGACCATTGCGCGGTGACAGTGCGGGCGTGTGCGCGCATTTCTGCCGGGACGAGGCCGGCTTTATCGAGGATTTCCTGATCGATCGCGGGAACCTGGAACATGCGTCTCCATCATCGGTAGCTGGCTGCCTGCATTTCGAACATGCCGGCATAGCGGCCACCGAGGGCCATGAGCTGAGAGTGGGTGCCTTCTTCTACGAGCTGGCCGCCTTCGAGCACCACGATGCGGTCGGCCATGCGTACAGTCGAAAAACGATGGGAGATGAGCAGCGCCATCTTGCCTTCGGTGAGCTCGGCAAAGCGCTCGAAGACTTCGAGCTCGCTGCGGGCGTCGAGGGCGGCGGTAGGTTCATCGAGGATGAGCAATTGCGCGTCGCGCAGGTAGGCGCGTGCGAGGGCGATCTTCTGCCACTCGCCGCCGGAGAGATCGACGCCGGTTTCAAAACGGCGGCCGAGTTGCTGGTCATAACCATCGGCAAGTTTTGCAACGACAGTATCGGCGAGGCTCTTGTGCGCGGCCGAAACAATTTCTTCTTCGGTATGCGGTACTTCGATGTGGCCGACGAGGATATTCTCCTTCGCGGTCATCTCGTAACGCATGAAGTCCTGAAAGATGACGCCCATCTCGTGATGAAGATCGTCGAGATCGTAGTCGCGCAGATCCACGCCGTCGAGCAGAATTTCGCCTTCGGTCGGATCGTAGAGGCGCGTGATGAGCTTGACGATGGTGGTCTTGCCCTGGCCGTTCTCGCCGATGAGCGCGATGCGCTCGCCGGGATGCAGCGTGAAGTTGAAGTTCTTGAGTACGCGCCGCCCGGTGCCGGGATAAGCAAAGGAGACATTACGGAATTCGAAGCCGCGCCGTATGGGGCGAGGAAGCTTGAGGCCGTTGGGCTTCGAGTAGACCGTCGGCTTCATCTCGAAGAAGGCGATGAGGTCGGTAAGGAAGAGCGCCTGGTCGGCAATGCCGGATGCAGTCGAGAATGCCTGCATAAAGTTGGTTGAGGCCTGCTGGATCGCGACGGTGATCAGCGAGAAGACGCCGATGGTCGGGTACTTGCCGCTCACAGCTTCATAGATGGCGAAGGCATAGGCGCCGTAGTAGCCGGCGGTGCTGATGAGCGAGAGCAGACCGCCCCAGAGCAGCTTCTTGTTGGCCAGCGCAACGTCTTCATCGTAGATCTGCTGGGAGAGCGCACGGAAGCGTCCGCTGAAGTAACGGCTCAGGTTGAAGAGCTTCAGCTCCTTGGCTGCTTCCTTGCTGCCGCCCACCTGGCGCAGATAATCCATCTGGCGCTTGGCCGGCGTCTGGCGGAAATTCTTCGCATAGCCGAGGAAGGCGAAATGCGTCTCGCCGAAGAAGCTGGGCAGCACGCCGGCGATGAGCAGCAGAATCATGCCTGGCGAGCGATAGACAAGCACGCCGCTCCAGATCAGGGTGAGCACCGAAAGCTGGAAGAGGCGGCCCATCTGCTGGATCATGGCCAGCCGATCGGTGGCCTGGGCGCGTGCGCGTTCCAGGCGGTCGTAGTATTCGGGATTCTCGTAGGTGGTCAGATCGAGCTGCGCGGCCTGTTCCATCACCTGCACGCTTACGTGGAAGGTGTAGCGATTGGCCAGCAGCTGATCGGTGTAATCGATGGTGCGCGAGAGGATGCCTGTCAGCAGCGCGAGGACAATCTCCGCGATCACCAGCCACCAGAAGTGCGGAAACTGCGGCTGGTGCTCGAAGGCGCGAGCGACGCCGGTGATGATGCGCGCGGCGACGATGCCGATGAACAGCCCGAGTACAGGAACGATGACGCGAAGGATCAGCCCCCAGCTGACGACCGCGGGGCCGGACTTCCAGACGATGCGCAGGACCTGGGGGACGTTCTTGAGGGCGCGGATGCGGTCGCCCCATGCGCTATGGGTACTGGCTTGCTTCGATTCGCTCATTCTTGTTCGGTGTTCCCCGGTGTTTCGACTGGTCTTCGCCTGTTCCGTCGTGAGACAGGGCTGGAAGCGCCGTCATTATTCGGGGACAAGGCACTTAGTGCGATGCGGGCTGCGTATCGAGATGTTGTTCCAGGCCGAAAGAAAGGACCAGACAACAGTATGCAGGATCAATGGGATAGAGGATACAGGGAGAACGGTGGCCGAGCATGGAATCGTGTCGGCCGCACAGCTGCGCGCACACGTTTAGCTCTCGGTGCGCAACGCTTCACCGAGCAGGCGGGTGAAGGCGAGCAGCCGGGCATCGTCTCCAAGTGGTGCAAGCAGTTGCAGTCCCGCAGGCGCTGCCGGTAGTACAACGGTGGGATTTCCGCCGAGACTGGCTGGCGTGGTGTAGCGCAGGATACGTGGGCGATTCGGCGTCTGGTCTTCTCCGGCGACGAGACGCGTAATTGGCAGCGCGGGGAGCAGTAGGAAGTCGAACTGCGTGAAGAGAGCGGCCATGCGTTGCTGAAAGGCCGCATGACGCTGGCGGAAGTTCCGAACGTCCTGCATGGAGAGCGCAGCGCCCCAGCGTAGACGCTCGGCAATGGCCGTCTCGAAGACATCGGCCTGTGGATCTTCGTAGTGGCCCTTGTAAATCGCAGCAGCTTCATGGGCCTGGATTGGAGCGTAGATGTCATAGGCTTCGGTCCAGAAAGAGGCTTCGCACGCTGCAACATGCACGCCAAGACTCTGGATGCGTTCTATCCAGCGGCTCTGCGCCGTAAGTATGGATGGATTGCAGTCCTCGAGCAAAGCGCCGGTGACAATGCCGACGCGGACAGATGCGGCTGGTGAGGCTTCGGGAATGTCGAGCCCGAAGAGCGCAGATGCAAGCAGTGGAAGATCGCGAAGGTCGCGGCAGAGCCAGCCGATGGTGTCGAAGGACTGTGCCAGATGCGCTCCTCCCTGCCAGTTGCCCACACCGAGCGAGGCGCGATAACCGGCGAGGCCGCAGAGCGCGGCTGGCGCGCGCACCGAGCCGCCGGTATCTGTGCCGATGGCGGCAAAGGCGGAGCCTTCCAGGACAGAGGCCGCGGAACCGGAAGAGGAGCCGCCGGTGAGCAACTCGGGCGCGCCGGGTTGCAGGCAGTCGCCGTAGTCGCGATTCTCGCCAGTGATGCCGTAGGCAAGCTGATGCAGGTGTGTTTTGCCGGTGACGATTGCTCCGGCGCGCTTGAGCTGCGCAGCGACCCAGGAATCCGCCGCTGCAGGGGAGTGGTGCTCGGCATAGAAGCGCGAGCCGCTGCTGGTGACAAACCCTTCGAGATCGAAGCAGTCTTTGAGCGCGACAGGAAGGCCTTGCAGCGCACCGCGCTCGCTGCGTGACGAGGGTGCCTTGAGCTGGTCGAGCGACCACTGCTCGTCGCGCACAAGGTAGGTGTTGGCAGAGGCATTGCCATTGGCGCGGGCGAGCGCAGCGCGGAGTACCTGCTCCGGATCGGCTTCGCGTGTGAGGAAGGAGTGAAGCAGCGAGGCAATGGGCGAGCAGGCAGATGGCATGCGGCGATTGTATCCGCACGATAGACAGCCCTGAGCAGGAATACAACCTTGAGCGGGAGTACAGCCCTGAACGGAAAACGGCAGCCCGAGGGCTGCCGTCTCTGCTGCGCATGGTGCGCAGGATGGGTTAGAAGGTGACGCGCAGGGACATCTGGATCTGGCGCGGGCTGCCGATGGTATGGGTCACGTAGCCGAGTCCCGAGGGGCAGTTGTAGAAGGGGGTTGAGGAGGCTGTGCCTGCTGCGCAGGCGGCTGCGGATGGTGCTGGTGTCGTCCCGGCAACGGGGAAGTCGTTGTACCCGTCGTTCTGTGCGACGTTGTCTCCGGGGATGTCGAAGCTGGTGGTGTTGGTGAGATTGAAGACGTCGAAAGTATAGCGGGCAGCAATGCTGTCGGTGATCTTGAAGTTCTTGGCCAGCGAGGCGTCGGCACGCTTCTGCCAGGACTGACGGAAGATATTGCGCTGACCGCTGGTGAAGTTGGTCTCGAAGGTATCGTTGGCGGGGATGGCACCATTCAGCGCGCCACCGTTCAGCAGCGGGATGGTGAAGCAGGTGGAGTCGAGAGCCGGTGTGCCGAAGGCACCCGATTTGCCCGTGTAGGCCTTCTTCGGCGTGCAGCCAGGAGCGAGTGGCACGATGGGATTGGTGATACCGTCGGAGACTCCGTAGTAGATGGAGCCTACTGCGCCTGAGTAGTCGATGATGCTGTAGGGTTGGCCGCTCTGCAGTACAGTGAGGCCCTGAAGCGTCCAGCTGTTGAGTGCGCGGCCAGCAAGGGTATTCTCGCCGAGGAAGGCAGGGCTGGTATAAGACCAGGTGAAGTTGATGACGTGAGTGCGGTCGAAGTCAGACGAAGCGTAACCGTCATGGAGGTCGAGCGGGTTATTTCCGTTATAGAAGAGGCCCATCGCGCTCTGCTCATCGAGCGAGTGAGAGTAGGTATAAGAGAGTCCGCCCTGGATACCATGGCTCAGGCGCTTTTCCACGTGTGCGGTGACCGCGTTATAGGCAGAAAGTCCAGCGGCCTTGTAGGTTTCGGATTCAGCCGAGTAGCCGACGTAAGGAACGCGGAGATCGATGTTGCCGCCTTCATAAGTAGCAAGATAGGTAGTGCCGTCAGCCAGTGTGGCCGGAGAGCAGTTGCAGTATGTATCCGCAGCTGAACCGGCGCTTTGGACCGAGTATCCATAGGTGTAGTTCTGCCCGTTGATCGGGCTGGTGGGAGAAGCGGTTTCGGCCTGATTAAACGGCACCGGAACCACCTGGTGACGACCCACATTGCCGACGTAAGCGATATCGATGGCAAGATCGCTACGCGGCTGCCACTGCACATCGAGCGTGTAGTTGATGCTGTAGGGGAGCTTGTTGGCGCGGTTGTAGTTCGCGAAAGAGAAGAGCTGTGCGCCGTTTTCAATCTCTGAGACAGTCGGAAGATATTTGGAGATGTCGGCTGGATTGCCGCTGGGTGCGTTGGCGGCTGAGTCGCCCCATGGGGTGGAAAGATTGAATGTGCCGCCGCAATCCGAGGCAACGGTGGGCTGCGGATCGTTGGGATTGCACTGCACGGTATTCACGAACGGTGGAGTCTGGTTCACGCCGAAGGGGCCGCCAGTGACTTCGCCCGCGGCATAACCGGGGGAGAGATAGGTGAAGAGCTCACCGCGATCGTAGTAGATGCCGGTGCCGCTGCGCACGACAACCTTGCCGTTGAGTTCTTTCGGCTCCCATGCCAGGCCAAGGCGCGGGCCGATGCCCCATTGGCGGCCGGTGAGCGTCGTGTCACTCACGCCTGCAGTGGGGAACAGCTTATTGTTGCCGGCAACTACGAAGCCGTTGCTGGTCACCTCGTTACCGTCAAAGGCATAGCCTGAAGGATCGAAGTTGAAGATCTTTCCATCCTTCTCGGTGAGCCCGCCGTTCCAGTCATAGCGAATGCCGGCGGTAAGACTGAGGGTCGGGGTTGCCTGGAACTTGTCTTGGATGTAGGCGCCGGCCTGGTTAGCCCGGTAGTAGCGATTCGCATTTCCTACCATGAAGGATGTTGTCGTGTAGTCGGTGTTTTGTGGGGCAAGGTTGCCTTCGAGAAAGTTTCCGAAGTCGGAGGTAGCGATCATGCCCTTACCCGTACGATCGTCGCGTACGTTGAGCTGGGTGTAGGAGTAGCTGCCACCGAAGGTGACAGTGTGCTTGCCGAGTGTCCAGATAGCGCTGGCCGAAGGCATGATGCGGTTTTGAAAGAGGCCGGTGAAGGGGGATTGGGTAAAAGAGCCAGGTCCGATATTCGCGGATGCGTCGTAAACACCGTTCGGGTTGTATGTTGACGAGTCGTTGCCGAGATTGTCGATGATGCTGATGCCCGGGAAATAGGAGCTGCCGAAGGCGCTGATGCCTGCTGCGGCCGGACCGAAGGGCTGCTCATTGACGCCATAAGCTTTTTCGCGAAGAAAGCCGAGTACTTCGGTGATGGAAAGAGCCGGTTTTACAAGCTGGGTGTTATTGAGCGAGAAGACCTGGCTGCCGGTGTCGAGCTTTTGGGTAAAACCGGAGACGTTGGAATAAGCATAGGGCGCGGCCAGCGGATCGTGCTGGTAGTAGTACTTCGCGGCCAGTGTGTCCTTCGACGTGGCGTTCCAATCGAGGTTGGCGATGCCCTGGTCGGCGGTGAAGTAGCTGGTGCCGGGGATGGATGCGTTATACGGGTCGCTCGCAGTGGGAGCGGCGCTGGTCGTCGGCGACGGCATCAGGTACTGGCCGTTCGGCATCTTGTACTGCATCAGGAAGAGAGCGACCGGGCTGATGTCGGCTGCGGTGATGTCGGTTCCGAACTCCTCGTTCGCCACGTTCGCGAGCGCGCCGGCGCTGCGGTCGTCGGTGAGTGCGGCAGGAACGACGAGGCGGGAGATGCCGATCTCCTGGTCTGCAATGTGAACATGCTGATAGGCGACGTAGCCGAAAAGCTTGTCCTTGATGATGGGGCCGCCGATAGAGCCGCCAGCGATATACCGATGCAGCTGCGGTACTTTTTCATCTTCCGGGATGAAGGAAGATTGCTTGAAGAAAAAGGGCGCGGCATTCAGCCAGTCGGTGCCGCGATGGGCGTAAAGCTGGCCATGGTACTTGTTGGTGCCGGTTTCGGTGCTCATATCGATATGCGCACCGGAGGTGGCACCCTGCTGTGCATCGTACATAGAGGTGTTGACGCGGATTTCCTGTAGCGTTTCAGGCGCCGGGCTGGGCAATGCGTTGCCGATAGCGAGATAGACCGATGCCGAACTCTGCTCAACACCGCCGGCTCCGGCATTGCCGACACCGGTGTTGTTGACGATGCGGGCCGATGCCACCTGGCTGGTGCTCTTGCCGTTGAAGAGGTTCGAGGCATCGACGCCGTTCAGCAGGAAGCTGTTCGATGTGTCGCGCTGGCCGTTGGCCCAGATGGGTGCATTGCCCAGGCCGGAGTTGGATCCGGTGCCGCCGGGCAGCTCGGCATTGACACCCGGAGCGAGAATGGCGACACCGGTGAAGCTGCCAGTGGGCAGAGGAACGGCGTCGATCTGCGCTTTATCGAGGATGTAGCCGTTCGTCGTATCGACGGCATTCATCAGCGGGGAAGCTTCAACGGTGACCGATTCACTGGTCTGGCCGATCTTGAGCGAGGCGTTGATGGTCGCCGTGCGGTCGGCCTGCACGAGGATCGAGGGCATCTTCTGCGTCTCGAAGCCGTCATGGGTGATGGTGAGGCTATAGGTGCCGATGGGGAGGCTTGAGAAGAGATACGCACCGCTGGCGCTGGTCTTTACAGAGCGCGTCAGGCCGGTACCGGTATCCACGGCGGTGACGGTGGCATCGGAGATGAGGGCTCCGGAGGCGTCACTAACCTCGCCGGTAATGCCGCCGAGGGTCTGCTGAGCCCAGCTGTTACCGGTGAGCAGGAGTAGACCAAGGAAAAACGAAAGGGCAGATATGCCGAGTCTCTTCAACATCGATGAATGGCCTCATAAGGGAAAAGCTCGCGCCTTGGGAGCGGCTATAGGGTGGACCCGGTGCCTGGCAGGGAGGCCGTGTGGTGAACGACCGTCTTCTGTTCCTGGCTGTCGGAGAATCCGAGGATCGGCAAACGGGCAGCGATCCCGGAACTTGGGAGTGAGCATAGCGCAGACCGGGGCCGATTCTGAAGGGAAAAGCGCAGCTGTCCGAAGTTTGTGTGAAGAGGTCAATAAAGATTTTTTATGAGTGTGAGAAATGTTCCGGATAGAGGCAGGGGCTCTGTTTTTTTGAAACGCGCTGACAGCTTTTATTGCGGCGAATTTGTCACACCGGATAAGGCGAGATCGCAAGTGCCGTGTTCTCTCCGAAAAGGCATCGCACTCCCGCTGGAGCACGTCCCAGTGTCAGGAGAAATGCCTTAGGATGGGCAGACATGTTTCTCTCTCGAGCGAATATCATGCTGCTGCTGGCTGTCCTCCTGCAGCCCTTCTCGCAGCAGCTGGAGCTTTCGCCGGTGTCCACTTCCAGCTCGGACCTGAAGGTGAGCGGCGCGCTGCCGGCGCTGCCCGTGGATGCGGTTCGCTTCATTCGGCGCAGTGAGCTGGAGCAGCTGCCGATGGTGAGCTATCGGGTGACAGACGATGCGAACTTCCCCAGGCCGGTAGAGATTCGCGGCGTACCGCTTGAGGAGCTGCTGCATGCGCTGAATGTTTCGAGTGAGAGCGTGATTGTGGCGGCGGTGTGCGATGACGGTTACGAGGCGCATTACAGTCCGCAATACCGGCACACGCATGGGCCGATTCTGGTGACGCAGGTCAACGGCAAGGAGATTCATGGCGGCACGCGCGCAAGCGACGACGGCGCCTACGGACCGTATCTCGTCTCGCATGCCAGCTTCCATCCGTCCTATCGCGTGCTGGGGCAGGATGAGGAAGCGCAGATTCCCAACGGTGTGGTCGAGTTGCGCATTCTCAAGCAGAAGGACGTGCTGGCGGCAATTGCGCCGCGCGGGCATGTGGCGCCGGGTTCTGAGGTCGAGCAGGGATATAAGCTGGCCGGCCAGTACTGCTTCCGCTGCCACAACGCAGGGGAGTACGGAGGGCATAAAGCGAATGTGCCCTGGGGACAGATCGCCAACGAGGCGGCGCGCGATCCGAAAGGCTTCATGCTGTGGGTGCGGAATCCGCAAGCCGTGGACCCTGCGGCGGAGATGCCGCCGAGCGCGGACTACAGCGAGGCCATGCTCCATGCGGTGATGGCTTATTTCCAGAGCTTTGCTGCGCCTATGGCAAGAAGGAAGTGATGGCATGATGATGCTTCGGCTGGGCAAGATCGTGCTGCTGGCGGCAGTAGCTTTCTTCTACACGCTGGTGGTTTTCAACAACCTCACCGACTACAGCTCGAATTGGCAGTTCGTCCATCATGTGCTCTTGATGGACACGACCTTTCCCGGCAACCACGGCATGTGGCGGGCGCTGCATCCGGCACTCCTGCAGACGCTCTTCTATGACGGCATCATCGTCTGGGAGGCGCTGACCGCAGTGCTTGCCTGGATCGCCGTGGCGAAGCTGTTGCAGGCGTTGCGTGCGCCGGCGGCAGTATTTTCTCGCGCCAAATCGTGGGCTTTTGCTGCGCTTACGGCAGCCGAGCTGCTGTGGTTCGGCGCCTTTCTCAGCGTGGGCGGAGAATGGTTCCTGATGTGGCAATCGAAGATCTGGAACGGACAGGATGCGGCCTTCCGGATGTTCACCTGCATCGGGATTGTCTTCCTCCTGCTGGCGCTGCCGGAGATGGACGACAAGCCGCCATCCTGAACGGTGGCTCGGCGCTTTTTAGGGAAAGAAGAAGCCAGGGATATCGCATGGCTGGTATGCTTCCATCGTTTCGGAAAAGCGATTTTCTAAAGATGAATCGGGAGACGATAGCCTGGCTATGTTCTTGCGCCGTATTGCAGCTTTCCTTGTCCTTGGAGCGCCTCTTCTGGCGCAGAACCCCAGTACCCCCAATCTCTCCGTGCGGGAGATCGCTGTGGATGCAGCGCATAGAACCGGGCCTCACTCGTCTACGCCGCTGATGACCGTAGGCGCGGGCCGCGCCAACGAAGGATTGAGGGCCGACTGGCAGGCGCAATTGGCCACGGTGCAGAAAGAGATCGGCTTTCGTTATCTGCGTTTTCATGGCCTGTTGCATGACGACATGGGTGTCTACGCCGAAGATTCCGCCGGGCATGCAATGTACAACTTCCAGTACGTCGATGCGCTCTACGATGCATTGCTTGCGCAGCACATCAGGCCGTTCGTAGAGCTGTCTTTTATGCCGGCGCAACTGGCAAGCGGGACGAAGACCGTCTTCTGGTGGAAGGCGAATGTGACACCGCCCAAAGACATGGAAAAGTGGAACGGGCTGATCCGCGCGCTGATGGAGCACTGGAAGGAGCGCTACGGAGAAGAGGAGATTGCGCGCTGGTACTTCGAGGTGTGGAATGAGCCGGACTTGGATGGCTTCTGGTCGGGGACACGGGAACAGTACTTCAGTCTCTACAAAAATACGGCTACAGAGATCAAGACGGTATGCGCCGCGTGCCGTGTCGGTGGTCCTGCTTCGGCGCGATGGGAGATAGAACCGGCCTGGCTGGACTTCATTGCGAAGAACCATGTGCCGGCGGACTTTCTTTCGACACATACCTATGGCGTAGTGCAGGGATCGTTCGATGCCGATGGCCATGCAGGTACGGTGCTGGATACGAAGCCGGACTCGATTGTGGGGCGGGTGCGCGACTCGCGGGAGCGGATTGCACATTCAGCCACACCGCAGCTGGAACTGCACTACACGGAGTGGAGTACCAGCTATACGCCTGCCGATCCGATCCATGACCAGTACATCTCGGCGCCCTTCATTCTGGAGAAGCTGAAGGCCGCTTCTCCATTCGCGCAGTCTATGTCGTACTGGACGTTCACCGATATCTTCGAAGAAGCGGGTCCGCGGTTTACGCCCTTTCATGGCGGCTTTGGGTTGATGAACTACGAAGGCATCCGGAAGCCCGCATATTTTGCATACAAATTTCTCGCCGCGCTCGGGCCGGACGATGTGGCGACGAACGATGCCGAAAGCTGGACGACGCGCAAACAGGATGGTTCGGTGCAGGTGCTGTTCTGGAGCTACAAAGCCATTGCTCCTCCAGGGAAGGAAACAAACCAGACCTTCTACAAGCGCGAGCAGCCGGCGCAGACCACGGCTCCTGTGGCTCTGACGGTGAAAGGCTTGAAAGATGGGCTCTACCGGATGCAGGTCTTCCGTGTGGGATATGAGCAGAATGATGCCTACACGGCATATCTGCACATGGGGTCGCCCAGCCAGCTGACGCGTGCGCAGGTAACGGCATTGCAGGCCGCGGCCAGTGGCGATCCGGAGCAGACGGAGGCGATAGAGGTGAACAATGGCAGCGTGGCGGAGCGCTTTTCCATGCGCGAGAACGATGCCGTGCTCGTGGTGCTCACGCCGGAATAGGAATCTGTAACAGGGCGTGGAGGAAAGAATGTACTGCCGTGAGAGTTTGTC
Organism: Silvibacterium dinghuense; assembly: GCF_004123295.1. Taxonomy (NCBI): domain Bacteria; kingdom Pseudomonadati; phylum Acidobacteriota; class Terriglobia; order Terriglobales; family Acidobacteriaceae; genus Silvibacterium; species Silvibacterium dinghuense. Next base: position 802,424 of record NZ_SDMK01000001.1, on the reverse strand, counting down.
GCAGGCATAGTTGCAAATATGGAATAAACAAAGGCTGCCGGGGAGAATGACGCCGGGCAGCCTTCTCTTTTTAGCTTTGCATGGGGCGAGGGTGGAGCACCATCCAGTTAATCCCGAACTTATCGCGCAGCATGCCAAATCGAAAGGCAAAGAATGTTTCCGCTATCGGCATAAAGATCTCGCCGCCATCGGCGAGCGCCTTGTAGATGCGCTCGGCTTCCTCGATGGAGTCGGCCGAGAGCGCAACATAGGCGCTGCGCATGGGCTGATAGCGCGAGGGTGGAATATCGTTGCCCATGATATGCGTGTCGCCCAGGCTTATGCGCGAGTACATCACGGAGTTGGGATCGAATTCACCTGGAGGGGCATTTCCCGGAGGTGCTTCTGCGAAGGTCATCGAGAAAAGCAGCTTTGCTCCGAGGTGTTTCTCATAGTAGCGAAAGGCATCGGCGCAGTTGCCGCCGAAGTTGAGATAGGCATTGACATGCATCGGCATCGTGAGAGGTTCTCCTGAAGGTTGGGCGGGTTATGCGTGCTCGGTACAGCAGGCATGAGGCTTGGGGAGGTTCTCGTACTCGTCGTGCCGGCGAACGAAATCCATGGTGCTCTTCTCGTTGCGGCCCTTGGGCGCGCGGTCGAGGATCATGAGCGTGCCGATCCACTCTTCCGGCCCACGAGCGTAACTGGAATAGGTGTGATAAACATGGCCGTCGTCATCGCGGAAGAAGCTGCTCATGCCGGGCAGCTCGGTATTGTCATCGCTGACAGGAAAAGGAGTTTCGGTGAAGTTGTAGTGGACAGTGCCGTTGGTGCCGGGGCCGGGCAGGAAAGAGACGTGGTAATCGAAGTTGAAATCGTTGCTGTGAGAAGAAACCCAGGGGAAATGCCATCCCATGCGGCGCTTGTAGGCTTCGATCTCCGAGAGCGGAGCGCGGGAGACAGCGGTGAAGGTGACGTCATGATGGTTCAGGTGAGGTAGCGCGCCGTCGAAGTGATCGGCAAGGAAGGAGCAGCCGGGGCAACCTGCGGCCCATCCGGGAGCGAGCATGAAGTGGTAAACGATGAGCTGGCTGCGGCCGGCGAAGAGTTCGGCAAGAGAGCGGCGCCCAGTCGGGGTATCGAAAACATAGTCCTTTTCAACCCTCACCCAGGGCAGGGCAAGGCGCTGGGCGTTGATGGCGTCGCGCAGGTGAGTCTCTTCCTTTTCGCGGGCGAGCAGCGCTTTGCGTGCGGTGAGCCACTCTTCACGGGATACGACAGGGTGAGTTTGCATGACGAACTCCTTGGCGGCGCTGCTGATTTCGTGGCGCAGGATATGGATCTTGCTTGACGGCATACGTTGATATCAACATTATTGAGATATGTCAAAGGCTGCCCGCCCGGCTCCGCGTCCGGTGCCGTTCGAGACCACGTTGCTGGTCCGGGATTGTTGTCTGTGTCTGCATGTGCAACGTGCTGCGCGCGCTTTGGCGCGGCGTTTCGATGAAGTGCTGAGGCCATTGGGGCTGACCAACGGGCAGTTTTCGCTGCTGATGTCGTTGAACCGGCCACAGGCGGCACGGATGGCCTCCGTGGCAGCGCTGCTGGCCATGGATCGCACGACACTGACAGCCGCGCTCAAGCCGCTGGAGCGCCGCGGACTGCTGCGGATCGCGCCGGACCCGGAAGATCGCCGCTCCCGTCTCCTGGCGCTGACGCGCGCAGGAGAGGAACTGCTGGCACAGGCAGTGCCGGTGTGGGAGCGGACGCATGCGGAAGTCGAAGCTCAGCTGCCGCAGGGCGGCGCTGCTGCACTTCGCAAAAGTCTGCTTGAGATCGCTTGATGCAGCGTTGTATGGCCAGGGCTGAAGTCCAGATAAAGGACGGTCGCAGGCAGCAAATATCCACAGGATTTCTTGCATCCGCACGGCCACTGTGGTATCAAATGATTATTCAAGTTTGCTCTTACGAGCGAGCCTGAATTTCATGAAGAGTGGCTGAGGGACGGGCCCTGTGACGCCACGACAACCGGCTTAGGCAATCTAAGACATCGGTGTCAACTCTCTCCTGGGAAACCGGGGAACATGAGATTCGGGGATGCAATGCAGTATCGCATCTCGCCAAATCCCAAAGTGGTACCGGGCTCTTGGTCCGGGTAGTTTGCAGTACCAGATGTTGCAGCAGAGTACGTCACGCATGCCCGTGCATTTGTACCCATAGGGGAAAGCTCCTGTGGTGTCCGTCAGCAGCTCTCGGAATCGAGGGTTTCATGGCGCTTGCCTATGAATTGCGATGTCGGGAATGCGGGAAGACGTATCCAAACACCCCGCTTTCCATCTGTGATGAGTGCTTTTCCCCGCTTGAGGTGTTCTGCGACCTCGAAGCGGCGCGCGGCAGCTTTACCCGCGAGAAGATTGCGCAGGGTCCGGACAGCATGTGGCGTTACCAGGCGCTGCTGCCGGTGCCGGAGGACTACGTCCCGGCAACGCCCTCCGGCTGGACGCCGCTGCTGAAGGCTCCGCGACTGGCGAAGCGGATCGGTGCCTCGAATCTGTACATCAAGAACGATGCCGTGTGCGTGCCGACGTTGAGCTTCAAGGATCGCGTGGTGGCAACGGCTCTGGCGAATGCGCAGGTCTTCGGCTTCGACACGGTGGGATGCTCCTCGACCGGTAATCTGGCGAACGCAGTGGCCGCAGGCGCGGCGCGGCTGGGTCTCAAGACCTACATCCTGGTCCCGGCGGACCTGGAGCCGGCAAAGATTCTGAATACGCAGGTCTATGGTGCGAACCTGGTGCGCATCGACGGCAACTACGACCATGTGAACCGGCTGTGCTCGCAGATCGCGGAGCGCTACAACTGGGGCTTTGTGAATGTGAACCTGCGCCCCTACTACGCCGAGGGCTCGAAGACGGTCGGATATGAGATCGCCGAGCAGCTGGGCTGGCGCCTGCCCGACAACATCGTGTGCCCCATGGCCGGCGGTTCGCTGATCACCAAGATTCGTAAGGCTTTCAAGGAGCTGGTTGCCCTGGGCCTGGTGGAAGATAAGGAAGTGCGCTTCTTCGGAGCGCAGGCGACGGGTTGCTCGCCGATTTCGACGGCGGTGAAGAACGGTGCCGATCACATCGAGCCGCAGCGCCCGGCAACCATCGCACGCTCGCTCGCGATCGGCAATCCCGCAGACGGTGTCTACGCGGCGCGCGCCATCCGCCAGAGCGGCGGCTGGGCCGAGGATGTCTCGGACGTCGAGATCGTCTCCGCAATTCAGGAACTGGCCGAAACCGAGGGTATCTTTACCGAGACCGCGGGCGGCGTGACTACGGCAGTGACCGCGCGGCTCTACGCGCACGGCCGCATCAAGCCGGATGAGCTTACGGTATCCGTCATCACGGGCAATGGTCTGAAGACGACCGACGCACTGACGGGCGCATATGAAGTGGAGCAGGCGGTACGTCCGCGGCTCTCCGATTTCGAAGCCTACATCGATCAGAAGACCGCCAGCGGTGAACTGGCTGGGGAGGTTGCAAGTGTCCGTTAGAGTTTTGTTGCCGAATGCCTTTCAGAAGCACACCGATGGTGCCAAGGAACTGAAGTCGAGCGCGCAGAATCTGCCCGAGCTGATCACCGAGATCGAAACCACCTTTCCCGGCCTGAAGACGCATCTGCGCGACGAGCAGGGCAATGTGCGCCGCTTCATCAACTTCTACGTGAATGAGGAAGACATCCGCTTCCTCGGCAACGAGAAGTACGCTTTCCAGGATGGCGATGAAGTGCTCGTGATCCCGTCGATCGCCGGCGGCTGCTGCGCGCAGGGCGAATCGCGCTTCGCGCCCGAGCAACTTCGTTGCTGCTCCTACTGTGGGCAGGAAGAGTGTCTCTGCTACTAGGCGTTCTCCGCATTGGAAACGGCCCGCTTCGGCGGGCCGTTTTTCTTTTGAGCGAATAGCGGGTTACATCCGAGGCGTGCGCCGCGGCAGGTCGACGCCATAGGCACGTTCCGAGCCCTCGCGGATAACGAGGAATGACAGCAGTGTTCCCGGGAACCCGAAGATAAACGAGAGCACGCGCCACGCAATGCTGGAATGCGCCTGGGCTCTCATCCCCGCATAGCTCGCGTTGGCAAGCACCCAGATCGCGCCGACTCCTTCCGTGCTTCCGTTGACCATGCAGCTCTCCTTTTCACCGGATAGAGGACCGATTCAGCATAACTGTAAATTGCCTGTTTCGACGCATTTCATCCTTGACGGCCGTGGAGATGGCGTGGAACGCTCATCGCCTCCCCCGGAATCCCAGGAGGTGGAATGGCTATCTTATGGTGGGTCATCGTCGGTCTGATTGCGGGCTGGATCACCGGCAAGTTAATGCGTGGCGAAGGCTATGGGACGATCATGGATATCGTCATCGGTATCGTCGGTGCGGTGATCGGCGGCTTTATCATGCGGGCGCTCGGTTTTGCAGGCTCCGGAGGCATGATCTACACCATCGTGGTCGCGGTTCTGGGCGCGGTGCTGCTCACGCTGTTGCTGCGCCTGTTCACCAAGGGACGATGACTGCTGCGCGCAGCAGCGAATCGCCTTCTGCCCGCGCTCCCGTTGGTCGCCAGCAGGGAGAGACAGCCGCATGGCGCTCCATGTCTCGATCTTGAGATGTGAAAAGTACGCACGGCTAATGTGTGAGAATGCGTGCTCATAGGCCGGCGCGTGGTAGCGCCGCCTCATAGAGAGAAAGACCAGTCGGAGATGCCGGCGCGGCCCTGTCGCTCATGCAGGGCCGCGCTGCTGCACGCAAGGCGGCTCAGGATTTGCCGTGGACAGCTTTCTTCCGCGTGGTGCTGTTCCTGCGCTCCGGGTACAGGTGTTCGATCACCCGGGGTAGCTCCTTCTTCCTGAAGTCGCGCGCGTTGGCGTTGCGAAAGAAGTGGACAGCCTTCTCTTCGAGCACCAGGGAAGCGAGTCCATGCAGCGTGGCCATGCCGCAGAGGATGTCGGCCGCGTCCTCGAAGCGATTCATATCCACATCGTTCTTGCCCTGGTAGGTGAGGATGGCCTGGCTGAGCCTTCTTCCCGATTGCCGGGGGAACGAGGCAAAGCGCGGGTCGCTGCGATCGACGAGATCGTTGCGGAACATCAGCCGGAAGTGCCCGGGATGGTCGAGCGCAAAGTGAATGAAGGCAAGGCTCAGCGCGCGCACCTCGGCAACCGGGTCGTCGGAGTGCCCAGCCTTCTGGATATAGTCCTCTAATCGCTTGTAGGCGAGCAGCGCGACTTCGGTGAGCAGTCCTCGCGCATTGCCGAAGTGGTGTGCCGGAGCACCAGGGGAGACACCGGCCCGCTGTGCGGCTGCGCGCAGGGAGAAAGCCTCAATACCGCCTTCGGCGATGATCGCGTCGGCAGCCTGGATAAGCGCGGTGCGCAGGTCTCCGTGATGATACGTCGACCGTTTTCCCGGTTTGCGCTCTGCCTGAATCTTGACAGTGTTCAAATAGACGGATACCTTCAAAACTAGTTTGTTTCACGTTAGCACTGGGAAGCAGTGTGCCGGCAATCTGAACGTTGTTTAAATAATCGGGCGGAATATTCAGGAGAAGAATCGATGAGCAGCAAAGTATGGTTGATCACCGGCGCCTCGCGTGGCATGGGGCGTATCTGGGCCGAGGCTGCACTGAAGCGTGGCGACAAGGTTGCGGCCACGGCGCGTAAGGCTGCCGATGTGGCCGATCTCGCGGAAAAGTATGGCGATGCGGCCCTGCCGCTGGCGCTGGAGCCGACGGATGCCGCGCAGGTGGGTGCGGTTGTGGAGCAGGCGCACGCGCACTTCGGCCGTCTGGATGTGGTGCTGAATAATGCCGCGTATCCGCTGATTGGCACCATGGAAGAGGCGGGCGATGACGAGGTGCAGGCGCAGTTCGACACGAATGTCTTTGGCCCGCATCGCGTGATCAAGGCTGCGCTGCCGCTGCTTCGGAAGCAGGGCAGCGGGCACATCATCGGCGTTTCGAGCACCCTCGGTGTGATTACGCTGCCGCTGATTGGCTTCTACTGCGCTTCGAAGTGGGCCTTTGAAGCCATGCACGAAAGTCTTGCGAAGGAAGTGCGCGGCTTCGGCATTGACGTCACCATCATCGAGCCGGGAGCCTACGCCACGGAGTTCGGCGGACCACAGTCGGGCAAGCGGGCTCAAGAGCTCGAGGTGTATGCTCCGGTGCGCAAACAGGTCTATGAAGGCCTCACAACGATGGAGCGCGGTGATCCCAGGGCAACGGCAGAAGCCGTGCTGAAGCTGGTGGACGCGGAGCATCCGCCGCTGCGGCTGATGCTCGGAGACAAAGGGCTGCCCCAGACGCAGGCGGTTTACGCAGAGCGCCTGGCGACGTGGGAGGCATGGAAGGATGTTGCGGATGCGGCGCAGGGTGTGTCTGTGAGGATGTCGGACAGCGCGCACTGATGCGAGGTGATTGCAGAAAGTAAAGGCTCGCTTCGGCGAGCCTTCCCGCGTTTACGCGTGGTAGCGCGGGCTCATGGGAAAGACCAGTTCGGAGATGCTGGCCACCGGCGCGCCGTTGCGCGTAGCAGGATGAAAACGCCAGCTGCGTACGGTATCGAGGACAGACTGATCGAGGCCGTTGCCGAGGCCGCGAATGAGCTTTTCGTCCAGAACGAGTCCATCGGCGCTGACGTTCACATCGACAACGATGTTGGTCTCATTGGCAGGCAGCAGCGAGCGGTCTCCCACGGGCGGATTCGGGGAAAACGTGGGCCATGCAGGCGTAGCGTCTGCGTCCGATTCGCCATTGCCGATGAACTGGGTGTGTGTCTGCGAGGCTCCGGCGGAGGCAGCCTGCAGTTCGCCTGTCTTTGTTGCGGAAGGTGTGGCCAGTGCCGGTTTCGCCTGAGCTTGCAGCAGGTTCTTACGTGAAGCCTGCCGCGCTGGCGAGACAACGGTCTTGCTCGTAGTGTGCTGCTGCGCGGCGCCGATGCCAACGCCAGCATTCCAGTAGAGCACGGTAGCGTGGCCGCCGCGTGTGCGCACGGTCTGTGGCTTCCAGACTGGCCGTGCGGCATAGAGAATCACGAGCAGGACAAGAACGTGCGTCAGCAGCGAGAGTGCAGAAGCGAGCGAAGGCTCCGCGGAAAGCCGTCGCTTGCTCGCGTTTGTTGGCGTGTCTTCGTTCGCGCCTGGGTTCATGCCGTCACCTTGCTTTCAGGATGCGGCTGCTGCGCCGAGATTGCAATGGTAAAGCTGCGTCAGGCGACGCGGCGAGGTGTGTTCGGGGTCGACGAGATTCCAGGATAGGTCTTGTTCTGCGAGGGCTTGGCGGCGGGCAGCGACCCATGCTGCGGGGCTCCGCAGAGGGTGCAGGGTCCGCTTTTGGGGGTGATCTCGGCTCCGCAGCAGGCACAGAAAGCAGCCATAGGATTGATCCTCCTATGTATTGGACGAAGCAATTGGAGAATTGGATTCGCAGAGTCTGTCATAGAAAAAAAGGCCGGCGAGAATATCCCGCCGGCCCTTCGCATCGCGCGTGGTTATTGCGTTGGTCTGTCTGTGTAGAGCGCTTTGTCTGACAGCTCCTGCAGCAGGTAGAGATGCCCCTTGAGCATCTGCTCGACATGCGGCCGCAGGTCGCCGCCGACGAAGAGGAACTTGCGCGGTCCGGTGCCCCACATCGGTAGAAATTCCGAATCGGTGAGGAAGATGTGGGGTGCGTCCGGATAGTCCGATCCCCAGATCATCGAGGAGCCGAAGTTGCCTTCGAAGTACGAGGACTGGCCATGGACCAGCAGCGCCTGGCGATGGGTGTAGAAGATCACTGAAGAGGCGTCGGCCTGATCGCCGTAAATGATGAGCTGCGAGGCATCCTTCGGCTCACCCGCCGTCATGCGATTGATCGTGTCAGCCATGGCGCGCGAGGAGAGCATCGGTTCGAAGCGGAAGAATGCGATGTGCGCGGCGATGAGAAAAACGGCGGCGGTGAAGCCGATAGTGACCGTGGATTCAAAGCCGTGGCCGCGGCGGCGCAGGAGCCATGCGGCAAGCGGGCCAAGGAGCAGCGCAATGGCTGCGATCAGAGCAGGCTCGCGCAGCGCGGCAAACGACGGTCCGGTGAGATCGAAGAGGTGCGAAGTCGCGAGTGAATAGTCACCCACGCCGCGATGCGCCAGCAGCGTGCCGATATCCGAGACAAAGGGCAGGTTGCGCGAGGTCCAGAGCCCATAGCCGAGAGCGGCTGCGGCAAGGATGCCAATGATCGCGAAGAGCGCATGTGCGCTCGAGAGCCAGCGGCTCGAGGCCGTAACCCAGCGATTATCTCCCTCGGGAGCGTCCTCGATCGAGGCCAGTGCGCCCGCAATGATCATGAGGATCGGCACCCAGGCTGGCCAGGTGTAGTACTCCTGGTTGGTCGAGATGGAGAAGAAAACCAGGATGAAGCCTGCGTAGATCGAGAGCAGCAGGTTGGTGCGGGCGCGGAAGCGGACGCGCGAGGCCAGCGATGAGGCGTGGTGCGCCGTCATGCGCGGATCGAGAAACTGGATGGTATTCGTCGCGTCGTAGCGCAGGTCGGCGTTAAAGATGCTGCGGTTGCGCCAGGCGCGGATAAGGGTCGCCGGGAGAAAGAGGCTCCACGGGAAGAGCCAGGCAATCTGGCCGAGCCAGAAGGCAAGGAATGACTGCTTGTTGTAATCGTGCGGATACCGCTTGCCGAGGAAGCGGAGGAAGTGCTCGTTGATGAAGTAGAAGTAGAGGAAGCCGTGCACATGGCCGGGCGAGGGAACATTGCCGGAGGGGTTGCCGTGGTCCGGATTGCGCAGCGCGGCCATCACGTGCCACGGCGCGGCAATCGCCAGGAAGAGCAGCAGGCCGGTAACCGGGCGCAGCTGCCGCCACTTGCGCCACTCGCCGCTGATGGCAAGGTAGGGCAGGAAGGCAGCGAAGCAGAAGACCGGGGCGATAAGTCCCTTGGCCAGCGTGGCGATGGCCAGCGCAGCCCACGCCATGTAGATCAGCGAGGGCCTTCGCAGTTCGAGGCCGGTGAGGAATCCATAAAGCGCCAGCGTGATGAAGAAGGTCAGCAGGGCTTCGGGGATGAAGAAGCGTGTCCAGAGGAAGACGCCAACCGAGGTAAGCACCGCAAGCGCGGCGTAAAATGCAGCCCTGTCCCCATAAGCGCGCCGTGACCAGACCCAGGCCAGGATGGCGCAGGCGAGCACGCCGAGGGTGATCGGCAGATGGGTGGCATAGACATTGAAGCCGAAGAGGTGATAATCGGCGGCTGCCAGCCAATAGGGCAGCGGCGGCTTTTCGAGATAGCGGATGCCATTGACATAAAGCGTGACCCAGTCGCCGGAGACCGCCATGTGCTGCGCGGCGTTGGCGTGGGTGGCGTCGGCATCGTCCAGAAGCGACGGCGTGAAGAGCGCGACGAAGTGAACAGCGAGGAAGACGAGGACGAGCAGCGTCCAGCTTTTGACAGGCGAGGTGTAGAACGAACGTTTGTCGTTGTCTACAGGGTCGTGACCGGAAAGGGATGGGTTCGTCATTGCGTTCATCGGGGCATTCATCGGGCTCAGATGCTCAGGATATCAGCCACGGCAGCACTTCCAGACGCAGGAATCGGCGGAGCGGAGGCAGGGACGCGGCACGGCTGCGAGCGCTTGCTGCGAAGCTCGGGGAGAACCTCGAGGTGTGCGCCCAGGAGAGTGAGCCGAAAGTGGAGGCGGTCCATCAGGTGCGCACCGGCACGCGCCGCATCGAAGCGCTTCTGGAGGCGTTGTGGGCGGCCATGGCGCGCCGCCCTGCCGAATGCGAGCCCGCGGCTGGCGCCCAGGAGAGATACGAAGAGATGTTTGGCCGCTGGCGGGCCCTGCTCAGAAAGGTGCGCCAGGCGGCAGCGCCGGTGAGAGATCTGGATGTGCACCGGAAGCTGCTGGGTGGCCTGATCGAGCGCTGGTCCGCGGCCGACTCTGGTCCGGAGGCCAATCTGCATCAGCAGGCCGGGCATCTCGATGCGTGGCTGCGGTCGCATCGGGCCAGAGCAGCGCGGCCGCTGGGCCGGCGCGCAGCGAAATGGGCAGGCAAGCTCGACAGCCTGGTGACGGCAACGTCGGAGGCGCTTGCGGGGCTCCCCTTGCCTGCAGGTGCGCGCCGCAGAAATGCAGGCGCCCGCACCGCCTTAGACGCCTTCGCCCGGCTCTCGGCGGAGATCGAGCTGCTGCACGGCGAAAATTTGCACGATTTTCGCAAGGGCGCGAAGAAGGCACGTTACATGGCCGAAGCCGACGGTGCGGACGCGTATGCGGGTGAGGTCGGCAAGGCCATCAAGCGTGTGCAGGATGCGATCGGAGACTGGCACGACTGGGAGATGTTGGCCGAGGAGGCGCGTGAGGCACTCGGTGACGTCGAACTGGCTGACTATCTTGCCGGAGCGCGCGACCGGCGCTACGCAGAGGCTGTGCGGATCACGCAGACCATGCGCGGACGGCTCATGGGGGAGTGGCGCTCCATCGCGTAGGCTGTACCGCGGCCCGCAGGAGCGGAGGTCGAAGGCGATTCGCCCTCCGCGAAGCAGTTAGTCCGGCAAAAGCTCCATCTGGAAGCTATACCCGTGCCGGGTGAAGCCCAGCGAATCGTAGAAGCGGTGCGCATCGAGACGCTTGAGATTGCTGGAGAGCGTCAGTTTGTAGCAGGAGCTCTCCCGGCACTGCTCCAGCGCATGCCGCATCATGGCGCGGCCAATGCCTTTCCCTTGATAGTCCGGATGCACCGCCACATCTTCCACAATGGCAGACTTCCGGCCGCGCTTGGCCATGTTGTCCATGATCATGAGCTCGTAAGTCCCGGCGACGGCCTCATCGATAAGGGCAACGAAGACGCGGAAGTAAGGATAGGTCCTCAGCAGTGCCAGGTGTTCGATCGCTTCGTCGGCCGTGAAGTTCGTCTCATCGCCGATCCCGGAGACGGTGTACAGCTCGAGGATGGCGGGGATGTCCGCATCGCAGGCCTCGCGGATGAGCAACTCATGCATGCTGCCGATAGTCTATCGTTTCCTCTTCGCCGGACCAGTGCCTATCCAAACCGGAATGAGACAAGAGGCACTTTAAAAAAAAGTAGGAATCTCCACTCGCGACCAAAGGAAGCGGAGGCGCGAAGCGCGATCGCCAGGACGGCCAGTCCCGCAGCAGTCGTGTATCTTTCAACTTAGAAAAATTGTTGTGCGAATTTCTCTCCGGGGCTGATGTGCAGTGATGCAGACCTTTGCGGCGATTGATATTGGATCGAACTCGTGCCGTCTGAAGATTGCGCGGGTGGTGCAGCATCGGCTGCGTGTGGTGCATGAAGACCGCGAGGTGACGCGGCTGGGTGGCAGCGTCTTCGAGACCGGCCTGGTCTCGCCGGAGTCGATGGCGGCAACGCTGCGCGCGCTCAAGCGCTTCTACAAAGCGGTGCAGGCGCACGGAGCCGACCAGGTGCGTGCCGTGGCTACCGCGGCCATGCGCGATGCGCGCAATGGCCGGGCCTTCCTCGCCTGGGTGCGCGATGAGACCGGCTGGGAGGTGGAGATCATCTCCGGCCTCGAAGAGGGACGCCTGATCCATCGCGGGGTCATGAGCCATGAGCCGGGCACCTCCGGCCGGTGCATCCTGATCGATGTTGGCGGCGGCAGTTGCGAGGTCTCGCTCTCCGATCATAAGCGGCTGATCGAGACCATCAGCCTTCCTCTGGGCGCGGTACGGCTCACGGAAGAATTCCTCAAGACCGATCCGCCGACCAAGGAAGAAATCGCGCGGATGAAGCAGTTCATCGCACGCGAGTTGCGCCGCGCGTCGCGGAAGATCAGCGGCGAGCGCGTGCCGCTGGTGATTGCCACCTCGGGTACTGCAGCGGCGCTCTCTGAGGCAGGCCGGACGCTCGTCGCGAAGAGAACCGTGAAGAGCAAGACCTCCGTCGCCGGCGATATGACGCCAGTGCGCGAGGTGCGTCGGCTTACGGAGAAGCTGACTAAGATGACGAACGAGCAGCGCGGCGCCGTTGAGGGGGTTGGGCCGCGCCGGTCGGAGATCATCGTCGCCGGTGCACATGTTTATGCGCAGCTGCTCGAGCACTTCGCGCTGCCGGGCTTCCGCTACTCGGCGATGGGGCTTCGGGACGGCATCTTGGCGCAGATGCTGGCCGAGCAGGACTCCCGGACGACAGCGCACCGGCAGTTTGAACAGGATCGCTGGGCAGCAGTGCTCGAAACCTGTGGGAAGTACGGCGTGGAGCCGAAGACCGCCGAGCCGGTGCGGCAGCATGCGGCGCAGCTCTTTCATGATCTGCTGGCCGTGCATCAGCTTCCCGCCGAGTACGAGACCTGGCTGGAAGCGGCGGCGATGCTGCGCGATATCGGCAAGTTCATGAACTACCAGGGGCACCACCGGCACGCCCAGTACATCATCGCCAACTCGGAAATTTACGGCTTCAACCCGGTGCAGCGGGTGATCACTTCCGCTATTGCGCGCTACATCGGCAAAAGCCGGCCGGAGCCGCAGGGCAGAACGATGCGCCAGGTGCCTCCGGAAGAGCATGAGAACGTGAAGCGGACGGTCGTGCTGCTGCGGCTGGCCGTGGCGCTCAATCAGGACCGCGCCAGCGATGTCCTGAAGATGCGCGTACGGGTCTATCCCAAGCGGATTCTGCTGGAACTGAGCCCGGGAAGAACGGGTGCGGAACTGGAGCTGTGGTCGCTTCGCAAGGAAGCCGACTACTTCCGCGAAATCTTCCGGCGCGAGCTCTTCGTCACCCTGGTATAGACCCCGCGGAGAATACGCGGGTCGACCAGCCAGTGCAGGATGCCGGGTCGCCGGGTGTAGTCCACGCGGGCGATGGCGCCCTTGCGCATGCGGATGCTGGGGCGTCCCGAGCTGAGTCCCGATCCCAGCAGGGAGCCGAGAAGCTGGGGCAGATTCGGGTTATGGCCGACCAGCAGAACATTTTCATAACCCTGAAGACCGGCAATCATGGCCTCAAATTCGGTCAGCGTGGCATCGGGGGCCAGCTCATCGGCCACCTGGATGCTGCCTTCGTAGCCGGTTTCGTTGCCGACCAGGGCGGCAGTCTGGAGCGCGCGCTTGAGCGGGCTCGAAATAATCAGGTCAAAATGGACCCGCAGGGCATTGAGGTAAGCGCCGACCAGGATGCACTGCTGCTTGCCTTCCCGGTCGAGTGGACGCTTGACGTCAATGATTGGATTGGCGCGGCGGGTGCCGGCGCTGGCATGGCGAAGAATGTACAGGTTCACGGGGGCTTTCTGTCGCGGTGCGATCCTTGGGTTGTGCGATTTCTATAGGACGCGCGGCAATCTATTCATCTTATTGTAACAATCCTCCGGTCTTCCCAATGTTAATTTCGCGCGCTTCTATGTCTTTTTCCATCAATACGTTAGCGGTTTCGTGGAGGCCCCTGCAGGGGTTGTCCACCGCTCACTCATAAGCAGTCCGGCGAGCCAGGTGCAGCGATCGAGGAGAACAAATCCGGCGTTCCGCAGCGCCTCGGCGTGGTCGGGTAAGGTGCGCGTCTGGAGGCCGGTGATGACCCTGAAAGCCAGATAGAGGCTCCGGACGACGATCCGGGCTGGGATGCGAGCTGCCCCGCCGGGAAGGGCGAAGTCAGAGACGATCCAGCAGGCTCCCGGAGCCATACGGAGGCGCAGGCGACGGGCAAGCGCCTCGATCTCTGTGGTCGAAAGACAATCGAGGCAGAAGTGCGTGGTGACCAGGTCGTAGTCCGCCGCGGGAGTGAAGCATCGGATGTCTTCGCAGTGAATGGTGAGGCGAGAGGCGTTGCCGTCGCGGGCCGCCCGGCGACTCTGGCGGTCAAGCATGGCCGGGCTGCTGTCGACAGAGAGGATGCCAAGGCCGGGATTCTGGCGAAGCAGGCGGGCGAGAAAGCGGCCGTCGCCATCTCCGAGGATGAGTGCATGCCGGGCTGCGGTGACCGATACGTCGCGCAGCCGCGCATTGCGGCAGAGAGCCAGCCATGGGCCGAAAGTAAGGTATTCCAGCCAGCGATAAAGCCGGGCGAGGCGGCCGAAGCCATCGCGCTGGGAGTGCTCATCCTGGACAGGAAGGGATGGAGGCATCGGCAGGGCGTTTATCGAAGCATCGGCAGGATGAGCAGCGGAGTAAGCAGAACCGCATCGGCGGCGATGCGCAGAGGGAGCACGGGCAGGTGGTGGTGACGGCGGTGGAGCATCGCGAGCAGCGCGGCGGCAAGAGCCTGAGCGAGAAAGAGCGCGGCGGAGCGCGGCTCCCTTTGCAAAGCGCAGAAGGCTGCGGCGATCAGGCCGCCGGCAGCCAGAGTGATCGATACGGGCGCGAGGTGGCGCTGGAGCCATAGGGTGGTCCCGTGCAGAGCTGTTGTGGATTGCATCGCCCTGTCGCTCTCCCAGGTCTCAATCGCCGCGCAATTGAGCCAGCAGAGACCGGCGAAAAGAATCGTTGCGGCGGCGAGGAGCGTGACGCTCTGCATGGTGTGCGGAATCCTCACCCAGGCGGGGACGGCGGTGGCAAGGGCAAAAATGAGCGCGACGGCGAGTTCTTTCGGAAGTCTGCGGCGGATGGCCGCACCTGGAACATGCACAGCCGTGAAGTAGGTAAGGGTAAGGGCGAACAGCGCGGTATCGTCGCGGCGGGCGGCCGGGCTCATATGGAAGGCAATGAGCCAGAGGAGCAGCGCTCCGGCTGGGATGGCAGCGGCAAGAAAGGCTGGGCGATGGCGGCGGCTGAAGTGGTGGCGATCGCGCAGGATGGCCGTATCCCGCAGGCCATCGAGCAGGCGGTCAGCGACATAGAGCAGCCACGTTCCCGTGGCGAGCAGGAGCGGTGCAGTCAGAGGCGGATGTACGCCGAGGGCGCGCGCCAGGCTCCAGGACCAGAGTGCGGCAACTGTGGGTGCGTCGAGCGAGAGCAGATGCCACCATGCCGGAAGCGCAGCGAGAAGCATCGCCAGACGTGTTGCAGGAACCGGGCGGCGACGGGAGAGCGCGGGCGCGGCAGTCGTCGAAGACACGCAGGAATCCTACTAGATCCGGGCTGGGGTTTAGAACAGCGTCCCGGCATCGGAATAGCGGCTGGACTATGCAAGCCTCCGTTGCATGGGTGTGGGGACACTCCGCTCCGGTAGGTTTTCCGAAGAGTTTAATAGGCTTTATTGTTTAATAATTTCTATTGATCGATGACATTCGCCCTCTCAAGCCGGAAACAGGCTCGAGAGGGCGAGGTAGAGGTACTAGAGCCTGTTATGAACTTTCCCGCGGCGGACGCTGGGCGCCAATTTTTCTGAGGTCGAGGAGCGAGTTGCGACGGATATCGGGTTATCTCCGAGCAGCGAGCGACGAAGAGATCGGGAAAATTGGCCCCAGCCCTTCGGGTTGCGGGGAAAATCGGCCCATACTTCGTTGTCGTCCTCGACTTGGAGTAGCCAAGCCTTCGTCCTCCGCCTCGTCTCGGCCGATTTTCCCGCGCAACGCCGCTCGCGCGAAAGTTCATAACAGGCTCTAGTCCGCTGCGGCGTTTTTTGCGCGCTTGGCGGCGGCTTTTCTGGGTGGTGCCAGGGGGACGGCCTCCACCGGGCCTTCAGCCGGAGGAATATCGGCTGCTGTGGCCTTGCTCTCGGCGACGCGGATGAAGAAGTCCTGTGCGCTGAAGGGCGCTAAGCCCGGGATGAGGTCGCGCAGGTGCGGGTAATCGCCGGAGGGCTGTAGGCGGCGTGCCTTGACCGTGTCTGCGAGATAAGCGGAGAGGATTTCGTAACGCAGGCGGTGGCGAATCTGTGCGTCGCGGACGGGGAAGACCACCTCGCAGCGCTCGAAGAGATTGCGGGGCATCCAGTCGGCGCTGCCGCAGTAGACCTCCTCCTCGCCGCCGTTCAGGAAGAAGAAGATGCGGCTGTGCTCGAGGAAGCGGCCGACGATCGAGGTGATGCGGATGTTCTCGCTCAGCCCCTTGACGCCGGGACGCAGCGAGCAGATGCCGCGCACAATCACATCGATCTGAACGCCGGCCTTCGAGGCGTCATAGAGGGCGTTGATGACCGAGGGCTCGAGCAGCGAGTTCATCTTGGCGATGATGCGCGCGGGGCGGCCGGCCAGTGCGTGCTCGGTTTCTCGGTGGATGAGGCTGATCATGCCCTGGGCCAGTGTCAGCGGGGCCATCATCAGGGGTGAGTAATCGTCGGACTCCGAGTGCGCGGTCAGGTAGTTGAAGACCGAATGCATGCGCGCGGTGATGTCAGGGTCCGAGGTGAGCAGGCTGATGTCGGTGTAGAAGCGCGAGGTGACCGGGTTGTAGTTGCCGGTGCCGAGATGACCGTAGCTGCGCACCACGCCGTCCGGATCGCGGCGCACCAGCAGCGCCAGCTTGCAGTGCGTCTTGAGGCCGACGATGCCGTGGAAGACCTGCACGCCGGCGTCTTCCATTTCACGCGCCCAGCGGATATTCGAGGCCTCATCGAAGCGCGCGGTCAGTTCGACGACCACCGTTACTTCCTTGGTCTGCGCGGCTTCGGTCAGCGCCTGGAAGATCGGCGAGTCGGCGCTGGTGCGGTAGAGCGTCTGCTTGATGGAGACGACGTTCGGGTCCTTGGCCGCTGCCTGGATGAAGCCCACCACGCCGTCATAGGAATCGTAGGGGTGGTGCAGCAGGATATCGCGGTGGCGCAGCTCGTCGAAGAGGTCTTCCGACTTGCGGTTCAGGCGCAGCTCGCGGGCGACAAAGGGCTGGTCCTTGAGATCCGGGCGCGGTGTGGCGCTGTAGAGGTTCATCAGCCGCGAGAGATTGACCGGATGGTCGGTGAGGAAGACCTGGCTCTCATCGAGCTCGAAGTTGATGCGCAGCCGCTCGATGATCTCCGGTTCGGCGTTCTGGTCGATTTCAAGGCGGACGGCATCGCCCTTGCGGCGGTTATGCAGCTCGGCGCGGACGGTTTCGAGCAGGTTGCGCGACTCTTCTTCCTGGAAGTAGAGGTTGCTGTTGCGGGTGACGCGGAAGGCGGTGCGGGCGAGGATCTCATAGCCGCGATACATGCTGCCCGCGTTGCGCTCGATCAGGTCATGCAGGAAGACGAAATCATGCGTGCCGCCGTTGGACGGTAGCGGTACGAGGCGCGGCAGGGCGCGAGGCACGGTGATGACGCCGAGCACCGGCGCAGTCGAGGACTTGCTGCGCTTCGAGCGCAGCAGCAGCGCAAGGCACAGCGCCTTGTTGAGCACGCGCGGGAAGGGATGGCGCGGGTCGATGGTGATCGGCGTAAGCAGCGGATCGGCTTCGCGCTGGTAGAACTCGGTGGCAGCCTTGCGGGCGGTCTCGTCCATCTCGTCCCAGCTCAGGACGCGGATGCCGGCCTTGCGCAGTGCCGGCTGCAGCTGTTCGTTCCAGCAGTGGCCCTGCTCGGCCACGAACTCATGCATGTCCTCATTGATGGCGGCGAGGGTCTGTTGCAGGGTGGTGCCGTCCGGGGCGGTCTCGGAGTAGCCGTCTTCGATGCGCTGCAGCATGCTGGCCACGCGGATCTCGACGAACTCATCGAGATTGCTGGCCGTGATGGCGAGGAACTTGACGCGCTCGAGGAGCGGGTTGGATTCGTCCTGGGCCTCTTCGAGGACGCGGCGGTTGAAGCTGAGCCAGGATTCATCCCGCCCGAAGAAGAGGCTTTGCTGTGTGTCGCGTGTCCTTGCCATGAGGCTATGTCCCTGCGCAGTGCGAGTTTATACGACCAGCTATATACCAGCTACAGATGCCGGGGGATGAATGGGATGCGAAAAGTGAGGGTGAAAATGGGAATGCCCGAAGGCCTGACAGTCTCCCGGACGGTTGACGCGTTGCGGGGAGTCAGTAAGGATAGAGGGTACGCTGGAGGTTCTATCGATGATCGACAACGACTGTTCCGGTTCGGGTCTGGCAAAAGCGCAGGATGCGGCTGTGGAGCTTTACCAGCTGGCAGCCCTGCTGCTGGGCAGACAGGCAGACGCGGTAGCGCTGGTAGAAGAGGCTTTCGCGGGTGTGGAGATTGATCCCTGTGCACAACAGGAGGTAGCGGCTGGGCTGGTGCGGGAGCGGCTGCTGGAGTCGGTGATGGCGCGGATGGCGGCCGAGGACCCGAAGGGGTTTGTGGCACCGGCGCCGAATGACCATGCGCAGGGCAGCTGCATCGAAGACGACGATCTCTCCGCGGCGGGTCTCACCCCCGCGCAGCTGAGCGAGATGATCGGCGGCTCAGGACGCGAGGAGATGCGGGCGTGGCTGGAACAGCTTCCCGCAGCGCAGCGGGCAATCTTTATTCAGCGTGCTGTTCTGGGTCGCGACAACGCAACCACTGCGGCAAGCGTGACCGGTTCGGGCGGCGGATCATGGACCGCGCAGCAGGTGAGCGATACCTACCGGCAGGCGCTGTGCTCCCTGGCCAACTCTCTGGTGCATGCAGCGGTCAAAGTTTCGGCTTAAAGTTTTAGAGTTTCTGTTTCGACGGGTCGGCCCTGCATGCCCCCATACTGAAGACTGGCTTCCCGGAACGGAAGCCGGTCTTTTCCACTTCTGGGGCGCCGGCACACGATGGTTTCAGGGAAACCCGGAAGCGGGCCGGGAACCGGACGCAAATTGTTGTGAATTCTGAATACTTTCCGGACGAGCCGCATCCAAACCTCGTACCCTTTTCCCGTAGTATTTCGGGTGAGTAACAACCTTTTTCTGGAGTTACGTGTGGCGATGGCCCTTCTTCCTGGGCGGGGAAAAGCCGTTTTGTGTTCGGCTCTGGCGGCCGGTGTGCTGGCGCTTGCGCCGGTTGGCGCGTATGCGTTTCAGCTGGGCGGAGGCTCGAGCAGCGGCGTGGCGCAGCCGGCAGCTCCGATCCAGGTGCAGCAGCCGGTCATCAACAGTTCGACCTTCCAGGGTTCGGAAACGACGGACAAGGCAACCGACGGGGTGCTGGACCTGACGCTGGCGGATGCTATCGCGCGCGGGTTGAAGCATAACCTGGGCCTGATCCTGACCAGCCAGAGCACGCTCAGCTCCCGGGGCTCGCAGCTTGAGCAGCTGCAGTCTCTGCTGCCGACGGTGACCGGCAAGATCACCGAATCGGTCCAGCAGACGGATTTGCAGGCGCTCGGTCTACGAGGCGAGGGCTTTCCGGCGATCATTGGCCCGTATGGCTATACCGACCTGAGAGCATCGCTCAAGTGGTCGCTGCTCGATCTTTCCTCCCTGCAGAACTATCTGGCGTCGAAGCATAACTTCGCTGCGTCGAAGCTCTCCGCGGCGGATGCGCGGGACATGGTGGTGCTGACGGTGGGGAACGCATACCTGCTGTGCATCGCCGACAAGTCGCGGATCGATTCGGTGCAGGCCCAGGTGGACACCTCGAAGGTGTCGCTCGACCAGGCGGTCTCGAATCATCAGGCCGGGACGGCTCCGCTGCTGGACGAGCTGCGCGCCCGCGTCGATTACCAGACGCAGGAACAGACGCTCATCAGCACAAAGAACACCTACGAGAAGGATAAGATTGCGCTGGCCCGGGCCATCGGCCTGCCGCTTGAGCAGAAGTTCGAGCTGACCGATCAGGAGCCCTACGCAGCGCTGGACCCTGTGGATGCGGATGCGGCGGTGAAGCAGGCGCTTGGCGCACGCCAGGATCTGGCGGCGGCCCAGGAGCAGCAGACAGCCGCCGAGCAGGCGCGCCATGCGGCGACGTATGAGCGCCTGCCGGTCATCAGTTTCTCGGGCGACTATGGCGCGATTGGGGTGAATGTGGGAAACTCGCGTTCAACCTTCGATGCCACCGGATCGCTGGACATTCCGATTTTCGAGGAAGCCAAGCTGCGCGGCGATGCGCAGTCGGCACAGAGCCAGCTGAACCAGGCAAAGGCCAAGTTAAGCGATAAGCAGGGACAGATCGGCGCCGATGTGCGCGACAGCCTGCTGGATATGGAATCGGCGGCCAAGCAGGTGGAAGTAGCCCGCAGCAATGTAGAGCTGGCCAAGGAAGCCTTGAGCGAGGCGCAGCAGCGGTACAAGGCCGGAGTGTCGGACAACCTGGCGGTGTCGCAGGCGTTGCAGGCGATGGCGCAGGCCGATGACCAGTATGTGAGTAGCCTCTACCAGCACAATGTCGCGAAGCTGTCGCTGGCGCGCGCGCTGGGTGTGGCGGATCAGAAGTATCAGGTTTATCTGGGAGGAAAGTAGCGGTGGCGGACGAGAAGCCCGAACAGCAAAACGGAAACGGCGGAAAGCAGCCCGAGGCGCCCGAGCAGAAGGCGCGTCGCCGGTTCATCATCGTGGGCGTGGTCTTGATCCTGTTGGTAGGTGGGCTGCTGTTCTGGTGGCACTCGACCTACTATGAGGACACCGACGACGCGCAGGTGAACGGCCACCTGATCCAGATCAGCTCCCGCATTGCCGGCAACGTGGTCAAGGTCAACGTGGACGAGAACCAGTTCGTGGAAAAAGGCACGGTGCTGGTGGAGCTCGATCCCAAGGATTTCGAGACCGCGGTGCAGCAGGACGAAGCCAATCTGCAGTCGGCTGAGGCGGCTTTTGAGGCGGCCAAGGTCAATGTGCCGGTCATCAACGTGAACGCGGGCACCAACCTGCGCACGGCCGGTGTGGATGTTTCGACGGCCGGCGCCCAGGTGGCGCAGGCGGAGAAGCAGCTCGAAGCCTCGCAGGCGGCGGTTCTTCAGGCCGAAGCCAATAACACCAAGGCGCAGCTCGATCTGCAGCGTTACACGCCGCTGGTCGAGAAGGATGTCATCTCGAAGCAGCAGTTTGACGCGGCAGTGGCTGCGGCAAACGGCGACAAGGCAGCGCTCGCACAGGCTCAGGCGCAGGTGCTGGCTTCGCAGGATGCGGTCCGGGTAGCCAAGGATCGCGTACAGCAGTCGCAATCGGCGCTGCAGTATGCCAAGACGGCTCCGCAGCAGGTGGCGATCCAGAAGGCCAAGGCCGACCAGGCGGCGGCGCAGGTGGAGCAGGCCCGTGCCGAACTGGCCCAGGCGCAACTAAACCTCGGCTATACGAAGATCGTGGCTCCGGAGGCGGGCATCATCACCCGCAAGAGTGTGGAAGTAGGTCAGAACGTCAGCGTCGGTCAGAACATGGCCACGCTGGTCTCGCTCGACGATATCTGGATCACCGCCAACTTCAAGGAAACGCAGCTCGAAAACATGCGTGCCGGCCAGAAGGTGGAGATCAGCGTAGATGCCTATGGTGGACGCAAGTACGACGGCAAGGTCACGCAGATCGGCGGCGCGACCGGCTCGGTGCTCAGCCTCTTCCCGCCGGAGAATGCAACCGGCAACTATGTGAAGGTGGTGCAGCGCGTTCCAGTCAGAATCGACCTTACGGATATGAAGGAAGATTCCGATCACCTGCTGCGTCCGGGACTCTCGGTCGAGCCGAAGGTCCGGGTCAAAGACTAACCATCGCTGTTTTGCTCAAGAGGCGCCCTGAGGGGCGCCTCTTTTTCGTGCGGGCAAACTCATCGTGTTCGAGAGGTAGCTTCGGCAGAGCTCCTCGCATCCAACCCATAAAAGGAGAGTGGACATGAGCACTGCCGCATTGAAGGAAGTTGCGAAGAACCGCGATCTGATTACTCCGCAGTGGCGTCAGAATGCGAAGGAAATCCAGAAATTCGGAACCGTCATCAAGGATTTGCCGATCGGCATCGATAAGGATGCCCGGCAGAAGGTGTGTGAACGGTTGAACGTGTTGCTGGCCGATATTGCCAGCCTCCGTGACCTCTATAAGAAGTCGCACTGGCAGGTCGGCGGTCCTACCTTCTACCAGCTGCATCTGCTTTTCGATAAGCACTTTGAGCAGCAGGTAGAGCTTGTCGACCTGATCGCCGAACGCATTCAGATACTTGGAGGCGTAAGCGTGGCGATGGCTGCCGATATCGCCGAGCTGACCCGGCTCGAGCGCCCTCCGAAGGGACGCGAAGAGGTTCCGGTGCAGATTTCGCGGTTGCTCGAGGCGCATGCGCTGATCCTGAAGGATGCCCGCGATCTGGCGGAGAAGGCCTCCGACCTGGGAGATGAGGGGACCAATGACCTGCTCATCAGCGATGTGGTCCGCACCAACGAGATGCAGGTGTGGTTCCTGAGCGAGCACCTGGTCGAAATGCCGTTGGTGCACGCGAAGTAACGCAATCGGCAGGATGGCGCAGCCGCAGCTATGGGCTGCGGAAGAGCGCAGCGATGAGCCGCAGGTTGGGCAGACCTGCGGCTTTCGTGCATCTGCCTAAGCCGCCTGAATCGTTTGCCGGTTGCGGGGCATCCTTGAATCACCGACAATCAATCGGTAAGAGTGATCGCGACTTTATGATCGACGCTCCTCTAACGTAGTTTTCGAGGCTTGTGGTGCCGGTTGCGCTGGATTTTTTCCTGAAATACGGATACCTGATCCTGTTCCTGTGGGTGCTGACGGAACAGCTCGGGGTGCCGATCCCGAGTGTGCCGGTGCTGCTCACCGCGGGCACGCTGACGGCGACGCATAAGCTGAACCTGCCGCTGGTGCTGGTCTCGGTGATGCTGGGCAGCCTGATCAGCGACAGCCTCTGGTACCTGATGGGCAAGCGCTATGGCGGCGCGGTGGTGCGGCTGCTGTGCCGGCTTTCGATGGAGAGTTCGACCTGCGTCCGCAAGACGGAGAACTATTTCACCAAGCACGGTCCGGCGGCGCTGCTGCTGGCCAAGTTCATCCCTGGCCTGGGAAGCGTGGCGGCACCGATCGCCGGGCAGACCGCAATGCCTTACAACTCGTTTGTGATCTTTGACTGTGCGGGGATTCTGATCTGGGCTCTGACCTTCACGCTCGGCGGCCGGTTCTTCGGCGATGTGCTCAAGAAGCATCCGGGGGCGTTGAGCTGGGTCGCACACTTTGCCGTGCTGCTCTTTGCGTTATTGTTACTGGCCTTCCTCTCTTATCGCTTCCTGCGTCAGAGGGCATTCCTGCGTGAGATCCGTACCCAGCGCATCGCGCCGCAGGAGCTCAAAGGCATGCTCGATAACGGACAGCCGGTATATATCGTAGACCTGCGGCACCCGCTGGATTATCTGCCGGATCCCCGCACGCTGCCCGGAGCGGTGATGCTGACGCCGGACAAGCTGGTGCTCGAGAGCGAGCAGATTCCCCGCGACCGCGATGTAGTGCTCTTCTGCACCTGCCCGAGCGAGGCAACGGCGGCCAAAATGGCGCTGGCCATTCGCAAGCTGGGAGTCTATCGGGTGAGGCCGCTGCTGGGCGGATTCGATGAGTGGAAGGGCCTGGGCTATCCCCTGGTGCCGATTCCTGCCGTGAGCGATGTGGACGGGGAGTTCGTGGCGGCCAGCCAGTTGGCATGAGCTTTTGATCCAGCGCGACCTCCGGCTATGCTAAGTTGTGCAAAGCACAGCACACACCGTTGAGGATGCGATGGCCTGGATAGAGACATACCACTGCGACGTTTGCGGCAAGCGTAAAACGGAAGAGGCGACAGACTGGTGGCTGGCCTGGACCGAGGGCTCATCGCCGATTGCGGGCGGAGAGTGCCAGCCGGTGCTGAAGCTGACGCCATGGCACCTTTTTCTTTCCCATGATGCAGGCGCAAAGCACCTGTGCGGCGGACGCTGCGCGCAGACGCTGATGGATCGCTGGATGCACACGCAGACTGGGTGCGTGACCGACTAAAGAAGTAGGCGGCAGCGTCGCCAGGGATAAAGCGGCGAGTAGCCAGTCATAAAAACGGCCAGTGGGAGTGTGCTCCTGCTGGCCGTTTTTGCATCTGGCTGCTGGACGCGCAAAGCGCGTCCCACTGGCTGCTCCCCCCAATTAAGATAAGGAGTTGCGTCCGCGGACTGGGCGCCTGAGGAGCGGCATTGGCATACGACGACCTGCGCGACTGGATCAAGGCACTGGAAAAGGCTGGCGAACTGAAGCGCGTGCGCGCCGAGGTCGACCCCATCCTCGAGATGACGGAGATTGCCGATCGCGCCTCGAAGGCAGGCAAAAAGGGCGGAGTGAAGGGCTATGCTCCGGGTGGTCCGGCGCTGCTGTTCGAGAATGTGAAGGGCTATCCCGGTGCAAAGGTGCTGATGAACCAGTTCGGCAGCGAGCGGCGCATGAAGCTGGCCCTCGATGTGGACTCGCTGGACGAGATTGCCGGACGCATCCGCGCCTTCATGGATATCAAGTCGCCGGAAGGTCTCTTCGAAAAATTCAAGATGCTGCCCATGCTGGCCGAGGTGGGCAAGTTTTTCCCCAAGGTGATCCCGGCGAAAGACGCGGCCTGCAAGCAGGTGATCAAGCGGGATGGTTTCAGCGTGCTCGATTTCCCGGTGCTCAAGACCTGGCCTTTCGACGGCGGACGGTTTATCACGCTGCCCTGTGTGGTCACGCGCGATCCGAAGACGGGCAAACGCAACATGGGCATGTATCGCATGCAGGTGTACGACGGACAGACGACCGGCATGCACTGGCAGCGGCAGAAGAATGCGGCCGAACATCTGCGCGAGCGTGTGAGGGCATCTGTTGGGAACTCGGCAGCAGCGCATGTCGCAGCGATGGCAGAGACCGCCGGGGCAACGACGAACATTGCCGGCATGGCGAATACCATCTCAGGGCCGGTGGCACCAGGCTCCGGATCGGTGACTCCGGGCGTGCCGCAGGTGGCCTTCGCCAAGGAAAAGGATGGCCGCCTGGAAGTGGCCGTGGCCATCGGCACCGATCCGGCGACGACGTTCTCGGCTATCGTGCCGGCTCCGCCCGAGGTCGAAGAGTTCGTGATCGCGGGCTTTCTGCGCCAGAAGCCGGTCGAGCTGGTGAAGTGTGAGACGGTCGATCTCGAAGTGCCTGCGCATGCCGAGATCGTGCTCGAAGGCTATGTGAATCTCGAAGAGCTGCGCACCGAGGGGCCATTCGGCGATCACACCGGCTACTACACCATGGAGGAGGAGTACCCGGTCTTCCATATCACCTGCATCACGCATCGCAAAGACCCGGTCTATGCGGCGACCATCGTGGGCAAGCCGCCCATGGAGGATGCGTGGATGGGCAAGGCCGTCGAGCGCATCTTCCTGCCGCTGATGAAGCTGACCATGCCCGAGATCGTGGACATCAACCTGCCGCCCGAGGGCGTGTTTCACAACCTGATGATCGTCTCCATCCGCAAGAGCTACGCCGGGCAGGCGCGCAAGGTGATGAACGGCATCTGGTCGATGGGCCAGGCCATGTTCACCAAGTGCGTGGTGGTCGTGGACGAGGATTGCGATGTGCAGGACCTGGGCGAGGTGACACTGCGGGTGACGAACAACATCGACCCCGAGCGCGACATTGCCTTCACTCTGGGTCCGGTCGACTCGCTCGATCACGCCTCGCGGCTGCCGAACTATGGCAGCAAGATGGGCATTGACGCCACGCGCAAGTGGGCCGCCGAAGGCTTCACACGGCCGTGGCCGCCGATGATCGAGATGGACCATGCGACGAAGTCGCGCGTGGATGCGATCTGGAAGTCGCTGGGGATTGAGGACTAGCCGTCCAGGCCTTTTGCCTTCGGCCTCCGCTCCCTTTGGTCGCGATTCCAATTTGCACTTCATGAGAGAGATGAAGACTCCGGGCAGCGAGCGTTGGATGCTTCCCACCCAAGCGGAGCTTGGGTGGGGCACCCTTTTTGTTCCTCTGCACACGAAAGCCCGCTGACTCGTTCTACTCCGCTGCCTTCAGCTCGATCGAGGCCAGGTTGTGCACCGAACGCGCCGGACGCTTGTCTTCACTGACGACCAGGCGGAACGGGCCGGTCTTTGCATCGATGGGCTTACCGTCCATGGTGTCGGCGACGAGCACCTGGCCTGGATGGAATTCCGGATCGATCTCGGCCAGGGCGATGACCGCTTTATAGCCGTCTGAGCCGGTGGCGATGATGTAGTCCGAGAGCCCCTTGCCGTGCAGGTCTTTCCCATGCGGCGTGCCGAGCGGGGCGAGCAGCTCGATGAGCGGTACGCCGGAGTAGGTCTCGTCTGCATTCGTATGTGGGTTATGGACGGTAACCGTAATGTGCGGCTTCGCCTTGAGGTCCTCGAGTGAGAGCGTTGCGCTGCCGGCAGGCGTGTGGATAGCGAGTGCGGTGACAAGTGGCCCGGGTGCATGCTCGTGGGCCATCTCTGTCTGGGCGCGAGCGCATGGCGAGACAAAGACCGCAGAGCCCAGGAGCAGAGCAAAAGCGAGGATGGGAGTGCGAGACATCGGAATCTCCGCTGGCGAGAAATAGGAAGTTACTGGCGAAGTCAGTATAGGGGATCGAATCCGGCGGCAGGCCGGAGACAGAGAGGCATGCTCAGGCTGGTAATGGTGTAGGAGCATGAGGCAAAACGGGTCAAACCGGTCCAGCTAAGTGTTTGAACTGGAATGGGAAAGCCATTCGCTCTGGATTTCGTTGCTGTGCGCGGTATATAACGGTGGGCATGTCGATCGTGCGCAATATCGCTGGAATCGCCAAGGGGATGAGCATCACCTTTGGAGAGATGTTCCAACCTACCGAGGTCGAGAATTATCCGGATGGGCCGGGCCCGCTGCGCGGAGCAGTCTTCCAGGAGCGGTTCCGTGGTGCGCACGTGCTGCAGCGCGATGAGAACGGTTTGGAGAAGTGCGTGGCCTGCTTCCTTTGCGCGGCAGCCTGCCCTTCGAACTGTATCTACATCGAGGCGGACGAGAACACGGCCGAGCAGCGCATCTCCAGCGCCGAGCGCTATGCCAAGGTTTATAACATCGATTACAACCGCTGCATCTTCTGCGGATATTGCGTGGAAGCCTGCCCCACCGATGCGATCACGCATGGGCATGGCTTTGAACTGGCCAGCCTGAACGCGACGAACCTGGTGATGCGCAAGGAAGACATGCTGGTATCGACAGCGGGCATGCCCGGCGAACTGGCAGCGCATTCCGATTCCGTGAAGTAAACAGGCTTCCTCGAAGGAAAGGTGAGGTGCTGCATTTGCATGCCGGCCTGTCTGTTCTGAGGAGGCGATCGATACAGCAAGTCAGCAGGGCCGCAGGGATTGCGGCCCTTTGCCTTGGTACGTGCACATGGATCCGGGCTCAGTCGGCATCCGGCCATGTGAGCACGGGGCCAGCTGTCTTCCTCTCGCCGAAAGCCATCCAGGCCACGGGCTCTGCGCCGCGCATGCAGGTGCAGCAGCTCACCTCCACTGGCGAAGTGAAGGAGTACGCGGTGATTTTCTACACCGGCGATGAGGCTTTCAGCGGGCTCGTCGCATTTGCGAAGCAGTATCACGTGACCAGCGCGCATTTTACGGCCATCGGAGCAATTAGCGGAGCGCGGCTTGGCTGGTTCGATCAGGCAAAGAAGATGTACCGCATCACGCCATACACCGGGCAGATGGAGGTCGCCTCGATGAGCGGCGACATCGCCATATACCAGGGCAGGCCGGCGGTTCATGCCCATGCCGTGCTGGGTATGCTCGACGGCTCGACGCGGGCTGGGCATGTGGTGGAGATGCAGGTGCGCCCGACGCTCGAGGTCATGGTGACAGTCGATCCGGCCGGTATGCAGAAGCGCTTCGATCCGGAGACCGATCTGACGCTGATCGATCCAAAACCCTAGTCGTACTGCGGCTGTGGGTGGCGCTCTGCTTTGGAGGCATGCCGGGTGGGGTAAAATTGCCCAGCGATTACCTATGAGCGAAGCGGGCCCCTCAATTCTCCATATTTGCAGCCGAGAGATGATTCTCGGCCTGCGCGACCAGATTTTGCGCGTGCATGGCTACCAGGTGGATTCAACCCTGGATTCGGCCGTTGCGCTGGAACTCAGCCGCAGACGCGCCTATGACCTGGTAGTGATCGACGTGGAAGGTGACGGGCGCATTGCCCTCGCCGAGGAGCTCTGCCAACAGCTCAAAGAGCAGCGGGCGGGACAGGACGTGGTCTTTATCTGCAATTACCGCGTCTCGCAGGAGACGGATTGCCCGGACGAGGTGATCCGCGCTGAATTCAATCCCAAGGCCATGGTCGCGGGGATCGAAGACTTTCTTCGTAAGCGGGACTAGGGCCGATTATCGGCTATACATTCTTCCTACTTCCTACAAAGGCTTTGGAGCCGGTACCGGTGTCGCAGCCGGATTGGGCACGAGCGTGGGCAGCGGGTCGAGCGCCCACACATAGACGAAGAGCTCGCGGCTGTAATGGAGCACCGGAGGGATGTCCGGGAGCTTGATGCCGTGGGCGGCGGGTAGCTCGTTGATCTCGAATTCCGCCTCGGCGCGTTCGAGCGGCCAGGGCAAATGATGGATGTTGCCCTTGAAGATGGCATCCTGCTCGCCGGGCTTGCCTGTGCCGGCAGTGTAGAGGGCGTAGCGCTCGGTGAGGAACTGCTCGAGGCCCTGCTTGTCGGAGGCCTGCCCGAGAGAGCGATACCGGGCGCGGAAACGGGCACGGGCCGGCGAATGGCCGGAAGCAAAGCGGCGCTCGCTCGAGTAGAGGAATTCGCGGTTATCGCAATGCTCGATCTTCATCTTCGCCCAGTGATAGGGCAGGCGGTAGAAGGTCCGGGCCATGGTGACGGCGATCGGGTTGGCGGCATCGAGCGAGAAGAAATAAACGCCGCCGAGGTTGGTGTGCGGCTCGCGGACATAGGTGCGCAGGTTGAGCTCGGGAAAGCGATTGAGCCCGGGAATGGCGGGTAGTCCGCGGAGGCGGATCTGGTCCATCCAGAAGGGAACGACGCCGATCCACGCGGAGCCGTCAAAGGTATCGATGGTGAGGCCGGAGGGGATAAGCGGCGCGATCTGCGAGGCCGGCACGGGCCAGTGCGCGAAGAGCAGGTCGTTCCATCGCTGGGTCATGCTCCAATGTGCGGAGGGTAACGGCCAGGGACGATGACCGGTCTCGGAGAGGATATCGCGCATGTTGGATGGAGGAAGCGGCGACTGTTTTGAGAAAGATAAACCCGGAGCAGGGGAGAAGAGTTGCTGCTGCAGCACGGGAATTTGAACTCTGTTCACGTCGCTTTCCTTCGTCTCTCACAGGTTCTTAGATGGACCTCTGCGTCATAAAGACCAGTTCCGGCAAGCTGGGGAGCCGGCTGGGGCGCGGAATTGCACAACCGCTCAGCACATCACACAAGTGCGAGCATACCGTATGCTGTAGCAGATGCAGGTGAAGGAAGAAAAACCCGACGCGGGAACCGCCGCAGAGCGTCCCCGGAACCAGACAGAGGTCTTTGCGGTGCACGGGGCCGATCCCGAGGTGCTGGCCTATGCCATGGCCAAGTATTCGCGCTCGGCGCTGTCGATGAAGGAATCGCTCCGGGAGATCTCCAGCCAACGCGCCGAGCAGTTCCTCAATACCTTTTATTTTCAGTATGGACATCGTTCCATTGCCGACCTGGCGCATCTGGCTTTTGCCATCGAGCGCCTCTCGCTCCTGGCGGCGATTGTGCTGGTGGACGAGCAGCGCTGGGATGGGCAGGAGCGCTCGACGCGCTATCAGAACTTCCGCACCAGCGGCTGGTATCTGCCTGACTTTGCCAGCGATACGGCTTCGGAGACGGAGTTCAAGGCGGGGATAGACTCCCTGTTTGCCGCTTATCACGAGGTCGCCGAAGGCGTTGCCGAGAGCCTGAAGCGCACGGTCGCAAAGCCCGAGGAGATGAAGCCCGAGGCCTACGAGCGCACGCTCAAGGCGCGAGCCTTTGACGTGGCGCGCTACCTGCTGCCGCTGGCGACCAACACTTCGCTGGGGCAGATTGTGAATGCGCGCACGCTCGAGACGCAGGTTTCGAGGCTGCTTTCGAGCCCCTTTGCCGAGATTCGCGAACTGGGCGAAAAGCTGCGCGTGGCGGCAAGCGGCGCGGCCTGGAATGTCCGTGCCGAGGAGATGGCCGGCGTCCAGCACGAAATTCGCAAGCTGGATGTGGAGCTGGGCGACCGGACTTCAGCGTTGCTGATGCGCGAGGTGAAGGTAGCTCCGACGCTGGTGAAGTATGCGGCGCCGAACGAGTACGAGATCCGCACCCGCGCCGAGCTGCGGCAGGCTGTTGCCGAACTGATGTCGGGTGAGGCCATCGACGCGGCCCCGGTGGTCGATCTCGTTGAGGCCGATCCAAGCCTCGAGGTCGAGCTGGCGACGACGCTGCTTTATGGGGCATGCCACTATCCCTACCGGCAGATTCAGAAGCGGGTCGCCGCGCTCGACGAAGTACGGCGCAACGAGATCATTGCACTCGGTGTCCGTCATCGTGGACGTCATGACGAACTGCTGCGCGAGTTCTCCGCCGGGCAGGCGCTCAAGTTCGACATCCTCATGGATATCGGCGGCTTCCGCGACATGCACCGCCATCGCAAGTGCACGCAGATCATGCAGTCTTTCACCTCGCTGCATGGTTTCGATGTGCCTGAAGGGCTGGCCGAGGCCGGGCTCGAGGCTCGTTACAGCGAGGCGATGACGGCGGCCCACGCCGCCTATGAGAAGCTGGCTGCCGGACCGGTGCCCGAAGCGGCCGAGCGGGCGCAGTACCTGCTGCCGCTGGGCACACGCAATCGTTCGCTCTTCAAGATGGACTTTGCCGAGGCGCTCTACATCTCCGAGCTACGTTCGGCGCCGCAGGGACACTTCTCCTATCGCCGCGTGGCCTGGGAGATGTACAAGGCTGTCGAGGTCCGGCATCCGGCACTGGCCCGCTACTTCCGGGTCACGGATGTGAATGAGCCGGTCGACCTGCTGAAACGCTAGGCACTTCGTGCGGTCTTCCGCCTTCGGCCTCCGCTCCCTTTGGTCGCGATTTTGGATTTTTCTATGGGGCTGAGACGGAAACGGGTGCCCCATCCAAGCTCCGCTTGGGTGGGAAGGCATGAACCCCAAAGCTGGCTTCTGTGCTTTCCCACTCAAGCCAACTTCGGGTTTGAGTGGTCCACCCGCGGGACTGGCCGTCCAGGTCTTCCGCCTTCGGCACCCGCTCCCTTTGGTCGCGAATAGAGCTACAGCCTCCCCTTCAAGTCTAAAGTTGGCTTGAAGGGGAGGCTGTAGCTCCTTCTGCTTTCCCTGGCAACAAGCAGCCCTTCGGGGGCATTCCGTCTGCACTTCTCATTTGTCTTTTCAGAACGCATTCTCAGCCGCTTGGGGGTTGTTTCTCCCTACCTGGGGTTGACTAGGACTGATTTGGTCCTATTTAATGAGGACTGGATTGGTCCTATATGGACTGCAGCTCGCTTTTGGTGTGCTGTGCGGTTTCTGGCAGGCGCGGATGGAAACAGATCCGGAAGACGCCTGAAATACACGACAAGTTGAAGGGTTTCAGCAGGATGACTTTGAAGTTGGGTAAGGCTGGGTTGTTGGCATGCGCGCCCTGGATGGCGCTGATGGGGCTGGTTGCAGGTGCAGGATTGCTTTGGGCCGAAGATGGAAAAAATACGGCTGAGATGCCGGCTGTGGTTGCGGAGAACGTGCCGGCCGGATGTCCGGCACCTGGAGCCGCAACCGCGCCGCTGCGGAGGCTTTCCGGCGTGGTAACCGATCCCTCGGGAGCGGGCGTGGCCCATGCTGAGCTGACGCTGACCTGCGATGCTTTCCAGGCGACGGCGACTTCCGATGCTGCCGGAAGCTTCAGCCTCGCAGTCCCGGCTGGCCGTTACCAGATGGTGGTGGAGTCCAAGGGCTTTGGCAGCACGACCCAGAGCGTGGCCGTGGAGGACACGGCCACCGGGACGATTGTGAATCCGAAGCTGCAAATGGGCCACGTGACGAGCTCGGTGACGGTGACGGCGGGCAATGAGTACGCCACGTCGGTCTCGAATGGCGGAACGAAGACGGAACTGCCGTTGAACGAGGTTCCACAGTCGATCAGCGAGGTGAACCGCCAGCAGATGGATGCCGAAGGGGTGGTGACCCTGGAGCAGGCGCTGCGCAATGTCTCCGGCGTGATGGCGGGCGGTTACTACGACAACTACGACTACTACCGCATCCGGGGCTTCGATGCCTCGTTCAATACCTATATCGACGGGCTACGCAGCGGCAACGGCGTGAGTGAGGAGATGTGGGGACTGGAGTCGGTCGAGGTGCTCAAGGGGCCTTCCTCCGCGCTCTACGGACAGAGCCCGCTGGGTGGACTGGTCAACCTGGTTACGCGCAAGCCGGTGCCGGCCAACTTCGCGCATGTGCAGCTGACGGGCGGCTCTTTCAACTTTATCGATCCGGCGGTGGACGCGGGCAGGGAGTTGAACTCTTCGGGCACGCTGTATGGGCGTTTCGCGGGCCTGTTCCACTCAGCAGACACCTTCGTCGATTACACGCACCGCAACCGCTACTACCTGGAGCCTTCGCTGACGTGGAGGCCGAGCCCGTCGACCCAGCTGACGCTGCTGGGCCGCGCGGAGCGCGATAACGGACGCATGGCCATGCCGCTGCCGGCCGTGGGCCTTATCCTGCCGAACCCGAACGGCCAGATTCCTATCAGCCGCTACATCGGCGAGCTTGAGGATCATGCCAACGGGCTGGCGCAGGCCACGCAGCAGATCGGCTACCAGCTTACGCAGAAGCTGACGGACAGCATCTCTCTGCACCAGAACGCGCGCTTTGCCTGGTACCAGGAAGACTGGAACCGGCTCTATTACCCGGCGTATCTGTCCTCGGACGACCGCACGCTGTATCGCTATCCGCTGAGCTGGCATGGGCCGTGGCAGGCGCATGAGGTGGATACGAACTTCGAGCTGCGTCACTCCTTCTTCGGCATGGAGCATGATGTGCTCGCGGGCCTGGATGTCTACCGTAGTCCCTCGACGGGAATCGGTTACTCCATCAATTTCGCCGATCCGGTCTATGAACCTCTGGATCTGTTCCATCCGGTATACGGCGCGAATCCGATCCAGCAGCTGGTGCTCTATTCGGATACGTTCACAGTGACCCAGTACATGGGCGTCTACCTGCAGGATCATGTCCGTCTGCCCCATCACATTACGGTGACGGCCGGTGGGCGCATCGACTTTGCCAAGAACGAGAGCCGAGGCGAAGCTAACCAGAACGGCACGGGCGAGACACCGCGCGTGGGCGTGACCTGGGAGGCGATCCCGTCGACGACGTTCTATGCGAGCTTCAGCAAGTCGTATCTGCCGCAGTCGGGCAGCGTCTATAACGGCACGACATCCGGCAGCTATCTGCCGCCCGAGCGCGGTCAGCAGTGGGAGGGCGGTACCAAGAGCTCATTCTGGGGTGGCCGCGTGACGGCGACGACTGCGATCTTCCAGCTGAACCGCAACAACGTGGCGACGACGGACGAAACCCATCCGAACTACTACGTGGTGACCGGCGCGCAGCGCAGCCGCGGCGTGGAGTTCGAAACCGCTCTGCATCCGATGACAGGATGGAACGTGACTGCGGCGTATTCCTATGTAAATGCCGAGGTGACCAAGGACACGACGATTGCTTCCGGCACGCCGACTCTGAACGCGCCACGGAACATTCTGAACCTGTGGACCACCTATGAGATTCCGCGCGGTGTAGTGCGGGGACTCGCATTCGGCGTCGGCGGTCACCATTACACCGATCAGGCTGGCGATCTCGAGAACAGCTTCCAGTTGCCCGGCTATGGGCTGATGGAAACTTCGGTGAGCTATCACCGCGGCCACGCACTGTGGCAGTTCAACGCGGAGAACCTGCTCAACGAGCGCTACGCCTCCGGCTCCTACAACGATATCTACGTGAAGCCGGGCGATCCGCGTACGCTTCACGCTACGATGTCGTGGAACTTTTAGAGCCTGTTATGAACTTTCGCGCGGGCGGCGTTGCGCGGGAAAATCGGCCCAGACGAGGCGGAGGACGAAGACATAGGCGATTCCTAGGCGAGGCCGACAACGAAGTATGGGCCGATTTTCCCCGCAACCCTTCAGGGCTGGGGCCAATTTTCCCGATCTCTTCGTCGCTCGCTGCTCGGATATGGCCCGATATCCGTCGCAACTCGCTCCTCGACCTCGTAAAAATTGGCTCCCAGCGTCCGCCGCGGGAAAGTTCATAACAGGCTCTTAGACTCTGACGAGTTTCCCGGCAGGGGAAAAGCGAACGGGGATACGGCACGTGCCGTGTCCCCGTTTGCGTTTGCAGGCCCGGCAGGAATTTGCGGGAAGACAACAGCGCCTGTGGCATACTGTCGGCGACTCCCCCCTTGGACAATTCAGATGTGGAAAGCGGAGCAGGCACATGTACGTAAAAGTGGCCGTTTTGTCGTTTCTGCTGTGGACCGGGGTTGGAGGACCGGTACAGAGCGCTCCTGCCGCCAGCGCGGCGCAGGAGCCGGAATATATCAACAGTTTTCGTGCGCTCGCGCCGGATGGGAGCCTCAAGCCGCTCGAGCAGCAGCAGATGGCCGCAGCGACCAAGGTGCACGGTCTGGGCTATGGCGGCGCTGAAACCGTCTATGCCGTCGAGGGCGAGAAGTCTCCGGTGCGCTTTACTGCCGCGACGCTGCCTCCCATGATCGTCAAACTGCCCAGTCCGGACATCGATCCTTCGACGGTAGTGCACCTTTACCAGCTCACGCCGAAGAAGGGAAAGCGTGAGGTGCAGGTGGCAAAGGCGCACCTGTTTACAGGCGGCAAGAGCACGCTTGCAGGCGAGCAGATATCCATGAACTTTGCCAAATATGGAACCGGATCGGTGAAGGTGATTCCTGCCGCGCCGCTCGCACCGGGCGAATACGCGCTGATGACACAGGGTTCGATGCAGGCCTTCTGTTTCGGACTCGATTAGAGCCTTGGGGCTTACCCGCAGAAACGGCCGGAAGCTATGTGTTTCCGGCCGTTTCTGTTTCTGTCGAGAGGGGCTAATTCGTTGCGAGTGCTTTGCTGAGTGCGGCCTCAAGTCCGGCAAAATCGGCATCGGTGTAGCCGACGCTCTGGAAGACGATCACGCCGTGGCGGTCGATGACGTAGCTGCGTGGAATGCCGATGTCGGCGAAGTGCTTGTAGACATCGCGCTGCGGATCGTAGGCGAGCGGAAAGGTGTAAGCGGTGTGTTTGGCGGCAAAGCCGGCGACCACATCCTTCGTCTGCTCACGGGCGATGGCGACCATCGCGAAATGCGGATTCGATTTGTACTTCTCCCAGACTTCCTTCTCGAGGCGCGGCATCTCGATCTGGCATGGACCGCACCATGTGGCCCAGAAATTCACGAGTACGACCTTGCCCTTCTCGTGCGCAAGGTTGAAGGTGTCTCCGGATAGCTCATCGACTGCGACCGCGGGCGACTGATCTCCGACCTTGGTGTGCGTACCTTTCACCATCGGGTCTTCCTTGCCGACCGGTGTGTCCGACGCGTAGGCGGAGAGTCCGAGCATGAAGGCGAGGGCGAGCGGGAGAAGGCTTCGGCATGGGCGCATGGTGGTCATCAGAATAACGCATAAGTCCGTGTCTGGAGCGGTTATCAGCCGCTTATGACGCGATGCTTCTCGATGCGCGAGAGGATGCCATCCCACAGCGCCAGTCGCGATTGCAGTGCTGTTTCCGCGGCTCTGGCTGCTTCTTCCCATCGCTCTGCGGAGTCGCCGCAGAGGTCGGCGACCATGCCCAGGGCAAGCGGTCCGTGGTCATCGCCATCGACCTCGATGTGGCGCTCGAGATACCAGACAAAGCGGTCAAGCCGTCCGCTGAGCTCATGATTGAGGTCGCGGACCAACGCGCGGAACATCGCCGGGATCAGATCTTCGCGGCCGAAGGCAAAGGCTCCGGCCTGTGCCGCGGGTGAGCCGCGCTCGATGATGCGGAAGGTGTCCTCAACGAAGGCACGGGCCTCGGCGGGTGTCTCGGCGGCGAAGATCACGTTGCCGGTCGGTGCGTTGCCGAGCAGCGCATCGATAGCGGCGGTTGAGGCTCCCGCCTGCCGCATGGCGGACAGGTACATTTCAAAGTGACTTGCCGGCTGGCCGTCGTAGAGGTCGCTCTCCTCGCCGAGGACGATTTCATTGAGGAAGCGGCGGCTGGCTGGAAACGGTGTCGGCACCCATGGCACAGAGACCGAGGTGAGCGTGCGCTGCAGGCTCTTGAGCAGGCTCATGAAATCCCACACGGCAAAGACATGCGACTCCATGAAGAGACGGAGTTCAGCCAGGGTGCGGATTTCGAGATAGAGCGGGTGTGCGGCGAGCTTTTCGCGAAGAGGAGCGATGCGGGTTTCTATGCGGGCGGCAGCGGGCGGAGCGGGGCTGGCGGTGTTCACTCTTCAGTAGAGCATTTTTCATGGCCAGCATGCTTTTCCACGTCTCAAGTTGAGACCTGGAGCACACGCCGGCACCTTATCCAAGCCAAAATCAGGTTTGGATAAGGTGCCCATATTTCGTTTCATCCCCCAAACGCGAAGTTTCGCAAAGGGTTTCGGATCGGAATGCGCCTTACAGGTTTCCGCGCTCGGCCTGTTCGCGTTCAATGGCTTCAAAGAGCGCCTTGAAGTTGCCCTTGCCGAAGCTGCGGCTGCCCTTGCGCTGGATGATCTCGTAGAACAGCGTCGGGCGGTCTTCGACCGGCCGGGTGAAGATCTGCAGCATGTAGCCTTCGTCGTCGCGGTCGACGAGGATGCCGAGGCGTTCGAGTTCTTCGATCGGTTCGTCGATCTTGCCGATGCGCTGCTCGAGCTGCGTGTAGTACGTGTGCGGGACTTTGAGGAAGCCGATGCCCTGCGCCTGCATCTGCGAGACGGTGGAGAGGATGTCGTGCGTGGCCATGGCGATATGCTGCACGCCGGGGCCGTGGTAGAATTCGAGATACTCTTCGATCTGCGACTTGTGCCGACCTTCGGCGGGCTCGTTGATGGGGAATTTCACGCGGCCGTTGCCGTTGGCCATCACCTTCGACATCAGTGCCGAATACTCGGTCGAGATGTCCTTGTCGTCGAAGTGCTGATAGAGCGAGAAGCCGAGGGTGTCGGCGTAGAAATCGACCCAGCGGTTCATCTCGTTCCAGCCGACGTTGCCGACCATGTGGTCGATATAGAGCAGGCCGGTTGGCCGGGCGATCAGGTCTTCTGGCTCGGCGCGGTAGCCGGGCAGGAACGGACCGGCGTAATCACCGCGTTCGACAAAGGTGTGGATGGTGTCGCCATAGGTGGCGATCGAGGAGAGGCGGACGCGGCCGTACTCGTCCTGCATCTCAAAGGGCTCGCGGATGGAGCGGGCGCCGCGCTTGGTGGTCTCCTTCCAGGCCTGCCGCGCGTCGTCGACCATGAGGGCTACGTCGCGGACACCGTCACCGTGAATGTGGACATGCTGCGCGATCTCGCCATCAGGACGGAGCGCGGTAGTGAGAACGAAGCGGATTTTGCCCTGTTGCAGGACA
The DNA here is from genome assembly GCF_004123295.1 of Silvibacterium dinghuense. Taxonomy (NCBI): domain Bacteria; kingdom Pseudomonadati; phylum Acidobacteriota; class Terriglobia; order Terriglobales; family Acidobacteriaceae; genus Silvibacterium; species Silvibacterium dinghuense. The sequence goes on along the minus strand of NZ_SDMK01000001.1, from coordinate 765,115 downwards.
TAGGAGGCGCGATCGCGGCGTCCGGTCTCGGGACCGGCGTAGGCGACGAGCTTCATGCCAAAGGCGGCACGGTAGAAGTAGGCCGCCTGACGGGCATTTCCCACATAAAATTCGACGTGATCGGTGCCGTTGAGGGGAAGAAAGTCTTTCGGAAGAGCAACTTCGGGATGCAGCAAGGTGGTCGACATAAGCAGGTACTCCAAAACATTCGATGCGGCCGCCCGGCGGGGTCGAAACGGCCCGGACGCAGAGCGACTGCCTACCATATATCGACGGAGGCAGGATTGAAAAGTGGCGCGTACCGGAGCAGATACAGGGAATAAAGATAGGCTCCGGTTTTGGCGGAGCCTTTTGCAGATCTGGAGATGCGTTAGGGGTATCGACCTATAGCCCAGGCAAATCATGGTCATTTCGACCGGAGCAGGACAGCTTTATTGTCCTGCGGAGTGGAGAAGCCAGTGGTTTCCTACCCGGACAGGCGTTAACCGCAGGTCCCTCCACTTCGCTCGCCTTTGGCTCGCTTCGGTCGGGATGACAATTTGGCGTTAAGTTTTTATTCTCTATGCGTTTCTATGTCGACAGGCTTAGCGCAGCAGGTCTTCGAGCGTGGCGCTGAGGTCGGTCTTCTCGTCGCGGTACTTTACGATGACCGGTGTGTAGACGCTGAGACCCCATTCGGCGGCCTTGCCCTTCTGGATGGAGCGCGAGCCGGGGACGACGACGGCATTCTCGGGGATGATGAGCGGCGTTTCGGCCGTGGCGCGCAGTACGGTGCCGTTCACCGTGTCATAGACCGGTGTGCCGCGGGTAAGGATAGTACCGGCCGCGAGCACGGCGCGCTTGCGCACGATGGTGCCTTCATAGACGCCGCAGTTGCCGCCGACGAGCACATCGTCTTCAAGGATGACGGGGCTGGCGTTGACCGGCTCGAGTACGCCGCCGACCTGCGCCGCGGCACTCAGGTGCACGCGCTTGCCAATCTGGGCGCAGCTGCCGACCAGGGCGTGCGAGTCGACCATGGTGCCCTCATCGACGTAAGCGCCGACGTTCACATACATGGGAGGCATACAGACCACGGATTTGGCCAGATACGCTCCTGCTCGAACAGACGACCCGCCGGGGACGATGCGAATGCCCTGCTCGGCGGTGAAGATGCGCGCCGGATAGGTGTGCTTGTCGACGAAGGAAAGATCGGAGCCTGCGGCTTCAAGATGGCCGAGGCGGAAGCCGAGCAGGATGCCTTGCTTGACCCAGGCATTGACGCGCCAGCCCAGGGGGTGGGTCGCGTCGGGCTCGGCCGAGCGCAAGGTGCCGGCCTCGAGGGCCGAGCGAAGTTCAAGGAAGGCGGCGATGGCGGCAGCGTCGCCAATGGCGGCCGGCCCGGCGGCGAAGTGGTGCTCAATCTGTGATTGCAGAGCTGGGGACTTCAGGGTGCTTTCAGACATTTGATTCAAGTTTACCGGACCAGCTGCGCACAGGGTGGATCGCCTTCGGCTGCTGCGCGCAGGGCGGATCGCCTTCGGCCTCCGCTCCCTTTGGTCGCGATCCAGATGCTTTGGGATAACCCAGGATTCCTTTCCGGAGCTATCTTTGCGGGACTTTAAAAGGTCTGGTGTTGAAGGGAAGCCGGGACTACGTCGCGTCCCCTGCGGCTAGAACAAACCCGGATCGCCGTCGACCTGCGGTCCGTGCACTAACAGGCCCAGCTCTCCGGCCAGTCGCTCGAGTCTGGCGCGGGTCGAAGGCGCGACTGGAACGATCGGCAGGCGGTAGTGCTCTTCAAGCTTGCCCATCATGGTCATGATGGCCTTCACCGGGCCGGGACTGGTCTCCCAGAAGTTGGCCTGGAGCAGGCGGAAGTACTTGCGATTCAGGCGGCGGGCGGTGGTCCACTCATTGGCCAGCGCGGCGTGGATCATCTCGGCCATAGCGCCGGGGATCTGGTTTGAGGCGACCGAGACCAGGCCTGAGCCGCCAAGGGCGATGACGCCGAGGGCCATGTTGTCATCGCCGGCATAAACATGGAAGCTGCGCGGGACCAGCGTGAGCAACTCGGTGATCTGCGGCAGATTGCCGCTCGATTCCTTAACGCCGGCGATGTTCGGAGCGGCGTCGATCAGCTGGAGCACGGTCGCCGGTTCGAGGTTTGTTCCGGTGCGGCCGGGAATGTTGTAGAGGATTACCGGCAGCTGGGTCGCCTGGGCGACGGCGCGGAAGTGCTCGAACTGGCCCTGCTGATTGGGCTTGTTGTAGTACGGGTTCGCCGAAAGGATGGCGGTGACGCCGGGGATCTGCGCGGCCAGCGCGGCGCGGTGTGCGGCCTCGCGCGTGGAGTTATGCGTAGCCCCGGCCCAGACGGGGACGCGCCCGGCGACAGCCTCGGCAATGATGCGGATCACCCGCAGCCACTCCTCGTCGGTCAGCGTCGGCGTCTCAGCGGTTGTGCCGCAGGCGACAATCCAGTCAATACCGCTTTCTACCTGCCATTGCGCAAGGTTGTAGAGCGTGTGTTCGTCGAGGCTCCCATCGGCGCGGAAGGGAGTGACGAGGGCAGTGCCACAGCCAATCGGTGCATCCATCACGTTTGTGAGTTTACAGGGGGAGGGGGGCAAAGAGAAAACACGCGGCTCATCACTACAATGGCCCTATGATTTCCTCACTGGAATTCGGTTCGTGATATCCGTTCTCATCCTGACGCGGAATGAAGAGCAGGACCTGCCTGGGTGCCTCGAGAGCGTGGCCTGGTCCGACGACGTGCACGTCTTTGACTCGGTGAGCACCGATCGCACCGGTGAGATTGCCGCTGCGCACGGAGCACACTTTACGCAGCGGGCCTTCGATGGCTATGCGCGGCAGAGGAACGCGGCCCTCGAAGGACTGCCCTTCAAATACGAATGGATCTTCATCCTCGATGCGGACGAGCGACCCACCCCGGAGCTGGCGGTGGAGATGCAGCGCAGGGTGGCGTCGGTTTCGCCGGAGGTGAATGGCTACCGGCTTCGCCGCCGCGACTTCTTTATGGGTACCTGGCTGAAGCATGCCCAGATCTCTCCGTTTTATATCCGCCTGGTGCGGCGCGGCCGCGCCCGCTATATGCGGGAGATCAACGAAGTGCTCGAGGTAGATGGCGGAGTGGGTGACCTGACGGCTACGCTCGATCATTATCCGTTCTCGAAGGGCATTCGCCACTGGATCGAGAAGCACAATGTCTACTCGACGATGGAAGCACGCGTGGTTGCCGACGGGCTCTCGCGGGCGCAGGCGTCGTGGCGGGTCGCGCTTTTCGCGAAGGATTTCCATGCCCGCCGCGTGGCGCAGAAGGCGCTCTTCTATCGCATGCCGGCGCGGCCGCTGCTCAAGTGGGCATACATGATGTTCGTGCGCCGCGCGCTGCTGGATGGTTCGGCGGGCATCGCCTACGCCACGCTGCAGTCCATCTATGAGTACTTCATCGTGCTCAAGACGCGCGAACTCGAGCGCGAACGCGCCATTGGCGTGCGCGGCAGCTGAGCCTGCTTCCATTGTCATTTCTATGAGTTCACCGCTGCCAAGGCAGCGGTTTTTGCTTTTCAAGAGGATTTTTGAATACCCTTGGGGGGTATAGGCATCAGAGGATTGGAGGGAGAAAAGAAAGATGGCAGAGGACACGGTAAAGCTGGCAATCGAGGGCATGCATTGCGGGGCGTGCGTGCGGCGTGTGACCCAGGCGCTGGAAGGAGTGGCCGGTGCGAAGGTGAAGTCGGTGCAGGTGGGCTCGGCAGAGGTTGCGCTCGGTGCGGGCGTTACGCCGGAAGAGGCCGCGGCTGCGGTGAGCCAGATCGGTTTTGCTACACGCGTAGCGCGCTAGAGCCTGTTAGCGACCAGGAGGGCAGTATGGCGGGTGGCACAGCAGAGAAGCAGCAGGAAGGTCTCGAACGGGTGAGCTTCCCGGTTACCGGGATGACCTGTGCGGCCTGCCAGGCCTTCGTGCAGAAGACGCTGGGCGCGGAGCGCGGTGTGCGCGAGGCGACCGTGAACCTGATGCTGCATCAGGCCACGGTGAGCTTCGATCCCTCGGCCACCTCGATTGCGGCGCTGGTGGAAAAGGTGCGCAGCACCGGCTATGGCGCGGAGATGCCCATTGCCGATGCCTCTGCTGTTTCGACGCAGGAGCGCGAAGACAAGGCACAGGCGGCAGAGTATCGTGCCTTGCGCCGTAAGGCCGTCGTTACAGTCGCCGCAGGCGCTGTGGCGATGCTGCTGTCCATGCCGCTGATGACCGCCGGGCACACATCGCATGCGGCGCATGATCCGGTTCTGGGCTGGGCCATGCGCTTCGTCGATCCCGTGCTGCACAGCATCGCGCCATGGCTCTTCGCGCTGTCTCCTCAAATCCTGCGCTGGAGCCTGCTGGTGCTCTCCGTCGCGATCATCGCCTGGTCTGGCCGGCGATTTTACGTGAAGGCATGGAGTGCTCTGCTCCATCGCGCCGCGGATATGAATACGCTGGTGGCTCTGGGTACAGGTACTGCCTTTCTTTATTCCGCCGCGGCTACCGTGGTTCCGCAATGGTTCCTGTCGCATGGTGTTGCGCTTGACGTTTACTACGAGGCGGGCCTACTGATTCTCGGCTTCGTGCTTACCGGCAACACGCTTGAGGCGCGGGCCAAGGGACAGGCTGTGGCCGCGCTGCATCGACTGGCGGCGTTGCGTCCGGCTACGGCGCGCGTGGTGCGCGATGGTGCGCAGGTGGACGTGCCTCTCGAAGAGATTCGCGCCGGAGAGACGATCATCGTGCGCCCTGGTGAGCGCGTGCCTGCGGATGGCGAGGTCATCGCGGGGCATAGCAGCGTCGATGAGTCGATGCTGACCGGCGAGGCAATGCCGGTAGAAAAAAATGCCGGCAGCAGGCTGATGGGCGGCACGATGAACCAGCGCGGCGTGCTGCGCTATCGTGCGACCACCGTGGGCGCTGAGAGCACGCTCGAGCAGATTGTGCGACTACTGCGCGAGGCGCAGGGCTCGCGCGCGCCTATCCAGAATCTTGCTGATCGCATGAGTGCGATCTTTGTGCCGGCAGTGCTGGGCATCGCTGTGGTGACACTGCTCGCCTGGAGAATTTTCGACCCTGCCGCAGGTGCAGCACAGGCGGTTGCTGCTGCCGTGGCCGTGCTGGTGATTGCCTGTCCCTGTGCGATGGGCCTTGCCGTGCCGACCGCGGTGATGGTGGCGACTGGCCGTGGCGCAGGCGAAGGGCTGTTAATCAAGGGCGGCGCACCGCTCGAGCGGCTGGCGAAGGTGGACACCGTGGTCTTCGATAAGACAGGCACGCTGACGCAGGGCCGGCCCGAGGTGGTGGAAATTGTCACTGTTATCGGTACAAATCAAGACGAAGTTCTGCGCATGGCCGCTTCACTCGAGCGGGCAAGTGAGCATCCGCTGGCGGGAGCTCTGCTGCGCCGTGCGGGCGAAGGCATGCCGGAGGCTGAGCATTTCGAGGCGCTGACCGGGCTGGGTGTTCGCGGTATGGTTGAGGGGCACGCCGTGCTTGTCGGCAGTCGGACACTGATGGAGCAATACAGCGTGTCTACCGCGGAGCTGGCGGACGTTGCCGATGATGCCGCGCATGCGGGACAGACAGCCCTGTGGGTTTCAGTCGATGGCCTTGCGAAGGGAATTGTCGCGGTTGCGGATACGATCAAGCCCGATGCGGCTGCGGCAGTTGCCGGGCTGCGTGCGCTGGGGCTCCGGGTAGTCATGCTGACCGGCGATAACGAGCGCACGGCGCAAGCCATGGCGCATGCTGTCGGGCTCAGCGAGGTGATTGCCGGAGTATTGCCCGAAGGCAAGGTGGAGGCGGTGCGGAAGTTGCGGGGGGAGCGTCGCGTGGTGGCGATGGTAGGTGATGGCGTGAATGATGCTCCTGCGCTGGCGCTGGCTGACGTGGGTGTGACCATGGCCTCCGGTTCGGATGTGGCGCTTGAGGCGGGCGAGGTCACACTGATGCGCAGCGATGTGCATTCCGTCACGACGGCGCTGGCGCTTTCCCGCAGCGCGATGCGCGTGATGCGGCAGAATCTTTTCTGGGCGCTCATCTTCAATGCCGTGGGTATTCCGGTTGCGGCGGGTGTGTTGTATCCGGCATTCGGGATTTTGTTGAGCCCGGTATTGGCGAGCGCGGCGATGGCTGTCAGTTCGTTCAGCGTAGTGATGAATTCTGTCCGGCTCAGCCGGATGCGGTTGGGGTGAGGGAGACGATGGCAGCAAAGAAAAAGAGCGAGGCTGTGGCGAAGGCTGACGTGGTCCATGCCTGCGCAGTGCATGGCACAAAGGGCGAAGAGCGTAAGGCTGTGGGCGTCGATCCCGAGATTCGCGCTTCAAACCTCCGGCGCCTGAGCCGCATCGAGGGCCAGATCCGCGGCATTCGCAAGATGGTCGAGGACGATCGCTACTGCGCGGATATTCTCATGCAGGTTTCGTCGGCACAGGAGGCATTGCGAGCCGTGGCTCGCGCGCTGATGCGCAATCACCTGGCGCACTGCGCTACGCATGCCATAGAAACCGGCACGCAGCAGGAAAAGGAAGCCATGTATGACGAGCTGCTGGAGATGATCTATCGCAACGCGCGATGAATGTGTAACTGTACGGGTAGTAAGTCTGGTTGTATGCCTGAATTTGCAATCTCAATCTGCGCCTTGCGATGCACCGTACTTCCCGCCCAAGCGAAGCTTGGACGGGGCATCCAGGTTTTCTCTACTCCGAACGCAGTGCCTGCACCGGGTTGATGGAGGCTGCCCGTCGCGAGGGCAGATAGCAGGCCAGCCATGCCGCTAAGAGGACGGCGATACTGATTGCCGCATAGGTCAGCGGGTCCATCGGGCTCACTCCGAAGAGCAGCGATGACATCAGCCGCATGGAAAGGAAGGCAGCGACCAGACCGCAGGCGACACCGATGCCGGTGAGCATCATGCCCTGGCGTACAAAGAGCCCGGTGAGCGATTCGCGCTGCGCGCCGAGCGCCATGCGGATGCCGATTTCGCGGGTACGCTGCGAGACCGAGTACGCGATCACCCCGTAGATGCCGATGACGCCAAGCAGCAGCGCCATCGATCCGGCGACTGAGAGCATGACCAGTGTGAACGAGGTGCGCGCCATCGACTGGCGAAGGTATTCGGCTTCCGTGCGTTCGCCGGAGATTGGAACTTCATTCTCAACCGACCACGCCTGCTGCTGGAGCTCATGAATGAAGGTCTGCGAGCCGGCGCGGGGGCTGCGCACGATGTATGTGACGTAGCGCTCTACCTCGGTGGGCTGGCCTTCCAGATGATCGCTCAGCAGCGGCCAGTAGACGGTGGATTCAGCAGGTTTGTCGACGCCAGAGGCATGCACGTCTTCGACGACTCCGACGATCTCGCGCCAGTCATCTGTGCTGCTTGCGCGGATATGCTTGCCGAGCGCATTGACCGGGCTCTTCCAATATTCGCGGGCGAAATTTTCGGAGATGACAGCCACCGGATGCCGGTCGTAGTTGTCGCTCCAGGTGAAGTCGCGTCCGGCAAGAATACGGGTGCCGAGTGTGTCGAAGGCTCCGGGCGAGACATGCATGAACTTACGGATGGGGGGCAGCTCGCCCTGTCCATAGGTGTGATCCTGCGCAAAGACCGGGTCCATGGAGTAGCGGCCATCCATAGGCACGGAGCTGGCGATCGCTGCCGAAGAAACGCCGGGCAGGTCTGCGAGCTTATCGCGAATCTCCTGCTCCATGCGGATCACGCGGTCTCCCTGCGCGTCGGGTACACGGTTTTCGGGAATATAAAAGCGGAAGGTCTGCAGCGTTTCCGGATGCGTGAAGCCAGGCGAGACATGCGAGAGCGCGCGGAAGGTGCGGATCATGAGGCCGGAACAGATGAGCAGTACCAATGCGAGCGCCACCTGCACCACCACCAGCGTTTTGCGCGCGCGATGCCGCTCGCGGCTCTGGCTCAGGGAGCGGCCGCCTTCGCGCAGTGTGGCATTGATCCCCGTGCCCGCGTATTTGAAAACCGGAATCGCGCCAATGAGCAGGCTGGTGAAGAGCGCAAGTCCTACAGTAAAGAGCAGCACGGGCAGGTCGATGCCGATTTCATGCACGCGGGGCAGCCCCTCCGGTGCGATGGCAAGCAGGACGTGAAGTCCTCCCCATGCAAGGGCAAGGCCGAGCAGGCTTCCCGCGATGCCGAGGGCAAAGCTCTCGACGAGCAGCTCACGGGCGATCTGCATCCAGCCTGCGCCGAGCGCGGAACGCACGGCCAGCTCCTGGCGGCGCCCTTCCACGCGTACCAGCAGCAGGTTGGCTACATTCGCGCAGGCGACAAGCAGCACCATGGCGATTGAGCCCATCAGCACCCAGAGCATGTTGCCGATGTCGCCGATCACGTCCTGCTTGAACGGACGGAGCAGGGGATGAATATTTGCTTTCTGGAAGAGCTCGAGGCTGAATCCCTCCGGAGTGGGGAAAGAGCGCAGCGTGACGGCTTGCAGGTGCGCCAGGTCGGCGTAGGCCTGCTGGAGCGTTATGCCGGGTTTGAGGCGGGCAACGGCGCGGTCGTTGAAGCCGCCGAGATGCACCTTAGCCCGATCGATCTGCATGGGCGCGTAGATATCGGCGTCGTCGAGGTCGGCGACATGGAAACCCTTGGGCAGCACGCCGATGATCTGGCGCATCTGTCCGTCGGCAACCAGCGTGCGGCCGAGGACACTCCGTGCGCCGCCGAACTTCCGCTGCCAGTATCCATACGAGATAAGGATCGTGTGCGGGGCGTTGGGTAAATCATCCTGCCGGCTGAAGAGCCGGCCAAGCACGGGCTGCGCGCCGAGGATGGGCAGCGTGCCGTCGGTGACATCGGCGCCGCTTACGCGCTCCGGAGCATTGCCGCCGGTGATATCGAAGGCATCCCCGTCATAAATGCCGATGTCCTGCAGGGTGGTGTTCTGCTCGCGGTCGATGAAGTAGTTTGCCGCCGACATGTTGAGCTGGGGGATGTTGACGCCGTCGGCGCGATACCAGACTCCGATGAGCTGCTCGGGATGAGGGTAGGGCAGGGGCTTGAGCAGGATGCCGTTCACCACGCTGAAGATGACCGTATTCGCGCCGACTCCGATGGCGAGGGTGAGCAGCGTGATGGCGGTGAAGAGCGGGGCGCGTCCAAGTCGCCGCAGCACCTGCTGCAGCTGGTTTCCAAACAGCGTCATACGGCCTCCATGGAGCCATGAGGTGGGGCGCGTGGCGCACCGTGAGGAGTGTACGCAGGTGAAAGCGCAATAGTTCCCTGACGATGTACTGGCGTATTGATACAGTGTCGGGATGGTGCCTGCGCTTACGACATTGCGGATGATGCTGCAGCCGCTGCGGCTGGAAGATGCGGAGCAGACGCAGCCGCTCTTCGCGCGGTGGGAGATCGTGCAATACCTGAACAGCCGCGTGCCATGGCCATTTCCGGACAGCGGCTGCCTGAGCTACTACCGCGACTCTGCGCTCCCGGCGATGGCTGAGGGCAGGGAATGGCATTGGACGCTTCGGCTGAAGGAGGCGCCTGGCCGGATCATCGGCTCCATCTGCCTGGTTCGGGGTGAAAAGACAAATCGAGGCTTCTGGCTGGGGATGCCGTGGCATGGGCGCGGGCTTATGACGGAAGCCGTGGCCGCTGTGAATGACTATTGGTTCGATGCGCTGGGCGAAGCGGTGCTGCGCGTGCCGAAGGCGACCAGGAATGTTGCCTCGCGCCGTATCTCGGAAAAGACGGGAATGCGGGTGGTGGAGCGGATGGAAGATGGCTACGTCGGAGGCGTGATGCCTGCGGAGCTCTGGGAGCAGACGGCTGAGGAATGGCGGGCGTGCCGGCGTAAGCTGCTGGAAGGGATCGAACGCCGGGCGGACGAAGAGAGGAGATGAGCTGCCTCGCCCTGCTGCTCTTCCGTTCATTCGTACTTTCGTTCATCCGTAAAGAAGTGCGGCGTGCATTTGTCACCATGTTGGTGACAAATGCACGCCGTTTTTCAGGCGCGGAGCCTGGCCAGCACTGTTTCCGTGGTGTCGATCTCTCCCATGCGCGGGAAGATATTCTCGATGCTATGGGTGTGCGCCGCGGCGCTCAGGTCGGCCATGGCATCAGAGACGAAGACGATGTGATAGCCGTGGTCATAGGCGCTGCGCGCCGTCGACTCTACGCCGATCGTCGTGGCAACACCTGTGAGCACGATCTGCGTGACGCCGCGGCTGCGGAGGTAGTCGTCGAGACCTGTTCCGGGAAAGGCTCCGAAGGCGTGCTTGGTGACACGATGATCTGTCGGCTGCGCGTCGAGCTCCGGCACCAGCTCGGCGAAGTCGGCGGGGAACTGCGAGAAGTCCGGGCGCGGACGCGAGGTGCGTCCCGGTGCTGCTCCGGCGACATTCACCAGTACCACCGGCAGGCCGCGCTCGCGAAAGGCCCTGGCGAGCTCCGCCGAGCGCTGGATCACATCGGAGACCGGATGCGAGACAGGCATTGCGGTAATGCCCTTCTGAAGATCGATGATGATGAGGGCGGCATTCGGTTCGAGCTGGGTGAGAGGCATGAGGAGTAGTCCTTTCGGTCACGTTTAGCGTGCGGTTGAGGTGGAAACGGAGAGAGAACCGTGGGCATCACCGGCCGGTGCCGGCAGGGAAGCCTGAATCTGCGGCAGCCGCGCCGTGTACCAGAGCGCGGCTGCGAGACAGCAGGCGCCGCAGAGAATCACCGTATGCGGCGCGCCGATGCGGTGTGCCAGAGCTCCGGCAAACAGGTTGCCGAAAGGCGCGGCGCCGAAGAAGGCTGTTGCGTAATAACTGAGCACGCGAGCGCGCTTGTCCTCGGGTACAAGTGACTGGACGATGGTGTTGGTGATGGTGGCGCCCTGCATCATGCCGAAGCCGACGCACGTCAGCAGCGCCATCGAGAGCCAGAGCGCATGCGAAAAGCCCAGCGCGATGAGACCGCCGGCGAGTACCGTGGTGGCAATCTGCAGCGCGCGCGGCAGACCGTGGATGCCCTTGCGCAATGTCAGCGAGATGGCGGAAGCCAGCGCACCCGCGCCGGAGGCGGAGCTGAGCCATCCTAACGTTCGCGCATCACCGTGCAGTACCTGCGCTGCGAAGATGGGCAGCAGCACGGTGAAGGAATAGCCCATCAGGCTAAGTACGCAGAAGAGCAGCAGCACGGAGCGAATGGGCAGTGAGCTGCGAACGAAATCCCATCCTTCACGCAACTGCGCGAGCATGCCGGCACGCGCTCGATGCGTCTCCATTGGCCTGAGCTGCATCATGGCGAGCGATGCGATGACGGCGATATAGCTGGCGCCGTCGATGAGGAAACACCAGCCCTCGCCCACCGCGGCGATCAGCACCCCGGCAAAGGCAGGTCCGATGAAGCGCGCGCCGTTGGCCAGCGCGGAGTTGAGCGCGATGGCATTGCCCAGATCCTCACGGTCGTCGACCATCTGGATCAGGAACGAATGGCGTCCGGGTGCGTCGAAAGCATTGATGACGCCCTGCAGTGCGGAGAGCGCGATGATCTCGATGAGGTTGATGCGGTGCGAGAGCGTGAGCGCGGCCAGTGAGAGCGATTGCACCGCGGCGGCGGCCTGGGTCCATAGCAATAACTTGCGGCGTGGCATGCGTTCCACCCATGCGCCGGCGAGAGGCCCGAGCAGGAAGGAAGTGATCTGACCGCAGAAGCCGACGATGCCGAGCAGCAGTGCCGAGTGTGTGAGACGGTACACGAGCCATGTGGCGGCTATGCGGGTGATCCATGTCCCGATGAGCGAGATGCCCTGGCCGAAGAAGAAGAGCTGGAAATTGCGATGCCGCAACGCACGCCATGCGTGACTGAAGCGCGTCATTACTGTTCGGCCAGATGGCGGATGATCTCTGCGGCAGCGAAGAGCGTCTCCTGTTCTTCTTTCGGGAGCTGAGAGATGGCGCTTGCGATCCAGGAGCGCTTGGCAGCCTTGAGAGCACGCCGTGTTTCCCCGCCTTTTGCGGTGAGCGAGATCAGAAGCTGGCGTCCGTCGGTGGGATGCGGCGTGCGTTGCAACAGCTCTCGCTCTTCGAGTGCAGCCACGGTGGCTCCCATGGACTGCGGCTTCATGCTCTCTATGCGGGCCAGCTCGGCCGTTGTCATGGGCCCGTGCTGCTCGAGGCGGGCAAGCACCGTGGACTCGGTGAGCGAGAGCTCGTGCGAGGCTGTGGCTGCGCGCAGACGGCGTATCAGCAGTCCGATCGACTGCGTGAGGTCGGCGACGGAGGCGTCGAAGGATTTCCGCTGCATGGATCGATTTTAGGATAATAGAAGTCAAACTTGCAAGTTTAGCTGGCAAGATTGCCTGTTGATCGAGATGTGCGCGCCTGCGTCCGTTCCGGCAGAGGACATACCCTTGGCGGGTGGGCGAACTGGAACAAGTTGTTGGACGTCGAGCGGCCGGCGGTCACTCGAAATTCCCGTTGGGGATTGCAGAGCCTGGGCTATGATGGTGCGCGTTCTCCTTCTGCTGGCAATGCCGGGCCTTCCCCTGGGAAATTCAGAATGCTGTCGCCGATGGTTTTCGGCGAGTGCGGACAGGTGTGCAGTGCGGATCGCTGGAGGAAAGATGCGGGTGCGTTGGGTGGTGTGTTCGTGGCTGGTCGTGGCGGCTTGCCCTCTACTGATGGGGCAGGCCGGGCGGAGATGGGCGATTGTGGAGGAAAACGGACCGGCGGCGCGGAGCAACGGCGCTGTGGCGGCTACGGAGGCGCGGGTTGCCGACGACCTGAACGCCAAGCTGGCCGGGCAGCCGGGAGTCACGCTGATCGACCGGGCAAATGTGGACAAGCTCATCAAGGAGCAGAACTTCCAGAACAGCGACCGTTCGGACCCGAATACGGCGGCGCGGATCGGCAAGCTGCTCGGTGTTTCGCAGGTGGTGATGGTGAATGTCTACGACTCGAACTACTCCACGCACCAGGACGGCTCGAACGGCTCCTCGAAGACGACCGGCACGGTGGTGCTGCGGGCGAATGCGCGGCTTATCGATGTGGAGACAGAGGTGATTCTGGCGCAGCCGAAGTCGGAGTTTCAGGACAGCACGGTGGTGGGGGAGACTTCGAAGTCGCAGGGCTTTAACTTCGGGGCTATCCGGGTTCCTGCCAAGCAGAAATCGAGCGGCGGCGATCCGCAGGTCATCAAGGACAACGAGACGGCGAAGGCCGTGGATGCGGTGACCACAGACCTGGCGACGCAGTTCAAGGCGGTGATCGCGAGCGCGCCGAAGCCGAAGGCCGCGCCTGCTCTGGTGGCTGGAATTTCCGGCGGCGCGGTGTACATCAACGAGGGAACAGCGGCCGGAGTGAAGGCCGGAGATCGCTTCCAGGTGACGCGCGAGGTGAGCGTAGGGCTGATCGATCCGAAGACCGGTCAGCCGATTGTGCGCAAGCAGAAGATCTGCGTGCTGACCATCGCCGATGCTGAGGACACGAATGCCTCAGGTACCTGCGCTGGAGGATTGCCGCAGAGCAAGGATGTGGCTGAGCCGATGCCGTAAATGTGGTAAGTGCTCCGCGCTGCCAGAACATGCCACTACCAGAACATGCCGATGGATGCGCCCAGGACAAAGCTTGAGAGCACCTGGGTGCGGCGGTCGGCTTCGCGCTCATTCAGGTCCTGCTGGCGCTCGAAGTCGTGTTTCTGCTCATCGGCGCGGTCCTTGTACATCCTGGCAAGGGCGGGATTGGGTCTGGTGCCCTGGCCGGCTTCATACATCTCAGAAACGGTGCGCTCGGCCTGGTAGATGCCCTGGTCGGCTGCCTTCTGGAGCCAGTAGAGAGCCTTGGCGTAGTCCTGGGGCACGTCGTTGCTGCCCACGTAATAGAGCCGTCCGACAATGCGTTGCGCGGTGACGTCTCCGTCGCCGGCGGCGAGGGTGTAGCAGGCGATGGCCTCACGGCTGTGATGGAACATGAGGCCGGTCTGGCCGAGCGCCATGGCCTCCTGGTGGCTGAGGTCGTCATGTGGATCGCAGGTGAACTTCGGCACGCTGGCATTCCAGGAGCCGGTGCGGTCGCCGGCATGGCCGGGGCTGCTGTACACGACGGTGCCCGCGTAGTGATCGCCGCGCAGAGAGCCGGTATAGATGGCGGAGTTGGGGCTGGTGGTGTCGGTGCGGCGGACCACGATGTAATCCGGCTCCGCGCGCACGATGGTCAGGTGCGCGTGGGTGTGATTTTCATCGAACCAGACCGCGGTGCCCTCGGTTCCCTGAAAGGTCCAGGCTGCGCTGCACGGCGGTCCCTGGTTTTCGCAGACCAGCAGTTGCGGCGGCAGCGGTGAGACTGGAGCTACAGAAGCAGCAGGCACCGGGGCAGCGGCTACCGTGTCTTGCAGTACGGCAGAGAAAATGCCGCTTGCAGGATAGTCCGCATGGCCGGGCCAGCTCCATTGCACGGTGCCGGTAACGTGGGTTCCCTGGACGGTGCCGGTGTAGACGGCGGTAAGGCCGGAGGCATCCGTACGCTGGACGACGAGCGCGGTGCTGTCGAACTTCTGAATGGACAGGTGGGAAGGCTGCTCGTTTCCGGTAGTCGAAGTGGCTGTGCCCTCGGTACCGTCGAAGATCCATGTCTGATCGAGGGTGGCCGCGGGCTGGGCGCAGGTGTTGTCGCGCGACTCGCAGGCCAGGAAGCGTGTGGGCGATTGCGCGGCCGCGACAGCGGCGAATAGGAGCATGGGCAGCAGGGCCAAGGCGGAGCGTCGGGCCATGATCTCCTCCTGAGACACGGGGATAGAGACGCGGTATGGGTGCTGACAGCAAGGGAGGCAGGTTGCGGGGCCCTGAACATCAAACCGGGGAGCCGATATGAGAAGCCGCTGGGGGATTTCGGGGCACCAGTATAGAGCGAACCGTGTGCGGCTGGGCGACGGTTTTCGTTCGAGGCGAGAATCCAGACCGAAAGTCATGAAAAAATGAAGAAGTGATGACAGCGAGCACAGCGGGAGTGGCAAGGGAGTTCAGCGAGCGGATCGGCCGGTTCGAGGTCTCGGCGACGGCGGTTGTGGTGGCGGAGGCGGCGAAGCTGAAGGCCGCAGGCGTGGATCTGGCCGACTTTGGCGCCGGGGAGCCGCATTTCCCCACGCCGCGTCACATCAAGGATGCGGCCATTGCGGCCATCGAGCAGAACTTTACCCACTACACCACGACTCCGGGCATTCCCGAGGTGAGGAAGGCGATTGTCGATCGCCATGCTGCAGATTTCGGCTCGGATTACGCGCCGGATGAGGCCATCTTCACCACGGGCGGCAAGCTGGCCATCTTTTATGCCGTCTCGGCATTGATCGACCATGGCGACGAAGTGATCGTGCCGGTGCCGTACTGGGTTTCCTACAAGGACATCGTGCAGTATGCGGGCGGGCGGCCGGTCTTTCTGGAGACCGCGGAGGCCGATCACTTCCGCATCACGGCTGAGGCGATCGAGAGCCTGATCACGCCGCGTACCCGCGCCATCCTGCTGAACTCGCCCTCGAACCCTTCCGGCGCGGTGATGGACACCGCGGACTTCGAAGGCATCGTGCGGCTGGCTCACGAGCGCGGCATCTACGTGCTGCTCGACGAGTGCTATGCCTACCTGACGTATAAGGGGAAGCCGGTCAGCGGTGGATCGTACATCGAGGCGAAAGAGCATGTCGTCGTGCTGGGTTCGCTCTCGAAGACCTACGCGATGACCGGCTGGCGTGCGGGCTTCGCGCTTGCGCCGAAGCCGATTATCGCGGCCATGGCCAAGCTGCAGAGCCAGACGACTTCCTCCGCCACGCACTTTATCCAGAAGGCGTCGATTGCCGCGCTCAGCGGTCCGCAGCAGTGCGTGGCGGAGATGCGCGCCGATTACCTGAAGCTGCGCGACGAGGTGCTGGCCGGGCTTCGCGGGATTCCGGGGATCACCTGTACCGTGCCCGAAGGCGCGTTTTATGTGTATCCGAATGTGAAGGCCTATCTCGGCCTGCCCGGTGCGGAGACGGCGATGGAACTCGCATCGCGGCTGTTGAGAGAAGGCCATGTGGTTACGGTGCCGGGCGAGGCCTTCGGCACCAGGGAGCATTTACGGCTCTCCTATGCGACCTCGCATGAGACGGTGGCGGAGGGCGTGGCGAGGATGAAGGCGTTTTTTGAGGGGTTGAGACGTAAAGGGTAGTGGCTAACCCACCCATGACCGACTGCGTGTCATGGGTGGGGCACCCGGAATACGGTTGTGGCGGATATGTATCCGTCACCGTGACAGATTGGAATTACCTGAAGTACCAGGAGGAGTAACGATGTCGTTGGAGCTGCTGCAGAAGGAATACGAGGCGCTTCGCGCCAAGGCAATCAAGCTGGACCTGACGCGCGGTAAGCCGGCGCCGGAGCAGCTGGAGCTTTCGAACGAGTTGCTGGCGCTGCCGGGCACGGGCGATTTCACTGCCGAAGGCGCGACCGATGTTCGCAACTACGGCGGACTGCAGGGCCTTGCCGAGGCGCGGAAGCTGCTCAGCTCGCTGCTGGGCGCGCCTGCCGAGCAGGTAGTGCTTGCGAATAACGCCAGCCTCTCGCTGATGCACGACACGATTATCTTCTCGCTGGTCAAGGGCAACGCCGACAGCGCGAAGCCCTGGGGCAAGGAAGAGGAGATCTCGCTCCTGTGCCCGGTTCCGGGCTATGACCGCCATTTCCGCATCTGCGAGGACTACGGCATCGAGATGATTCCGGTGGCGATGAACGCCGACGGTCCGGATATGGACGAAGTGGAGCGTCTTGTCGCTGCCGACGCGTCGATCCGCGGCATCTGGTGCGTGCCGAAGTACAGCAATCCGACCGGCGCTGTGTACTCGGATGCAGTGATCGAGCGCCTGGCCTCGATGAAGACCGCGGCGAAGGACTTCCGCATTTTCTGGGATAACGCCTACGGCGTGCATCACCTCACGGACGAGAAGATCGAGATTGCGAACATCCTCGAGCGTGCTGCTGCTCATGGCAACGCGAATCGCCCGTTTGTCTTCGCTTCGACCTCGAAGATCACCTTCTCGGGCGCGGGTATCGGCGGCTTTGCGGCGTCGAAGGAGAACGTGGCCTGGCTGCTGGCCCGGCTCACTCCGCGCACGATCGGTCCGGACAAGGTGAACCAGCTCCGTCATGTCCGCTTCCTCAAGGATGCGGCCGGCATCGCTGCGCTGATGGAGAAGCATCGCGCGCTGCTGGCTCCGAAGTTCGCGGCGGTCGAGGAGATTTTCGCGGCCGGCCTTACCGGCCTCAAGGACGTGAGCTGGACCAAGCCGAAGGGCGGTTATTTCACCAGCCTCGATGTGCCTGCGGGCTGCGCCAAGCGCGTGGTGAGCCTGGCCAAGGACGCAGGCGTGGTGCTGACGCCTGCCGGCGCAACGCATCCTTATGGCAAGGATGAGGCTGACCGCACTATCCGCATTGCGCCGTCGTTCCCCAAGCCCGAGGACGTGCGTGCTGCCGCAGAAGCCGTGGTGCTGTGCGTCAAGCTGGCGTGCGCGGAGAAGGAAGCCGGCGTGCTCGAGCCTGTGGGCGCCAAGGCGTAGTTTCTTCCGATCAAAACAGGAAGGGCCGGCAGCGATGCCGGCCTTTTCTCGTTTGTCCGGTGCCAGCGGAAGCGTGGGGATGGTAGAGTGGTGGGCGAATTTCGATCGCTCTTCTTACGGGATGGGAAGATGGCTTCTTCGTTGCGGAAGTTGGCGGGTGTGTTGCTGGCCAGCATGGTGGTGATGGGCTCGGCGGTGCTGGTGACCGGCTGTGAGACGGGCCGGACCAATAAGCGGACCTTTGGTGAGGTCAAGGACACAACAACCACCGGGAAGCAGGATCCCGCGTTGACGGCCAGCGGCGATGGACAGCCTCCGGTGCCGGGCTCGCCGACTGCAGCCGGACCTGACGGCAAGCAACCCTATGACGATGCCGACGCACGGGCCGGTATGGGCTCCGAAGAAGGCAAAGCAGCACCTCCCGCAGCGCAGAAGAAAGACACCTTCCAGCGCCAATAGGGACTGGCCGTCCAGGCATCCGCTCGCTTTGCTCGCCTTTGTCGCTGGCGCGGGCCTTGACGGTCCTCCCGTTGGTCGGGATCGATCGTCAAAGCCGGGTGCCCACGTCTCGATTCCGAGGCATAGGTGGACACAGATAGAGCAAGTTTTTGTTTTTGCAGCTAGAGCTGCAGGCTGCGATCCTGCACGTGTTCACGAATAAAGCTGACGATCGCATCGAGCGGAGTGCCGGGGCCGAAGATGCCGGCGACGCCCTGGGCTCGCAGCGACTCCGTATCCTGCGCCGGGATAGTTCCGCCAAGCAGGACGAGGATGTCTTCCGCGTGAGCCTCGCGCAGCAGCGCCATGATGCGCGGCACGATGACATTGTGCGCTCCGGAGAGGATGCTCAGGCCGATGCAGTCCACGTCTTCTTCGACGGCTGCGCGCACGATGTTCTCCGGTGTTTGCCGCAGTCCGGTATAGATCACCTCCATGCCGGCGTCGCGCAGCGCATGGGCGATAATCTTCGCGCCCCGGTCATGGCCATCGAGCCCTGGTTTGGCGACAAGCACGCGGATAGGTGTGGTGCGGAGTATCATAAGCGCGACCGGCGAGCATAGCACAACGGGATAAGGGAGCTGAAGACTGCGTATGGAGGCCCGAAAAGATCATGGTGCTTATCAGCGTGACGCGGCTGCGGATTCGGTCTCCGCGGTTTCTTCCTTCTTTCGCCGTGTACACGCTGCGTTCGCTGCTGCAGGCGCGCAAGGCCGGCGGGTTTGTAGCGGGAGCGCTGCTGCCGGATCGCGAGCGGACCTTCTGGACGATGACGCTGTGGCAGAGCGAAGAGGCGATGCGCACGTTTATGAGCTCCGGCGCGCATCGGCAGGCGATGCCAAAGCTCATGCACTGGTGCGATGAGGCCGCTGTCGTACGCTGGCAGCAGGCAGAGGCCGCGCTGCCGGGCTGGGGTGAGGCAGATCGCCGCCTGCGCGCGGAGGGACGGGCGTCCAAGGTGCTGCACCCGAGCGCGGATCATGAGGATTTGAGCTACCGCGCTCCGAGTGCGAGAGGCGTTGTGCGAATCCGGCCCGCATAAGGCAGCAGATTCGCGGAGGCTGTTCCTCGGTTGTATCCACATATAGCTGGTCTGAAACTAAAGAACTTATCCATATCGTTGTCATCCCGACCAGAGCGCAGCGAAGTGGAGGGACCTGCGGTTTGCGCCTGTCCGGGCAGAAACCCGCAGGTTTCTCCACTCCGCAGGACCACAAAACGGTCCTGCTCCGGTCGAAATGACAGCCTTTTACTATCGCTCTATGTGGATACGGCCTAGCGCAGAGATTTGAGTTTGTCTTCGAGCTTCGGCAGCCAATCCTGCTGGCCTTCCGGCTCCATGGTGTGAGCGATGGTGATGGCTTTGCCGTAGGCAGCACGGGCTGCCGCGGTATTGCCGGCGGCTGCTTCGGCATCGCCCAGAGCGAGATTCGGGGTAAAGTCATCCGGCGCGAGCTGGACAGCGGTCTGTGCTTCGGTGACGGCCTCGTCCGAGTGCTTCGCGGCGAGCGCGTCCTGCGACTTCTGCACGTGCTCGGTCGCCGCGGCGAGAGGCACGGCATAGGTGCCGTTGTAGACGAGGACGCCGTCCTGGATGAGGGCATCGGGCTGAATGGCCTCAAACGACCGGTAGGGGCTGAGGACCTTCGTGCCGAATTCGAAGCCGGTCCAGTCTCCGGCGCTGATAAAGACAGGGCCGTGGATCACCGGTGGAACGGTGTACTGTACGGGCACGCTGAGGGAGTCGAAGGTGGGCAGCGGACGGCAGGGGATGCCGTAGGATCGGAAATCGACGAAGGGCTGAACGAAGTAGGCGAACCAGCAGTCGGTGATGTGGTGCTGGTCGGTGTATTGCTTTACGGCCAGGAGCTGCTGGCCCCAGTCGGTGTTGGAATCGTTGAGGTAGAGGTGCGTCTTCGCTGGTCCGCCCCAGAACTCGTTGGCGTAGGCGATGTCATCGGGGTAGGCGCGCAGGGATGAGGCGATATGGAGCGCGGCGAGCGCGAGGATCACGCCGGTCCAGATGCGGCTCTGGCGGGTGAGCGTCAGTGTGGCTCCGGCGAGGAAGATGGAGAGGAAGACCCAGACGGGCAGGATGTGTCTTGCCCCGATGTTGAGGCTCGATGTCATGGCGATGAGGAAATAAAAGGCTGGAGGCAGCAGCAGGAAGAGCGTTTCGAGCGGCCGGCGCAGGCGGCCGCTGCACCAGGCGTACAGCGCGAGGATGAAAAGCCCGAGGAAGCCGAGCGTGGACTTGATGACGAAGACAGCCGGGAAATAGAACCAGACGCCGTGTTCATAAACCTTGCCGAAGACGAAGCTTTGCATGCCGTTGGCCATGGCGCGCACGTCGGTGAGGCCGTAGAGCCAGGACTCAGGCAGCAGATGCAGGCGGGCGAAGAGCAGGATGCCGTGGGCTTCGAGCGGGTGGAGCGGGTGTGTGTAGTCGGCGAGCGACGGTGAGAGCGCCAGTGGAGCGGGCCGGGCAGCATAGCGGAATCCATAGAAGGCCCAGAGCACGGTGCAGGCGAGCACGGTGATGACGGCCAGCGCGAGAGCAAGCTGTGTGGGGCCGGGCAGCGTTGCTTCTTCTGTCGCAGTACGGCGGGTGCGTCGCAGGATGAGCACTCCAACAAGCAGCAGCACGAGGATGGGGGCGAGCAGCACGGCGGAGTGCTTGCTGGCGAGAGCAAGGCCGGCGGCAAGAGCCGTAACGGCAAGCCGCGCCGCGGTGGGCCGTTTTACATAGCGATAGAGCGCATAAACGGTGGCCAGGAAGAAGCAGGAGACAGCGGTGTCGGTGGTGACGTAGGCGCCATGCGCGACGATGCTGGGCTCGAAGACGAGCAGCGTAAGAGCAAGCAGCCCTGCGTTGGTGCCGAACATCTCCTGCGCGGCGAAGAACACGAGCAGCGCCATGAGCAGGGGAAAGACCATGGCCGCCATGCGCACGCGGAAGACGAGCGTGTTGACGGGATACCGTGGCCCATTGCCGAAGAGGAAATCGCGGCCGCTCAGGTACGATTCGAGTTTGAAGAAGCGGCCTTGCAGCGTGGGCACGCGCAGCGGCAAAGGCAGCAGCGGTACCGTCGCTACCAGTTTTACCAGTGGCGGATGCTCGGGGTTGAGGCCGAAATCAGCGGTTTTCCACGACATGTAGCCGGCGAAGATGTGGTCGTCCTCATCCCAGGTGAGGGACTGGCCACGGACGGCGTGGATCATTTGTGCGGCGAAGGCGGCAATGAGAAAAACAACGCAGGCTGCGGTGCGCAGTCGAGCAACGGGCATGAAGGGATGGTATCGCGAGCGAGTGAGTGGTTGCGCTATCGGAGGAGATCGTACCCACCCAAGCGGAGCTTGGATGGGGCACCCGGGATGTGCCAGTGCAGACAAGCTGCAGCGCCTACTCGCGCCCAGCGGGAGCGGAGGCCGAAGGCGAACCGCGCTGCGCGTAGCAGCTAGCGGTCGCGGGCGACGACGAAGTCCGGCACCCAGAGCAGCGCCCGCTTGTAGTCGGAGTCGGGCAGGAAGCTGAGGGCGTTGCGGGCGGTTTCCGCGTATTCGAGCGCGATGTTCATCGCATACTCGATGGAGCCGTGGTTCTTGAGAATGCCCAGGATCTGGGCGTGGGTGACGCGGTGGAAGTCGCGGTCTTCGAGGACGGTGCGGATGGCCTGGCGGTCTTCCTCGGAGCCGTGTTCGAGCGCATGGATGACGGCGAGCGTCGCTTTGCCTTCGCGCAGGTCGCTGGCGACGGGCTTGCCGAGCACTTCTTCCGAGGCGGTCAGGTCGAGCACGTCATCGACGATCTGGAAGGCCATGCCCAGCGCGCGGCCATACTCGCCCATGTGGTCTTCTGTCTCGGACGGCGTTGCGGAGGAGCTGTGGCCATTGGTATGAGACTTCGGAATCCCGGCCAGCACCGCGCCCAGGCGCATCGAAACCTCAAAAAGACAGGCTGTTTTGCGGTAAATAAGCGTGTTGTAGTCGCTTTCGGCGATACAGAAGCCGAGCTTCTCCATCTGCAGCAGTTCACCTTCGACCATTTGCTGCGTGAGGCCGATGAGCAGGTCGAGGATGCGGAAATTACGCTCCTCGAGGGCTACGCGGAAGGCCTGCATATAGAGCCAGTCGCCGGCCAGCACGCATTTGCCGTTGCCCCAGGTGGTATTGGCCGAGGGGCGTCCGCGGCGGGTGTCGGCCGCGTCGATGATGTCGTCGTGCACCAGCGTGGCGGTGTGGACCATCTCGACGACAGCGCCGAGGCGGATCATGCCATGGCCGGAGTAATTCTGAGCGCGGGCCGAGAGCAGCAGCAGCGAGGGGCGAAGGCGCTTGCCGCCGCCCTCGCGCAGATAGCTGGAGATTTCCGTGATTGCAGCGACGGAGGAGACGGCGTAAGCCCCGAATTCGCGCTCGATGGCGCGAAGGTCGTCATGCAGCAGGTCGAAAACTTCTTTTGCCGTTGCTATGGCCAGTGTACTCACTCGGGCTGTTACTCGCTGTCTTTCCGGTCGCCTGGAAAAGGTGAATATGGGAACTAATTGGAACGGAAGTTCGTGAATTGCAGATCGATGCCGAAGTCCTTACCCCTGAGCAGAGCGATCACTTCCTGTAGAGTATCGCGATCCTTGCCGGTGATGCGGACGGTATCGCCCTGGATAGTGGCCTGGACCTTCTTCTTCGAGTCCTTGATGACGCGGACGATCTCCTTGGCCTTTTCCGAGGGAACGCCCTGCTGGAGCGTAACCTTCTGGCGGACGCTGGACCCGGTTGCCGGCTCGAGCTTGCCGTACTCAAGATTCTTGAGCGGGATGCCGCGCTTGACCATCTTCTGGGAAAGGATTTCCTTGACGGCCTCGAGCTTGTACTCGTTCTCGCTGGCCAGCTGGATGTGCTTATCCTCGTCCTCGAGCTTGATCTCGGACTTCGAATCTTTCAGATCGAAGCGGGCACGGACTTCCTTCACCGCCTGATCGATTGCATTGCGAACTTCCTGCACATCGACCTTGGAGACGATGTCAAAGGAATTGTCTGCTGCCATAATGCTGCTCCGTCTCTTTTCAGAGTATCTGTTCGTTTCTTAATAGATTATCCGCTCTGTTTCTCAATCGGCTATCCAGCCTGCGGGGGAAATCCGGTTTCATCCCTGCTTAAAGGGGCATTTCCGGGTCTGTTGCAGTGCGGAACAGGCGGTGAAAGTTTTCCGTGGTGCGGAAAGCGGCTTCTTCTGGAGAGATGCCTCGCACCTGGCCAAGGGTGCGTGCCACTTCGGCCACCCAGGCCGGTTCGTTGCGTTTGCCCCGGTTGGGGATGGGCGCGAGGAAAGGCGCATCGGTCTCGATGAGCATGCGCTCGAGGGGCAGCGCGGCCATGGCATCGCGGATCGGCTGCGCCTTGGGATAGGTCGAATTGCCCGCAAACGAGACCAGGAAGCCAAAATCGATGGCCTGTTTCGCGTGATGGATCTCGCCGGTGAAGCAGTGCAGGATGCCGCCGAGGCCTGTTGGACGCCATTCCGCCTCGAGCTGGGCCAGGGTGTCATCCCAGGCATTCGTTGAGCCGTCGGACGGCCGGCAGTGGATGATGATCGGCTTTTTATGGGCGGCCGCGATCTCCATCTGGCGGGAAAAGCCCGCCATCTGTACCTCGCGCGGCGCGTTCTCGGGGTGATAGTAGTCCAGGCCGATCTCGCCGCAGGCGATGACCTCGGGCTCCTGGAGCAGGCTATCCAGCTTGGCGCAGGCCGCCTCGTCGAGCAGCTGGACCTCCTGCGGGTGTACCCCGGCCGAAGCGTAGATCTTCGGTACATTCGGTACGCCAGCGTACTGGCGGGCGATGTCGAGGGCTTGGTGCATGGTCTCCGGCCCATCGCCGATGCCGATGGAGAGGATGGCCTGCACGCCAGCCTCGTAGGAGCGGCCGAGGAGCGCATCGCGGTCCTCGGCATAGCGCGGGCTGTCGAGATGGGCGTGGGAATCGATCATGCGGTTCGTCCAATCAGCGGTAAATTTCGCGGCGATTGCCGATGGCAAGTACGAGAATCAGGATCCGCTTGTCCTGAATGTCGCAGAGAATGCGGTAGTCGCCGACACGATACTTCCAGAAATCTCCGAGTTTCAAGCCTTTCAGAGCTTCGCCCAGGTTGCGTGGGTCATCGAGCGGGGCGAGGCGCGTCTCAAGGAATTTGAGAATGCGGCGCGCCACCTGCCGGTCAAGCCGGTCCAGATCCTTCATGGCGGACTCGGAGAGCTCAATCCTCCAGCTCATAGCGTTTCATGATTGTGGCCAGTGAAACTGTTTTGTCGCGTCCTTCCTGTACTGCGAGGAGGCGCTCTTCCGCGAGATAGAGGTCTTCAAGCTGGTCGAGGTGGGCGAGGATGGCTTCGCGGGCGTAGAAGGTCTTGGTGCGCCCGGTGCGCTTCGCCAGTTTTTCGAGGCGCTCTTCCAGTTCTTCCGGTAATCGGATCGCAAGCATGGGGAGCCTCCGCTATACAAGTATAGCGGAGGCGGGTTTCTGGCTACTTGAGCCGTGCGCCGATCTCGATATCTTCGAGGAAGGCGGCGAGCGCAGGCTTGCCGCCTTCGAGCGAGGCGGCGACGACCATGCCGTTCGATTCGAAGCCGCGCAGCTTGCGCGGGGCCAGGTTGGCTACGATGACCACCTTCCGGCCCACCAGGGACTCGGGCGCGTAGGTCTCGGCCAGCCCAGCCAGAATCTGGCGCTGCTCGTAGCCGAGATCGACCTCGAGGCGGAGCAGCTTGTCGGCCTTGGGCACACGCTCGGCAACCTTGATCTGGGCGACGCGCAGGTCGACCTTGATGAAGTCGTCGATGGTGATTTCGGGGCTGCGCTCGGGGTAAGCCGGGCCGGGCTCAGCAGCCGGAGCAGCCTCGCCACCGCCAATATTGTTCTCGACGAAGGTTTCGAGCGCGGCTGCGGCGGACGAAATCGAGGTCGATTCGGCTGCGGCGGTGGCGAGGCCTTCGAGAGCGGACTTCAGACGCGAGGGATGCTCGGTGGGGACTTCGGTTGCGGGTGTGGCTGGCGGCGTCGCGGCGCCCGCGGCCTGATTGTTGTTCTCTTCTTCGATCTGCTTCATACGTTCGACAGCGTCCTTTTCTGCGCGGGGGAAGACCGGGCCCAGATTGCCGAGCTTCGTGCCCGGTTTCAGCCCTCCCCAGGTAAGGTTTTTCAAATCGGCGGTGCGGATGTCGCCCAGGCCGAGCTGCGCCCAGACCTTGGCGGCGGCGTCAGGGATGACCGGGTAGACAAGTGCGGTGAGGATGCGGATGGCCTCGGCGGCGGTCGAGAGCACGGTCGCACGGAGCGCCTGCTGCTGCTCTTCGCTCACGCCTTCGGGCTTTTTCCATGGAGCGGAGGCGGTGAGATAGCCGTCGACCTGCGCCACCAGCGACCAGAGCTGTGCGAGCGCGGCGGAAAACTCGTATCTGTCAAAGAAGGTCGCGAATTCGGCGATGGTCTTCGTGGCGGCCTGCTCGAGCGTGGTCCGGCGCTGATCGGCAGTCTCGTCGATGGCGACCGGCGTGGGCACTACGCCGTCGAAATACTTGCCGATCATGGCCAGCGTGCGGCTTACGAGGTTTCCGTAGCCGTTGGCCAGGTCCGAATTGTAGCGCTGTACCAGCGCGTCGAAGGAGAAGTTGCCGTCCTGCCCGAAGACGATCTCGCGCAGCAGGAAGTAGCGCAGGGCGTCGGCCCCGAGGACTTCGAGGATGGTCTCGGCACGGACGATGTTGCCGCGCGACTTCGACATTTTGCTCTCTTCGAAGAGCAGCCAGCCATGGCCGACGATGGACTTGGGCAGCGGCAGGCCGGCGGCCATCAGGAAGGCCGGCCAGTAGACGCAGTGGAAGCGCGTAATCTCCTTGCCGACAATGTGCAGATCGGCAGGCCAGTACTTGTCGAATTTGCTGGTATCGTCGGAGCCCCAGCCGAGCGCGGTGATGTAGTTGGCGAGGGCGTCCATCCAGACGTAGATGACGTGCTTTTCGTCCCCGGGCACCGGGATACCCCAGGTGAAGCTGGTGCGGCTGACGGAAAGGTCTTTCAGGCCAGCCTTGACGAAGGACATGACCTCGTTGCGGCGTGTGGCGGGCTGGATAAACTCCGCCTGCGACTCGTAGAGCTCGAGGAGCGGCCGCTCGAAGGCCGACAACTTAAAGAAGTAGTTTTCTTCGGAGACGGTCTCGGTGATTCGTCCGCAATCCGGGCAGGGCGCGCCGGGCGGCACGTCGACGAAGGCCTCGTCGGAGACGCAGTACTGGCCGGTGTAAGTGTCCTTATAGATGAAACCCTTGTCGCGGAGCAGGGCGAAGAGCTTTTGGACGGCACGGGTGTGGCGCGGCTCGGTGGTGCGGATGTAATCGTCGTAAGTGAGCCCCATGCGGTCCCACAGGGCCCGGAACTGCGCCGAAACCTGGTCGGTGAACTGCTGCGGGCTCAGCCCGGCCTTCTCGGCCGAGCGCTCGATCTTCTGGCCATGCTCATCGGTGCCGGTGAGGAACCAGGTATCGAAGCCGAGGGCGCGCTTGCGGCGCGCGATGGCGTCGGCGACGACCGTGGTGTAGGTGGTGCCGATGTGCGGGCGCGCATTGACGTAGTAGATCGGCGTAGTGAGATAGAACTTGTTCGACATGGGCAGAAGGGGACTCTCATAAACGTACGTTTGTGAGAGTCCGATTCTTCAGGTTAAAGGAGCGGCGGGGCTTAGTCGAGGTCGGCGGCTACTTCGGCGACGGTGATGCTGACGCTGGTGCCTGGGATGGTGAGCACCGGCGAGGCCTGCCAGTCCTGCATGGTGGGGCCGAGGCACTGGTAGCCGGTCTGCGTCTTCGGATCGATGATCCAGACGGCGCGAACTCCCATGGCGAGGTATTCGCCAACTTTCTCTTCCATGCGGTGGAAGCGGTCTTCGGGCGAGAGAATTTCGACGCAGAGCAGCGGCGGATGGGTGATGATCTGCTCGTCCGGGGCGCTGCGGCTGGTGAGCATGACGTCTGGAATGCGATAGCGCGTGGCGGAGACCTGAAGCCTCAGTTCAGCGTAGACACGGATATGAGCGGAGAGCCGGAACGCGCGTAAAAGCGCGATGAGTGCGACCTGCCACGCAGAATGATCTTTCTCTCCCAAGTTGCGCTCCACAATCTCCCCGTCCACGAACTCGCGGTCCGGGCTCCAGGTTTCGTGCAGGTAATGCTCGAGGGGAGAGATGGCTGTGCTCATGGGAAACTCCGCAAAAGCTGCCTACAGTCTACCTCCGTTTGCCTTTGAGGATGCCTTGTTGCTGGAGCCCGGCGATAACCCCGGTAATGTCCGCTGATAAACTTGAAGGGCAGAAATCTATCTTTTGAAAGCCCCTTCCGGGCTGGTGAATCGCGTGTACTTAAAGCAGCAGAAAGCCTTGTCCGACCGCCTGAAGGCGGTCCTCTCCGACCTTTACCAGATCCAGCTCGACGCGGTTGTCATCGAGCAGCCGCCGGAGATTGCCTTTGGTGAGTTCGCCACGCCGCTGGCCTTCGAGCTGGCGCGCAAGCTGCGCAAAGCTCCGAAGAAGATCGCCGAGGAGATCGTTGCGGCGATCGGTGCGGTGCCCGGCTTTGCCGGCTTCGAGGTTGCGGGCGCGGGCTACATCAACGCGCGGATCGAGCGCGGCGCGATGGCGAAGGACGTGGCCGCGACGGGCGAGGTGACGCTGGGGCAGACAGGCATCCACTCGCTCGTCGAGCACACCAGCATCAACCCGAATAAGGCTGCCCATGTCGGCCATCTGCGCAATGCCATCCTGGGCGACACCTTCGTGCGCCTGCTGCGTGCCGCCGGACAGAAGGTCGATGTGCAGAACTACATCGATAACACCGGCGTCCAGGTTGCGGACATTGTCGTCGGCCTGACGCAGCTCGAAAAACTGTCGCTTGGTGAGGTCGAAGCACTGATGACGCGCCTCGCCGCCGAAGGCACGCGCATCGATTATTACTGCTGGGATCTCTACGCCCGTGTTTCGCAATGGTACGAGGCGGATGAGGCCGAGAAAGCTACGCGCAGGAAGATCCGCCTCGATACGCTGCACCTGATCGAGCACGGTAGCAATGAGACCGCGGAGATTGCCGACCGCATCTCGACGGCCGTGCTGCGGCGGCATCTCGAGACTATGCTGCGGCTCGATATTGAGTACGATCTCCTGCCTCGTGAGAGCGAGATCCTGCATCTGCACTTCTGGGATCTGGCCTTCGAGCAGCTCAAGCAGAAGGGTGTGCTCTACTTCGAGACCGAGGGAAAGAACAAGGGCTGCTGGGTGATGCGGCGTCCGGGTGTGGTTATCGCGAATGTGCCGGCTGAAGAGACGCGAAGCGAGTCGCCCGTGCGGCCAGCACCCGATGAGGACGCGAAGGTGATCGTGCGCTCGAACGGCACGGTGACCTATGTGGGCAAGGACATTGCCTACCACTTGTGGAAGTTCGGCCTTCTGGGCCGTGACTTCGCCTACAACCGCTTCTTCTCTTACCCCGATCACGAGTGCTGGATCTCGGCCGAAACTGGCGAGGAGGAGCATCCGCACTTCGGCGGAGCGCAGGCCATCTATAACGTCATCGATTCGCGGCAGGCCGACCCCCAGGCTAACGTCATCGAGGCGCTGCGCGGTATGGGCTACACCGAACAGGCGGCGCGCTACACACACTTCTCCTACGAGATGGTCGCGCTTACGCCGCGCTGCGCCATGGATCTCGGCTACACCGTTTCCGAGGAAGATCAGGCGCGGCCGTATATCGAGGTCTCCGGCCGCAAGGGCTTCGGCGTGAAGGCCGATGACCTGATCGACAAGCTCATTGCGGCGACGCTGGCCGAGGTGGTCGAGCGTCACCCTGAGCTGGGCGCGGCCGAGCAGCAGCAGACGGCCGCGGCGATTGCCGTCGGCGCGCTGCGCTACTTCATGCTGAAGTACACGCGCAACACGGTCATCGCCTTCGATTTCAAGGATGCGCTGAGCTTCGAGGGCGAGACAGGTCCGTACCTCCAGTACGCCGTTGTTCGTACGCGGAGCATCTTCCGCAAGGCGGAGACGACGCCCGCCGCGGCGCTGGCTGCGCTCTCGGGCATCGACGTTACTCCATATCTGGCGGGCGACGAGGACGTGAGCATCTGGCAGGTATGGCTGCGCGCGGCCAAGACTTCGCTGCTGCTTGAGCAGTGCATCGCGACGGCCGAGCCGGCGTATCTTGCCAAGCATGCCTTCCAGCTGGCGCAGGAGTTCAGCAGCTTCTACAAGAAGAACCATATCCTCACCGAGGCCGATCCGGCCCGTAAGGCGCTGCTGCTGGCGACGGCTGCCGTGGCGCAGCGCGAACTGATCCGCGCTCTTGGCTGGCTTGGGATCGACGCTCCCGAGGTCATGTAACCGGTAAACGGCGCATTGGGTGGAGGCGTGCCTCCATCCAATGGGTGATGTGCGCCTACGACGCAAGAACGTACTGTGACTCCGCTGTTTCACTTTGCTTTTCGGAGCCCGCCAGTTTGCGCAATAAGCACGTTTATTTCTCACTTGCTTTTCTGATTTCCCTCTTTCCCCTTCGTCCGCTTCACGCCCAGGAAAACTTCTTCGAGCGCTGGCAGCAGCGTGCCTCGCATGAGCAGTCGCAGCAGCCGAACTGGGGCGTCCCGCTGAATCAGCCTTATCCGATGCTGATCCAGGTCTTTCGTGCGGACTTCACGCGGCAGATCACGCCGACGCACACCGATACATGGATATTCGGCAATGCCAAGGGGTTGAACCTGATTCCGGGACTGCACAGCGAATTCGATTTCTACTACCCGTCTTATTACGAGCACAACGTGAAGACGGCAAAAGATGGCTTCGGAGACGTGCAGTTCGTCTACAAGTACCGCATCCTGACCGGCAATGAGCAGCACGGCAACTACATGCTCAGCGCGCTGCTGGGAGCCTCGATTCCGACCGGTAGCTACAGCAACGGCAGCACCGATGCGGCGATTCTGCCGACCATCGCCGGCGGCAAGGGCTTCGGGAAGTTCGACGTGATCTCGACGGTGGGCGGAAATCTGCCAACGGCAGACGGGGAAAAGCTCGGCCGCACTCTGGGCTGGAATACCACTGCGCAATATCGGCTGGCGAAGTATTTCATCCCCGAGCTCGAATCGAACGCTACCTGGTATTACGCGGGCAAGAATGACGGCAAGATGCAGAACTTTCTTGAGCCGGGATTAACAGTGGGGAAGATCAAGATCCATCCGGATGATCCGAAAAGCCGTCCGGGGTTCTCGCTCGGCGCAGGCATCCAGATTGCGACCTCGGAATACCATGCTTACAACCATGCGCTGGTCTTTACCGGACGCTTTCTTTTTTAATTTTCTCGACCGATGAACCGAAATGGCACCTATGCGCAAAGCGATATTTGCGTGTAGGTGCTTTATGGCAGCGCATTCCTCACTTTCCGAGCTATGGACGCATTACCCTAGATCGTATCGGCGTGCCACAAAGGTGCTAGATTCGTACCCATAAAGGCACGTTACCTTAGAGGCATCCTTAGGGGCCGATCATGGGACATGCTGCTTTCTTCACAGGAGTTTACGACTACCGCCTGGTCGTCGCTTCAGTCGTCATTGCACTTCTTGCCGCGTATGCGGCGTTGGACCTGGCTGGCCGGGTAACCGTCTCGTCGGGGCTCACACGGATGGCGTGGCTCAGCGGCGGAGCATTCGCGCTTGGCTTTGGTATCTGGTCCATGCACTACGTGGGCATGGAAGCCTACCGGCTTCCGTTCGAAGTCATGTACGACTGGCCGACGGTGCTGCTCTCCATTCTGGCGGCGATCCTGGCCTCTGCCGTGGCACTCTTCGTAGTCAGCCGTAAGAAGATGACTCTACTGACGGCCGGAGTGGGCAGTCTATTCATGGGCGGCGGTATCGCGAGCATGCACTACATCGGCATGGCCGCGATGCGGATGCCGGCGATGCACCACTACAACCTGCGGATTGTGACTCTCTCCGTGGTGCTGGCCGTGGTGATCTCTTTTGCTGCGCTGTGGATGACCTTTTCCAATCGTGAAGAAAAGACCTCGTTTAGCGCGAAGAAGCTTTCTTCGGCCGTGGTGATGGGGTTGGCCATCCCGGTGATGCACTACGTGGGCATGGCCGCGGTGACATTCACGCTGATGCCGCTTGATCCACGGAGCCTGCAGCATGCGGTTGGGATCTCCTCTCTGGGGCTGCTGGGCATCGGCCTGGTAACGGTCTTCGTGCTGAGCTTCGTCTATGTGTCCGCGATGGTGGACCGGAAGCTGGCGCTGCAGACTGTTGAGTTGGAGTTGATGGCGCAGCGTCACCGCCTGGATCTGGAAGTGGAGCGGGCACAGCTCGCGGAGAAGAGCAACAAGGCAAAGAGCGAGTTTCTGGCCAACATGAGCCACGAGATCCGCACCCCGCTGAACGGCATCATCGGCATGACGGATCTGGCTTTGGAAACGGAGCTGACCCGGGAGCAGCGCGACTATCTGCAGACGGTGAAGCTCTCGGCCGATGCGCTGCTGAACGTGATCAACGACATCCTGGACTTCTCGAAGATCGATGCCGGAAAAGTGGAGCTTGAGTCCATCGACTTCGATCTCTACGAATGCATCGAAGGCGCACTCAAGACGGTCGCGCTGCGCGCGGATGAAAAGGGGCTGGAGCTGCTGTGCGATGTGAGCTCGGAGGTGCCGGCGTGGGTAACGGGCGATCCGGGGCGGTTGCGGCAGGTGATCCTGAACCTGATTGGCAACGCGGTGAAGTTTACGGACGAGGGAGAAGTCGCACTGCGGGTGCGGCTGGAGTCGCACGAAGACCAGGAGGTGCAGCTGCAGTTTACGGTCGCCGATACCGGCATCGGGATTCCGCAGCATAAGCTCGAGGCGATCTTCGAATCCTTCAGTCAGGCGGATACCTCGACCACCCGCGAATACGGCGGGACCGGGCTTGGGCTCACGATTTCGCGCCGCCTGGTGGATATGATGGGCGGCCGGATCTGGGTGGAAAGTGAGCCGGGGAAGGGGTCGAGCTTCCATTTTACGGCGACGCTCAGCCGTGCCCCGGAGCGCGCCGCCGCGGTTTTGCCGGCTGCGGCGCATCCTTCGGTGCTGGTCGGAATCAAGGTGCTGCTGGTAGACGACAACCGTACCAACCGGCGCATTCTGGAAGGACTGGTGGCGCGCTGGGGCATGATCTCCGCCGCTGCTTCCGGCGGCCAGCAGGCTCTGGATATGTTTGCCGCGGCCAAAGCGGAGAACGAGCCATTCCAGATGGTGCTGACAGACATGCACATGCCGAGGATGGATGGTTTCGATTTTGTGGAGCGGCTGAAAGAGCTCTCCGGGCATGCATCCTCGACGATCATGATGCTGACCTCGGGAGGGCAGCGCGGTGACGCGCAGCGTTGCGAGGACCTGGGGATTGCCGCATACCTGCTGAAGCCGGTTCGGCAATCGGAACTGCGGGAAGCCATTGTCAATGTGCTGATGGCCAGCAGAGCAGCGGAGCCTGCGCCGCTGATTACGCGTTACAGCTTGCGTGAACAGGCTAGTGGAGGAACAACGTTGAAGATTCTGCTTGCGGAAGACAACCTGGTGAACCAGAAGTTGGCCACGCGAATGCTGGAGAAGCGGAATCATTCCGTGACCGTGGTGGGCAATGGGCGCGAGGCGCTCATTGCGCTCGAGCGGGAGCCGTTCGACCTGGTGCTGATGGATATGCAGATGCCGGAGATGGATGGATTCGAGGCCACGATCGCCCTGCGTGAGCGGGAGACGCAGACCGGCGTGCATCAGCCGGTGGTGGCCATGACGGCGTTGGCCATGGCGGGTGACCGGGAGCGGTGCATGCAGGCGGGTATGGACGGATATCTTTCCAAGCCCATTCGCCCGGATGAACTGGACGCTGTGCTCGAGCAGTACCTGGCGGAAAAGGTGCAGGCGCGGGAGGAGATTGCTCCTATCGTCGAGAGCCAGGACTCAGTGGATGTGCAGCAATTGCTTGACCGGATTGATGATGACCGGGCGCTGCTGGCCGACCTGAATGAAATTTTCCGGAATGACTATCCCAAGCAGCTGAAGCAGCTCCAGATCGCGCTCCAGGAAAAGAATGCGGTCGAGATACAGCGGGTGGGTCACATGCTGAAGGGTGCGCTCTCCAATCTTTCTGCGACGCGTGCTACGGAGCTCGCAGCGAAGCTGGAGGAAGCAGGGGGTGCCTCGCAGCTGGCGGGGACTCAGGCCGTTCTGGACGAGCTTGTGGCAGAATTAGCCAACGTACAACGAGTTCTGGATACACTTTGTCCGGAAAACGCAAAATGAAGATACTTCTGGCCGAAGACGAACCGATCAGCCGGATGCTGATGCAACGGACCTTGCAGCAGTTCGGTTACGACGTGGTGCTTGCCGAGGATGGCCGCAAAGCCGCCGAGATTCTCTCCTCGGAGGATGGACCGCGGCTGGCACTGGTGGACTGGATGATGCCGGAGCTGGATGGTCCGGAGCTCTGCCGCGAGGTGCGGCAGAGACAGAATGAGCGGTCGTATGTGTACATCATCATGCTGACTTCGCGGCAGAACAGCGAAGATGTGGTGGCCGGACTGGAGTCCGGTGCGGACGACTATCTGGTAAAGCCATGCGCTCCTGCCGAGCTGCAGGCCCGGCTGCGGACCGGCATGCGCATCCTCGAGCTTGAAGGCAAGCTGGTGAAGGCGCATGAGGAGATGGAATACAAGGCCACGCACGATTCCCTGACCGGCCTCAATAACCGTGCGGCGATCCTCGATTTTGCGCACAAGTCGCTGCAGCGTGGCGCGCACCAGGCGAAGCCGACTCTGCTGGTGCTGTGCGATGTGGACCACTTCAAGCATCTGAATGATACCTACGGACACCCGGCCGGGGATGCAGTGCTCGAGGAGGTTGCCCGGCGTCTGGGCACCGCTGTCCGCGGTGGAGATGCCGTGGGCCGGTACGGCGGCGAAGAGTTTCTCATCGTGATCCCAGGCTGTGACCGCGCTGCGGTAGAGCGGCGCTGCGAGGACATCCGGAAGGCGGTCGCCTGCGTGCCGGTGGTTGCGGCGGGCGGCGAGCTCTCCGTGACCATGAGCGTGGGCGCGGCAATCTACGAAGGCAAGGATGACAGCGCGCTGGAGCCGCTGCTGATGCAGGCAGATGCCGCGCTCTATCGCGCCAAGGCCCAGGGGCGGAACTGTATCGTGGTGGCAGACCTGATGGCGGCGCTGTAGAGCCTGTTATGAGCTTTCCCGCGGCGGACGCTGGGAGCCAATTTTTACGAGGTCGAGGAGCGAGTTGCGACGGATATCGGGCCATATCCTAGCAGCGAGCGACGAAGAGGTCGGGAAAATTGGCCCCAGCCCTCCAGGTTGCGGGGAAAATCGGCCCATACTTCGTTGTCGGCCTCGCCTTGGAATCGCCAATGTCTTCGTCCTCCGCCTCGTCTGGGCCGATTTTCCCCAGTAACGCCGCTCGCGCGAAAGTTCATAACAGGCTCTTGCATTTTGCAGGCTCCAGGAGCAGGTTACATGTGCGAACCACTCATGAGATCTGGGCCTTTGCAGGCAGGATCGGGCGACTGCGCCGCGGAATGGATACGGTAGCCGTTCGAGACCTGCTGGAGCTGCACGAAATAGGTGGGACCGGGGTGGTCCTTCTGCTTGCCTGAGGGGTCGTAGATGGTGCTTGTGACTTCAGCCTGAAAATGCGTGGTTGAGTCTGTGCAGGCGCGGACGGCTCCCACTTCCGCCAGGGGAATATGAGCGCCTTCGGGGCGGCCTTCCCAGGTAAAATCCTGAAACATCTTCCAGGTAAGAGAGCCGGGCACGTCGTCGGCGAATCCGGCGGCTTCGCTGCGCGGCATCTCCAGCCATTCCTCGACGCTGTCGTGCGCATTCATGGCAATCGGCTCAATCCGGTGGATGGCGTCATTCTGGAAGGCATAACGCATGACACCTTTCCGGAAAATGCGGTCGCCAGCCTCACTCACGCTGGTCCGTACCTCGAAGCCGTCAGCGGTGAGTTTAAGCGTGAGCGGGGGATCGAGATCCAGGCGCCGGTATCCGTGGTCGCCATGCCAGAGAGGCGTGTTCGCAGGGGATGCGCCGAGCTCAAATACGTCCATATGAAAAGAGCTCATCGTGGAAGTGCACCACGGCGTTCCGTGCAGCACCAGCAGCAGCGGATGGCCGTTGCGCTGCGGATGAAGCAGCTGGACCGCGTAGGTATCTCCGAAGGCGCCGCTGATCTCGTTGTATGGCTTGCTCTGCCAGAGCAGAATGCGCTGCCAGTGTCCCGACTCGTTGCGGTAGGCGAGCAGAACCGTATCGTCGCCGCAGGCAATATCGAAGGATTCCTGCACTAGAAACAGAGAGGGTTCGGGCTGAGTGACAGAAAGCTGAAGTTCGCCGCCGTATTGCCCTGCCGTGGGAGCAGAGGAAGCATTGCCGTCTGCCGATTTGCTATCGGTGTCTGTGGGCTTGCCGACAGCGGGCGAAGGCATGGCGGCGGCAAGTCTCTGCTGCGCTGCTTCGGCTGTCGACTGCGGCGGCAATTGCGTGATGACTGCATCGGTCTGGGCTGCCAGAGCGGTCTTGAATGCGCTGATTGCGGATTGGAGCGCAGGCGATACCGAGGTATCCATGTCTCCGGCCTTGACCTGCAGGAGCTTCTGCTGAGCGACCGTGACTGGCTGTTGCTGCGCAGAGGCGATGCCGGGAGCAAACGATGCGAGCAGAAGTCCTGCAAGGGAGAAGATACGCAGACGGCCGACAGACATGAGTGCATCTTGATGGCGTGGGAGCGGAATTGCAAATCCGGCCGCACCGGATTGGGCAGGTAAAGATCGGGCAGACAATGGGCGCTCCCGCGGGAGCGCCCATGCCGGATTGCGACCAGCGGGAGCGGGGCCGAAGGCGATTCGCCCTGCGCGAAGCAGCCGAAGGCGAAAGGCCTGGACGGCCACTCCTTACTGCAGCGGCTGGCCGCCGGCGGTCAGCTGGTTGAGCTGCTGCAGGTCATACTGCTTCACTCCATCGGGCAGCGGCGCATAGTTGAGCGTGCCGGAGACGGACTGGCCGTCGCCGATGATGTACTGGATGAAGCTCTTGAGTGCTGCGCGCTTGTCCTTATCCGTACCATCCTTGGGGATGATGAGGAAGGTGAGCGTCGAGATCGGATACGCATCACCGGCGTGAGCAGGCGGGTTCACGATGGGCGTGCGCGGGTCCTTCGAGAGCGCATCGGTGAAGGCGTTAATAGCCGAGGTGGTTGACTGCGCGGTGGGAGCAATGTAGTTGCCGGCCTGGTTCTTGATCTTCGCCACGGGCAGGTTGTTTTGCTGCGCGTAGGTCAGCTCCACGTAGCCGATGGCGCCGGGCGACTGACGGAGCTGGCCGGTGACGCCTTCGCTGCCCTTGCCGCCGAGACC
The DNA here is from genome assembly GCF_004123295.1 of Silvibacterium dinghuense. Classification (NCBI taxonomy): domain Bacteria; kingdom Pseudomonadati; phylum Acidobacteriota; class Terriglobia; order Terriglobales; family Acidobacteriaceae; genus Silvibacterium; species Silvibacterium dinghuense. The sequence continues at coordinate 728,557 of NZ_SDMK01000001.1, read as the reverse complement.
GACCGGCCAGCTGACGCTGTTGCCCTTGCCGACCTTCGTCTGCCAGTCCTGGCTGATGGCCGAGAGGTAGGTGGTGAAGGCGTTGGTGGTGCCGCTGCCGTCTGCGCGGTGGACGACCGCGATGTTCTGCTTGGGCAGCGTTACGCCAGGGTTATCGGCGGTGATGCGCGGGTCCTGCCAGGTCTTGATGGTGCCCAGGAAGATGCCGGCCAGAGACTCGGGGGAGAGCTGCAGCGGCTGGGTGAGGCCGGGGAGGTTATAGGTGATGCAGACCGGTCCGGCCGACTCAGGGATCTGAATGACCGGCTGCATCGCGGCCAGCGCGCTGTCAGTGAGTGGAGCATCGGAGGCGCCGAAGTCGACCGTTCCCGCCTTGACCTGCTGCACGCCTGCGCCCGATCCGATGGACTGGTAGTTGATCTGGATATTGGGATGGCTCTGGGAGAATTCCTGGACCCAGCGGGTCATGACCGGGTTGACGAAGGTGCTGCCGGCACCGTTGAGGGCGACTGTATTCGACTTGCAGGCGGTAAGAGCCATTGCGCCCAGCGTGAGAAGGGCCAGAGCTACAGGTTTGCGAGACATTTTTCCTCCGGGGAACCAGGTAGTAGGAACAGGAGAGCCGTTCCGGAAAGTTTCCTATGTATTTTGCCTGCATGCGCGGAAAGACCGGAAGCGCACATACAGAAAGGCCCCTGATTTTGGCAGGACGACCCTATAAGCAGGTTGGCAGGGAAAGATGAAAGCCGTGTGAATCCGGGGGACTGGCCGTCCGGGCGATTGCCTTCGGCCTCTGCTCCCGCTGGTCGCAATCCGGATATATGCGGTGAAACGAATCTCCCCTTACGGCTTACTTCGTCGGGGGCCCCTACGCAAAGCTTGGGGGCACCCTTATCCTCCATTCGGCAAGAAAGGGCAAAGCCGCGTGCCGGCTTACTTCGCGTAGGTGCGAACCCACTCCGTGATGGTGCGCACGCCGATGCCGCTGGGGCCGCGGGCGATGAAGCTCTTATCGGCATCGAGCCAGGCGAGGCCCGCGATGTCGAGGTGAACCCATGGCGTGTCGCCGACGAACTCCTTGAGGAACATGGCGGCGGTGATGGCTCCACCGTAGCGGGTCTTGCCGGTGTTCTGGATATCGGCGATGGGCGATTGGATTTGCTCGCGGTATTCGTCTTCGACCGGCAGGCGCCAGAACTTCTCGCCCGAGATGTTCGCCGCTTCGGTGAAGTGCTCGAAGGTCTCTTCATCGTTCGAGAAGGCGCCGGCATTCACCTGTCCGAGCGCCACGGCGACTGCGCCGGTCAGGGTGGCGGCATCGATAAGGTGCGTCGCCCCCAACTCGCGGGCGTAGTGCAGACCGTCGGCGAGCACCAGCCGGCCTTCAGCATCGGTGTTGATGATTTCAATCGATTTGCCGGACATGGCGATCTGGATGTCGCCCGGTTTCTGGGCCTTGCCGTCGGGCATGTTCTCTGTTGCGCAGACCACGGAGAGGACGCGGACATTTGGCTTGAGCAGGGCGATGGCGCGCATGGCGCCGATCATCGCCGCGCCGCCGGCCATGTCGTACTTCATCTTCTCCATGCCCTCGCCGGGCTTGAGCGAGATGCCGCCGCTATCGAAGGTAATGCCCTTGCCGACGAGGCCGATGACGGGGCCGTCGGCAGGTGCATGCTCTGGCTCGTACTTCATCACGATCAGCACCGGCGGCTCCTCGGAGCCGAGCGTTACGCTGAGGAAAGAGCCCATCTTGAGCTCGCGCAGCTTTTCCGCCCCGTAGACCTCGCACTGGATACCGACTTCCTTCGCCATCTCCGCGGCCTTCTGGCCGAGGATGGTCGGCGTCATGCGGTTGCCGGGCTCGTTGATGAGGGTGCGGGCGAAGTTTTGCGACTCGGCGACGGCAATGCCTTCAACGAGCGCGGCCTCGAGAGCAGCCTTTCCGGATGATGCAGGCGCGAGAACGGTGACGGCATCGAGGCTGCGGTCCTTGCGGTCAGTGCGATAGGTGTCGGAGTCGAAGTCGCCCACAATGGCGCCTTCTGCGATCACCCGCGCGGCTGCGGCTGCGTCAAAATCCTCCGGCACGGCGATGGCGAGGGCCTTGATCCCGCGCGGCTTGGCAAAACGGACTGCCGTACCGGCGGCCCGGCGCAGGTCATGGAGCGTGGCCTTACCGGTCTTGCCCAGACCAATGACCAGCAGGCGCGCGGCGGCGAGGCCTTCCGGCGCATGCAGCAGCAGCGTTTCGTTCATCTCGGCGCGGAATTCGCCGGTGGAGAGGACGAACGCGGCGGCCTTTTGCAGAGCGGGCTCGGACGAAAGCACGGCGAGATCGGCCTTGGCGTCCTTATCCTTGCTGGTGTTGCGATCGACGGCAAAAACGGCGAGCAGCGGGGTGGAGGCAGCGGTGGCGGGCGAGAGAAGGAGGTCTGTTTTCATGCGGCAACCTGACAGACCATCTTACAGCCCTGCTACGCGCAGGGCGGGTCGCCTTCGGCTGCTTCGCGCAGGGCGAATCGCCTTCGGCCTCCGCTCTCGTTGGTCGCGGGACTGGCCGTCCAGGCCTTTCGCCTTCGGCACCCGCTCCCTTTGGTCGCGGCGCTAACCGCGCGGCCTTCTGCCTTCGGCGCCCGCTCCCTTTGGTCGCGATCTGAATGTTTGTGGCGGATAACAGGAAGCTTGGTTGGGAAGGCACGAACCCATCTCATCGGAAGCGAGACGTGTAGCCCCAGGCCGCTTATATACTGAATCGAAAATCGAAGCATCCCCTCAAGATTTCTGCTTCCTATTTCTGCATCCTGGAAGGTTCCCATTGTCCCTGTCTGTCCGTGTGCTTGCTCTCGGCCTGGGTTGTGTCGTCCCGTTTGCCGCGTGTTCTTCCGCCTTTGCCGCTGATGTCACAGCGAAACAGCAGGAGCTTGCGCAGGGCCTCGATGCCATCTTCAACAAGCACGCTTACGGTGCGAAGAACGTGCAGCTGGCATGGCTGAACGGCGGCGACGAGTACACTATTCTCGAGCCTGCCGCCGATGGCAAAGGTGTCGATATCGTCGCCTACGATACCGCCTCCGGCAAGCGCCGTGTGCTGGTGGCTGCGGCCAAACTCGTGCCGTCCGGTCAGTCTGCTCCGCTCGCCATCGAGGACTACGCCTGGTCGGCCGACAAACAGAAGCTGCTGATCTTCACCAACTCGAAGAAGGTGTGGCGGGCGAACACGCGTGGTGATTACTGGGTCTATGGGGTGAACACAGGCAAGCTGACGAAGCTGGGCGGCGATGTGCCCGAGTCAACGCTGATGTTCGCGACCTTCTCGCCGGACAGCACACGTGTGGCGTGGGTGCGCGAGAACAATCTCTACGTGGAAGAGCTGGCGACGGGAAAAATCACGCAGCTTACGACGGATGGCTCGAAAGACATCATCAACGGCACCTCGGACTGGGTATCGGAGGAAGAGCTGAAGCTCCGCAACTGCTTCCGCTGGAGTCCGGACAGCAAGGCCATTGCCTACTGGCAGTTCGATCAGTCGGGCGTGGGCGAATACACGCTCATCAACGACACCGCAGCCGAGTATCCGCAGCTGATGCAGTACAAGTATCCGCAGCCGGGCACGACAAATTCGGCGGTGCGCGCGGGGGTAGTTTCGGCCGATGGCGGCTCGACGACCTGGGTGAAGCTCGACGGCGACCCGCGCAATCATTACATCGCACAGATGGAGTGGGCAGGGAACTCGAGCCAGGTGATGATCGAGTATCTGAACCGCCTGCAGAACGACGCGAAGATTCTGCTCGCGGAAGCGAAGAGCGGCGAGGTCAAGCCCTTTTTTGAAGACACCGACAAGGCCTGGGTGGACGACTCGCCGCTGGACCCAATCGGAGACCAGACCGGCGAAGGAGAGACGCACCCCGCGGACCTGTTATGGCTGAGCGAGCGCGACGGCTGGCGTCATGCCTATCGCGTGGACCGGGCAACCGGAAAGGCGAGGCTGGTGACGCCTTTCGAAGGCGATCTGATGTCGAATGAGTCGATCCAGGCTGGATCGAACACGTTCTATTTCACCGCCTCGCCGGGCGACTCCACGCGGCTCTATCTCTATCGCTCGAAGCTCGATGGGACGGGCGCTCCGGAGCGTGTGACGCCTGCTGAAGACAAGGGCACGAACCTCTACGACATCGCGCCGAACGGCAAGTGGGCTGTGCATCGCTACAGCCGCTTCAATCACCCCATGCGTGTCGAGATCGTGAGCCTGCCGGACCACAAGCTGGTGCGGACGCTGGTCGATAACGAGGAGCTGGCGAAGAAGGTCGAGCCGCTGATCGGTGAAGAGGATGGGAAGAATCCCGATACCGAGTTCTTCCAGGTGAAGGTGGCGAACGGCGTCACGCTCGATGGCTACATGATCCGGCCGCCGGACTTCGATCCGAAGAAGAAGTACCCCGTGTTGGTGAATGTCTATGGTGAGCCGGCCGGCGCGCTGGTGCGCGATGCCTGGGGAGGAAACAACCGGCTCTTTCATGAGCTGATTGCGCGGCAGGGATACCTGGTGATGAGCTTCGATAACCAAGGGACGCCGGCGCTCAAAGGCCGCGAGTGGCGGCGCTGCATTTACGGCGCGGTGGGCGTGCTTTCCTCGGCGCAGCAGACGCAGGCCATCACGGAGTTGGCCCGCGAGCGCAGCTACATCGATACCTCGCGCATGGCGATCTGGGGCTGGAGCGGCGGCGGTTCGAATACCTTGAACGTCATGTTCCGCTATCCGGGTGTGTTTTCTACCGGCATTGCCGTGGCTCCAGTTGCCGACGAGTCGCACTACGATTCGATCTACCAGGAGCGCTACATGGGCCTGCCGGACGAAAACAAGCAGGGGTACCATGACGGCTCACCGATCAATTTTGCTGCTGGACTCCAGGGCAATCTCCTCGTTATCCATGGCTCGGGCGATGACAATGTGCACTTTCAGGGCACGGAGCTACTGATCAATAAATTGGTGGCGATGGGCAAGCCCTTTGACTTCATGGATTATCCGAATCGGACCCACTCCATCAGTGAAGGACCGGGGACATCCTTCCATATCTACAGTCTGATTGCGCGGTATCTCGAGACGCACGTGCCGGCCGGTGGCCGGTAAATCCTCCTGCAGACGGAAAAGGCCCCGCCAACTGGCGGGGCCTTTCTGCATTGGGAGAGGATGCGAAAAATTTACCGTCCGCGCTTGCCCTGGCTATGGGCGATGGCGGCACGGGCTTCGCGGTCGGCTTCGCGACGGCGCTCGGTTTCGCGCTTATCCCAGTCCTGTTTGCCTTTTGCTACTGCGAGTTCGCACTTCACTTTGCCATTACGAAAATAAATACGCGTAGGGATGAGCGTATGGCCCTTGATCTGCGTCTGTCCGCTCAGTTTGCGAATTTGTTCCCGATGAAGGAGCAGCTTGCGGGTGCGGAGTGACTCATGGTTGAGGCTGTTGCCGTGAGAATAGGGGCCGATATGAGCATTCAGGAGAAATGCTTCTCCATCCTTAATGATTCCATAGGAATCTTTGAGGTTGGCCTTGCCCTCGCGGATCGACTTGACCTCGGTCCCCCGCAACGCTACCCCGGCCTCGAACTTCTCGAGGAGGAAGTAGTTGAAGCTCGCCGAGCGGTTCACGGAGGCATCGCGGTCTCCGGCCGCGACCGGATCACGAGGCTTCGGCTTGCGGGGCGTCTGAATGTTGGAGTGTGTAGCTTGCCGGGGCATGGAGAAAGGTCCGAATTTTCATGCTAGCATGCGGTCGCGGCGCCGGAAGGGTCAGGAGGCGCGATGCTATACTCAACCTGCGCCGGGCGATGAGACGCGGAGGGAGCTTTGCCGGATCGAGGCAGAGGCCGGAGATCGGGAGCCGTCCGCTCGTCGGAGGAAGCGTTTCGACGCCGGTATTCTGTTCCATGCCCGCCTGGAGTTTCATGAATCAACGGATAGCGAAGTGGACTCTGGCTGCAGGGTTCGTGCTGGTGCTCGTGTTTTCGAGCGCGGCGGCCCATGCGCAGTCGGCTGGCAAGCTGTACAAGCAGGGACAGGTTGCCGAAGAGAAGGACGACATCGAGGGCGCCTTCAACGACTACCTCGCCGCCTTCCAGAAAGACCCCAAAGACGAGCGCTACAAGCTCTCCTATGAACGGCTGAAGGTGCCGGTAGGTTCCCTGCATGTCAAGCGAGGTGAGGCGCTGCGGGCGCAGGGGGATACGACGGGCGCGGTGACCGAATTTCTGCGCGCGCTGCAGATCGACTCGAGCAATGAGCTGGCGCAGCAGGATCTTGAGGCAGTGCGGGAAAAGGTAAATAACATCCCAGGGCTGCCGGAGACACCCAAGGCGCGCGCCGAAGGCACAGAGCTGCATGACCTCGGCGGACCCATTCGTCTCAAGCCGCTCTCCTCCGAGCCTCTCACGCTGCATTCGGTCGAAGACAGCAAGATCATCTACCAGACCATCGGCAAGCTGGCCGGCATCAACATCCTCTTCGATCCCGACTACGTTTCGAAGCGGGTTCAGGTCGATATTGCCAACGTTAATCTTTACGACGCCCTGCGCATCGTCGGGATCAGCACCAACACCTTCTGGCGTCCGATCACCGACAACACGATCTTTGTTGCGGCGAACACATCGAGCAAGCGTGCCGAGCTCGAGGAAGAGGCGATCCAGACCTTCTACCTGACGAACGTCACGCAGCAGAACGATTTCAATGACGTGCAGACGGCGCTGCGCAACATCTTTCAGCAGGGCCAGAACGGCGCCAAGCTCTTCGGTGTCGCCAGCCAGAATGCGATCGTGATGCGCGGTACCCCGGACGAGCTGCTGCTGGCGCAGAAGCTCATCGACGATCTCGACCGGGCCAAGCCGGAAGTGGTGGTGGACGTGGCTGTGCTCGAAGTGAGCCGGAACTACGAGAAGACCATCGGTATCCAGCTGCCGCAGACAGCGAGCGTCTCCTTCCAGGCCTCGAACTACAACAGCACGGACACGAGCACCAGCTCGACGACCACCACGACGACCTCGTCCACCAGCTCCAGCGACGGACTGACGCTCAACAGCCTGGCTCACCTGAACGGAACGAATTTTGCGGTGACCATCGGTTCGGCGACCGCCAACCTGCTGCTGACCGACAGCCATACGCGCATCCTGCAGAACCCGCGCATCCGCGCCTCGGATGGGCAGGAAGCTTCGCTCAAGATCGGTGAAAAGCTGCCGGTGGCGACCGGTTCGTATCAGACCGGCGCGGCGACGGCCATCGTCAGCTCGCTGGTGAACACGCAGTTCCAGTACCTCGACATCGGCGTGAACATCACGGTGAAGCCGACGGTGCACTATGACCGCGACGTCTCGATGAAGATCAAGATCGAGGTCTCCTCGCAGAACGGTACGGAGAACCTGGGCGGCGTCAACGAGCCGATCATCACCCAGCGTACGGCCGAGCAGACGGTTCGCCTCAAGGAAGGCGAGGCGAATATCCTGGGCGGCATCCTGCAGAAGCAGACCAGCACCTCGCTGAGCGGCTACCCCGGCCTCGCGCAGCTGCCGATCCTGAAATACATTTTCGGCAGCAATGACAAGACCATCCAGGACGATGAGATCGTCTTCCTGCTGATTCCGCACGTGGTTCGCGCCACCATGCTCGATCAGGACAACCTGCGCGAGGTCGACTCGGGCACCTCGAAGTCCTTTGAGCTGCGGCATGTCAACAATGACGGCGCGGCTCCTGCAGCAGCTCCGGCCCCTGTTTCCGGGCAGCCCGCCCCCGGCCAGAAGTTCGGAACGGTGACGACTCCAGCCGGCGCGCCGGCGACGGCCGCCGCTGCTGCGGAGCAGGCTATTGCCGGCATGCAGCAGGAGGCAACCGCAGCGCCTCCGGCACAACCTGTCAAGCTGGGGCTCACCCCGGAGATACAACCGCAGAAAATAGGATCGACGTTCCAGGTGGCCGTGACGCTCGCGGGAGGGACCGACGTCTTTTCTGTACCGATGCAATTGCAATACGACCAGACCAAGCTGAACCTCATCAATGTGGACCTGGCCGATCCGGCGCGGGGGATGAATTTCCTCGGGCAGGATGGGCAGGCTGTGGCTCTCGTGCACCGGGACGACGGCGCCGGCAATGTGGCGATTTCAGCCTCGCGTCCGCCGGGAACCAAGGGGGTTTCGGGCTCGGGTACGGTCTTTGTGCTGACCTTCCAGGCCAAGGCCGCGGGGGATGCGCCGATCGTGGTTACCCGTCCTCTGGTGCGGAACAGCGCGCAGCAGGCGATGCCGGCAACAGGTGCGCGAGCCCTGGTGCAGGTGCAGCCATAGCTGTCTGGCAGATGATGGCGGAAACAGCAACAACGCGTGGGCCGCGCCGGCCGGGAACGGCCGGCGCGGCTTCGGCAACGGGGACGATGCGAAGGAACGCGGAAGCCGGACTCACGCTCGTGGAATTGATCGTGACGGTTGCCATCCTCGCGATCCTCGCCTCCGCGGCTATCCCGGTGACGCGGTTTGAAGTAAAGCGGCAGAAGGAACGCGAGCTGCGCCACGATCTGTGGGAGATGCGGGACGCGATCGACCACTACAAGGATGCGGCCGATAAGAACGCCTTTCAGACGAAGGTGGACAGTCAGGGATATCCGCCGGATCTGCAGACGCTGGTCGATGGTGTGGATGTGCAGGGAAAAAAAGTGCGCTTTCTGCGCCGCATCCCCGTCGATCCAATGACGGGCAATACGGAATGGGGCATCCGCTCCATGCAGGATGACCCGGATGCCGACTCATGGGGCGGACAGAATGTCTTCGACGTCTATTCCAAGTCGGATGGCACAGCTCTGGACGGAACGAAATACAAGGACTGGTAGAGAGTAACCAGCGGGACCGGACGATTGGACGTGATGAAGCGGAGCTACAAATCGAGGCTGCAGCGGGGCTCGGGCGAGAAGGGGTTCACGCTGGTGGAGTTGATGGTCGTCATGCTGATCATCGGCGTGCTGGCGGCCATTGCCATTCCCAGCTTTATTGCCTCGATCCGGGCAGCCAAAGAGGCCACCCTTAAGGAAGACCTGAACGTGATGCGGAACGCCATCGACGCCTACACCATGGATAAGGCGAAGGCTCCGCAATCCCTGGACGACCTGGTCCAGGGCGGCTATCTCAAGTCCATTCCGAAAGACCCGATGACCCACTCGACCGAGAGCTGGGTGACCTCGTCAGACGACAGCCTGGAGAGCATCGACCAGAGCGAGCCGGGCATCAATGACGTGCATAGCGGCTCGGACGAGACCGGCACCGACGGCCAGCCCTATTCGAGCTGGTGACCGGTTGCGTTAGTGACGTGCCCCGGTGCCTCCGGGACGCCTCATTTCAAAAAAGTTAATCGGTAAAAGCGACGACCTCTATACATAAAAACGCAGATTGTCTAAAGTTATCTGCATGTTCGGTCGGGCCATAACAATTTCTTATCCGGCGATCGAAGAAGTATATGACCGGTATGCTGCGCTGCAGATGCTGTCACCGGGACTGAGTGGATCGCTTCTGCTTCATACCTACCTGGATGCCGAGGGCGTGGCTTTGACGGTGGCGGCCAATGTGGCCGGCCTCGCCTCTCTGTGCATCGAACCAGAACCGCAACTGGCCAAACAGGCCATGCGGACCGGGGTGTGCGAGTTCGTCGTTAACGACGCCGATGAGGCGCTGCAAATCCTGAAACAGGAGCTGCGCAAGGCGCATCCGGTTGCGGTGACCCTGCTGGGTGAGCCGGAATTCGTGCTGGCCGAGCTGATCGAGCGCGGGCTGCAGCCGGAAATCATGCATCTCGCCGCCGATGGGCAGGAAATGGCCGAGGCCAGGACCTTTCTGGCGCGCGGCGCCTGCCGTTTGCCGGAACCGGTTTCCACAGACGGTTGGGTGGCCGTGCACTGGAGCGTGGCGCGTGAACCGCAGCGCTGGCTGCCACTGGCGGATATCCTGGCTTCCGGCGCAGTGGATGCCGAGGACCCCAGCGGGGCATGGCGCCGCCGCTGGATCGAGTGCTCGCCGCGGTTCCTGGGGCGGCATTACGCGGCACAGCGCTTTGCGCGTATGCGGCCGGCCGAGGCTGATGCCTTCTTTGCCGCAATCCAGCGTGATGTCGAGGCCGGAGAGATCCAGGTCGCAGTGTCGGTGGTGCGGGACGGGCAGGAAGAGCTGGTTCTGTCGTAGCGAGTGAGATGCGCTTTGCGCGTCCAGCAGTCGGGGTAAAGCGGCAAGTCGCCAGGCGCAAAACGGCCAGCAGGAGGGAGCACCCCTGTTGGCCGTTTTATCTCTCACCATTCATGCGGCTAACCGCTTTAGCACTCATGGCTTACTCCGCCATTTCCTCGGCTGCGGCGGCCTGGATCGTCGCCCACAAATCCTTGAGGCCCGCTCCGGTCTTCGATGAGACCATCAGGATGTCATCCACGTTTAGCCCCTGGCACAGCTCGGCCTTGGCTTTGGCGCGTCCGTTACCGGAGAGCCGGTCAGCCTTGGTGGCGACAACCACTAGGCGGCGGTTGGCATTGGCCAGGAACTCGATCAGCTGCATGTCGCTCTCCTGCGGCGGGATGTTGCTGTCCACCAGGCAGAGGCAGAGCGCAAGCTGAGGCCGGTCGGTCAGGTAGGGCTCGATGAACTTCGGCCATTCCGAAGAAATGGATTTCGAAATCTTGGCGTAACCATAGCCGGGCAGATCGGCGAAGAGCAGCTTCGGCGCGGCCTTCTGCGGTCCGTCGTGGATGGCGAAGAAGTTGATGGACCGGGTACGTCCCGGCGTCGAAGAAACCTTGGCCTGCTTCGAGCCGAGCAGCGCATTCAAAAGGCTCGATTTGCCAACGTTCGAGCGGCCGAGAAAGGCAATCTCCGGAATCTCCGGTTTGGGGAATTGCGCCGGCGCGAACGCCGAGAGAAGAAATTTCGGAAAGACCTGCATGTATATCCTGGGCCTGACAGCGGCATAGGAGCTGGCAGGCGTAATCGCCAGTATACCGGGCAGGTGTTCTGCATCGGCCTCAGCGTCCGGCTGGAGTCCCTGCCGTCTCTGCAGGCTGGACTGGGCCAACCGCCGCTCGCACCACCGTCGCGATGCTGCCGTCGGTGCCGGGAAAGAGATTGACCCAGGTGACCTTCCCCGCCGGATCGATGACCACGGCGGCTGGGATGGCGTCGATGGCGAAGGCGCGGATCTGCCGGTCGGGGACGAGCAGCAGTGGAATCGTCGGCGGCAGTGACCCGGCAAAGAGCTGGAGCGTCTGCAGGACAGAGGGGACCGGATCATCGCTGCCATCCATTGAGGCGTAGGAGGTGACGCCGAGAAGCTGCACGGGCTTCTCCGGCTTGGCCTTCTCCAGCGCCTGGGAAAGCTTGACCAGCGAGTCATGCGATTGCGGCGCGGCGAGAGAAACGGCGACGAGGATGGTCGTGTGTCCTGCGAAGCGCCGGATGGCCGGTGGCGGAGCTGGAGGCATGGTCTTGGTTACCAGGACGCCGCGCAGCTCGGATAGCGGCGAGGGTTTGCCTGCGAGCATGTATCTCTGGAAGGCTGCCTCGATGCCCGGCTCGCTGGCCGATTGCATGATCGTGGGCGCCATGGTCAGTGTCTTGAGCTGCTCGACGAGGTCGGCGGCCTCTTTGGTCTTGCCCGTTGTGCGCAGGTTGTCGGCACAGCGCAGGCCGTCGCGAACGAGTGTGGCCGCATCGACGGTGCTGTCCGCCGTCTTAAGCGTGCCACCGTCCGTAAGGGCCTTGAGAATGAAGGGCAATTGCATCGCATTCAGGCGGGTGATGAGATCGAGTCCGCCGCCGGGAATCGGAACGGTGCGGTAGTCCTTATCTCCGGCCAGCTTGACCCGCATGGTGCCTTCCACCTGGGTTGCAGCGTAGTCGATCACCTGGTCGATAGCCCAATGGATATCCGCGTCATAGGGAAAGTCGCTCGTAAGGGAGTCGAGTTGGCTCTCGGCTGCGGTCAGCGACTGCATATGGACGAAGATTCGTGTCAGCAGCAGCCGGGCGTCCTTGATGTCGGCAGCCTTCGGGGTGTTGAGGTAATCGACCAGCACGTCCTGCGCAGGGCCGAAGTCCTGCCCGAAGACGCACAGCCTGCCCATCGCCAGCAGGTCCTCACCCTCGAACTTTGTGGACTTCAGGGCTTCGCACTCCTTCATCGCCCGGGTTGCACCAAGGCCCAATGCCCATTCATCCGCATCCGTCAGGTCATTCGGGGCCGAGCGTGCGTCGACGAAGGGCTGCATCGCGTAACGATAAGCCTCTACCGGCGGCAGGTTAGGCACATCGCCCCCGGTGTCTTTCGCATCGGCCGGCGGAGTCGCCTGTGGAGGGTTTTGGGCCAGGCCCGGGGCGGCACACAACACGGAGAGCAGGAAAAAGGCTGCAAGGCGCGGCATGGCGCCCAATATAGCACGTCTCCTAATTTGTTAGGAGATGGATTTTCTTATTCCGCTCCATGGATTTTCATTTACCGGGCGCACGCCTGCCGGGAAAGTGCTCTGGCTCACGCATTTCTCCTGATACTGTGGTGGCGCGAGTGGGCGCGCCATGCGGTTTCTCTTGAGAGAGACGGCGTTTGCGAGTTCGTACCGCTCAGAAGTTTTGGGAGAAATGCTCTATGGGAACAAGAGACGCGCGCGTGGATGCTTATATTGCCAAGGCCTCACCTTTTGCGCAGCCGATTCTCAACGAACTGCGTGACCGGGTGCACGAGGGCTGCCCGGAGGCCACGGAAACCATCAAGTGGGGCATGCCGTTCTTCGAATATCACGGCCTGCTGGCGAATATGTCGGCCTTCAAGGCGCACTGCGCCTTTGGCTTCTGGAAGGGCGGCAGCATGATGAAGGCCGAGGGTGCTGAGGCTTCGGATGAGGCGATGGGCCAGTTCGGCCGCATCACGCAGCTCAAAGAACTGCCCGCACGAAAGAGCTTTGTCGCGCTGGTGAAGAAGGCGGCCAGGAGGAACCTCGATCTTGCGTCAGGCGCGATCGAAAAGCCTGTGCAGAAGCGTGTGCCAAAGCCGGAGCTTCCGGTGCCGGATTTTTTTGCCGCTGCGCTCAAGAAGAACAAAAAGGCCGCGGAGCAATTTACCGCTATGCCACCCAGCCATCGCCGCGAATATATCGAATGGCTGACCGACGCGAAGACCGAGGCCACGCGTGAGAAGCGGTTGGCGACGGCGCTCGAGTGGATCGCCGAAGGCAAGGGACGGAACTGGAAGTATGAGAAGCGGTGAGAGTTGGTAGGATCGCGAAGAGCGTGCAAGAGTTGCGCTCGGAGAACAAAGACGTGCGAAAAGGCTTTACCAGAAGACCACAGGAGAGCGAGCCGGCGGCGCAGGGCAAGAACTACATCACGCCTGGGGGACTGCAGCGCCTGAAAGAGGAGCACTGGTTTCTGCTCACCAAGGATCGCCCGGCCGTGGCGGAGGTGGTGGCGTGGGCTGCCAGCAACGGCGATCGCAGCGAGAATGCCGACTACCAGTATGCCAAGCGGCGGCTGCGTCAGATCGATGGACGGATTCGCTTTCTCTCGAAGCGGATCGAAGCCGCGGAAGTGGTGGACCCGGAAGCTCCGCGCACAGGCCTGCGGGCGACGAAGGTATTCTTCGGCGCGACGGTGCTCTATGCCAATGCCGCGGGCGTGGAGCGAGAGGTGAGCATCGTCGGCACGGACGAGGTCGATCTCGATCGCAACCATATCAGCTGGGTTTCGCCTCTGGGGCGCGCGCTGATGCGGTCGAGCGAGGGAGACAGCGTGGTGCTCGAAGCGCCAGGCGGCAAGGAACAGCTAACGGTGTTCAAAGTGCGCTATGAGCGCATTGATGTAGAGCCGTTCCGCGAGCCGATTGGTTCTTACTCAGCTGCGAAGCAGTCTTAGGGTGGCATCGGCCTGAGCCTGATGCCAGCGGCATAATTCTTGCCGACTCGCCCTCCTGTGCAGAGTATCAATCGCGCAGGTGCCTGAGTCAGAGATCAGGAAACAGAAATCAAGAATCGCAAACATGACACTTGACATTGGCTCGACGATCCACAACCATATGGTTGTGGATAAGTTGGGTACAACATTTGCGGCTTTGTCTGATCCAACCCGGCGGGCAATGATCGAGCGGCTCTCCCATGGGCCAGCCTCTGTGCATGGATTGACGGAACCGTTTGCCCTCTCGCAGCAGATGATTTCAAAACATATTGCCTACCTGGTGCGGGCGCGGATTGTGATCAAGACGAAGAGTGGACGAGAGAGTATTTGCACGCTTAGGCCAGAGGCAATTAAGACAGTAAGCGACTGGGCGATGAGCTATCGCCGATTCTGGGAAGAGAGCTTCGACAAACTGGAAGTGGTTGTCAATCAAATGAAGAAAGAGGAGGGGTGAGATGACAGAAAACACGGTTAGTGAAATTGAGCGGATGGTCATTACAAGAGTTTTTGATGCCCCACGCGAGTTGGTTTGGAAGGCGTGGACAGACCCGAAGTACATCATGCAGTGGTGGGGACCGAAGGGCTTTACTGCGCCGGTTTGTCAGATGGATTTTCGCGTTGGAGGAAAGCTTCTCTGCTGCATGAGGGCGCCGGATGGGCAGGAGTTCTGGAATGCGGTCGAATACCACGAGATTGTTCTGCACGAGAAGATCGTTTCCCTGATGTACTTCTCGGACTCGAAGGGAAACAAGATCGACCCTTCGGAATTAGGAATCGAACATGAGGCTGTAGACGGTGCGTACGATGTGACCCTCTTTGAGGATCTCGGGAACGGTCAGACGAAACTCACCTTCATTGGAAATGAGCCCATGGAGAGCGCGAAAAATAGCGGTCAAATGGAGGGCTGGATCCAGATACTCGATAAAATTGCCGCCGTTGTTGCGGAGCTTGTACACGCGAAATAGGAAGTTGACGTTTTGACCTTGGTCATGCGCGGGATACAGCTGAGGCTGGCGGCGAAGGCTTGGTTAGAACAGGCTTCTCGCCGCTTGGCCGAATAGGCGTATCTCCGGATAAGTGACCTTTTCTCAACTGTTGACTTCAAACCAATGCGCTCATTGAGGGTTCGCTCAAGCGCCGCAAAAGAAATCAGTGCTGACAAACGCTGTTATCGTCACTGCCGAAAAGCCGACTTTGCGTTACTAATCCGGTCTCAATGAATCCATCTCTCAATGTCCCACTCAATAATTCCTTTGGTCTAGCCAGCACCGCAAAAGAAGAATGTTTACGTTACAGACGAAGAGCCTCTGAAAGCAGCGATCATGTGACCGGACCTTCCTTTAAGGTTGAGCTGATCGGTTCGGCCTGCGAAATAGAGGCGATTTAGCTCCTCATCGTCCACATCTTGGATCGACTCAAAGGCGCCAAGCACGTCCTTGACTTCGTAGGGACTGAAAAACAACCGAAATGGTTCGCCGATACTTTCGACACGGCTAGCAAGCTCATCTCGAGCATCGATCTCGTCGGCCGGAAGCATGTCGCGTGGCACAGCGTAGTCAAAGATCACGCCACTTTTCCCTGGAAAGTCAGCAATGTACTTGAGCGTCTCTCCGAAGGCATCGGCCGTCAGATACATAACTACCCCGAGCATCGCGAAGACTGTCGGCACATTGGCGTCAAGCCCCGCCTCCTCTAGCCGTTCGGAGAGCTTCTGCGTTTCGAAGTCTACTGCCACAAAGTGGAGAGACTCCGGGATCACTACTCCACTCGCTTCAGCCAACTCTTTCTTCCATGACTGCGTTGCTGGATGGTCAACCTCGTACACCTCGAGCCGTGGGTGCGGATTCCTGAATCCGAAGGTGTCGAGACCGGCCCCCAAGAGGACATACTGGCGAACACCATCTCCCACTGCCCGTGCCAAGTGATCTTCAGCGAAGCGGCTGCGTGCTACCAACCATGCTCGCATCATCCGGGATGATTCCTCATACAAATCTTCTTCGGAGTCCGCCAGGACTTTCGTGTATCTGTTCCCGAGCAGCGGCACGGCGATGGGGTCGTTTAACACCAGTGGGCTTGCGTCGTAGACCTGATGAGTCGCCCGTCGCAACGCTACACCGAGTGCGGTACGAGATGCCTGGCCCTTGTGCAAACTGCGCTTATCGGGAACTTGCCGTCTTGGTAGCTGCTTCAAAAGGAGATCAATCTGGCCCAGATGATGAGACTCGTGTTCGCACACATGAAACCATTTGCAGAGGTTATTGGTAGGTCCCCAACTCCATGACGGGTCAATCGCCATGAGCCAATCGTCGTCTCGCTTACTCAATTCCTTCAAGGTGTGTTCCCGCGCCTCAGATAGATGAGTCAGGTAGTACTGCAGATCAAAACCCTTGTAGCGGACTCGCGCTGTGTGACCAAGGTTGATTGCCACACCCCACTTTTTGCGAGCTTCATAGGAAAACCGGCCCCACGGAACACCGTCGAAGGTGTTTAAGCCGTAGTAAACGTCGGCAGCGGCTAGATGCATCAACAAAGCACCGATCGAGTTCGCGTCAGGATGGGGCAACCAATCGAGTTCCTCAACCGAGCGACCTTTCAAGCGCGAGAGGACCACTGCTCGCATCCAGTTGAGCTGCGACACAAGGAAACCAATCTGGGTACTGTACCCGTTGCGGGGTCCAAACACAGAGAGGGGTTCTCCCGACGGGTCCTGCTGGGTAAAAATGCTCATGACTCATTGTCGCGTACTGGCGCATTTTTACGATGCGCTCTTCACGTACGTAGGCCGTCCTGAAAGGATTAGTATTGCGAAACGCGGTTCTCGTCACCAACATGGGCCGTTGTAACTGATGAACCGACTTGTCGTTGCTTTTGCAACTAAGGTGCTGCGACCCGCTGCCAGTGGATTTCTATGCATATCTACCCGCTCTGAAAGAGCTCCAGCTGTGGTCGCCGTCGACATTCTCCTTGAGCTGCTCAGCAGAGCTCCGATCGTCAATCCAATTTAGAACATGCAGCCCTGGACGGTGTTTCCGTTGAAGTTACCATCCGCGCCCACGGTGTAGGTCTCGACCAAGGCAAGGTTCTCGATCAGGGCAGCCGTGCTCTTCTCTGCTGTGCCTTGCTCCCGCGTGTCGCATCTTGCCACATCGCTTCAGGCATTAGAAAAGGCCGTCAAGATAGGCTCATTCTTCAGATAGGCTCCACCACCTCTATGTTCATCGCCGACCCAGCGCCAACACTTTTGCCGTCTTTTGTAAGCTGTCGGGTCTTATCGTTCCAGACCAGCTCCGTGATCTGGCTTTTGCCCTTCTCATAGCCATAGGTGGTGCCGTCATCGTCGTAAAGAGTAAAGCTGGTGTCTGCACCCGGGAAGACCAGAAGCTTCGTCACTGTCTGCTTTTGCTGCGTGCTCAGAATCTCTGAACCGAGCGGGACGATGGAGCCTGCGCGCACGAAGAGCGGCAGCGTGTCGATGGGAGCGTTGACCATAATGGTCTGGCCACCAACGTAGCGTTTGTGCGTCCAGTAGTCGTACCAGTCGGTGCCAGCTGGCAAGTAAACGGGTCGCACAGTCTGCCCCTGCTCCAGAACGGGCGCGACAAGGAATGCCGGGCCGTACATGTACTCGTCCGTAATGTCACGCACCAGAGGGTCGCCGCCGAAGTCCATAAAGAGTGCGCGCATGTAGGGCGCGCCATTCTGATAAGTCCGATAGGCGCAAGCGTAGGTATAGGGCAGCAGCGCGTAGCGCAGACGCAGGTACTTCGACAGAATCGCTTCCGCCTGAGGTCCATAGGACCAGACCTCGTTGTGCTCCCGTTCGCCGTGGGCGCGGAGGACGGGCTGAAAGGTGCCCCACTCAAACCAGCGCGTGAACAGTTCGGGATAGTCCGAATAGCGGCCGATGTTGTCGCGGGCCGGTGTGGGGTCGATCAGCGGTGTTTTCGCCGGCGTGTAGTCCGGCGGAAAGCTCGGCGAGAAGAAGCCGGCGATATCCGTGCTCCAGTACGGCATGCCGGACGCGGTGAAGTTGAGGCCGGCGGGTACGGACCGCTTCAACATATCCCAGCTCGCCACGATGTCGCTCGACCAGAAAAGCGTGCCGTTGCTCTGCGCGCCTAGGTACGAGGCGCGCGCCAGTGAAAAGACGCGGCGGCTATCACCGTAGTCGTGCCGGAAGCCGTCGTAGATCGCCGCTGTATGCAGCAGCGGGTAGACGTCATAGAAGCGCGGCCCGGTGCCGATGTGGAAGAGGTCGTTCGCAGGATCTACGTCCGGCTCCGTCTCGTCGAGCCAGATGTAGTCGAAGTGATCCGGCTTGATATACCGGTCGCGGATTTTGTTCCAGAACCAGCGGGCGGCTTCCGGATTCGTGGAGTCGATGTTGGGGCCGACGGCCTGAGAGTAGTTGCCGCGGTCCGGCGTGCCGTCCGGACGGCTGATGAGCCAGCCCTTCGCCTTCAGCATGTCGTAGAACTGCGTGCCCTCGGAGTAGTGCGGCCAGACGCTGAGCATAGTGGTGAATCCCATGCTGTGCAGCTGGTCATTCATGGCCCCGGGGTTGGGCCAGCGCTTCGGATCGAGGTCCATTTCGCCCTGACGGGTCATGTTCAGAAAATCCACCACAAGCACATCGGCAGGGAGATGGCGGTCGCGGTAGCCTTTGGCAACATCCAGCAACTGATCCTGCGTGGCATAGATGGCCTTGCTCTGCACATAGCCATACGCACCCTTGGGCAACAGGTGCGTGATGCCGCTGATCTGCCGGAAGCCCGCGTAAATATCGTCCGTGGTTTTGCCGGAGATGACAAAGAAGGAGATCTGGTCGGCGACATCGGAGGACCAGGAGTTCACATTGTTGATGCCGAGGCTGATATGGGTTTTGGATGGGTTATCCCAGACCAGGCCGTAGCCACGGCTGGAGATCATGAACGGAACACAAACCTCCTCGCCGCCCGGCTTGCCGTAATCGTGCCAGCAATCGATGCGGTGGTCGCGGAGGTCGAGAAAGCCTCCCTGATGCTGGCCCAGGCCGTAGTAGTGTTCGTCATCCGGCGAATCGAAAAGGACGGAGATGTGGTACAGCTCGGGCTTGGGGATGTTTTTCGCGGCGGCGTTTGCTATGGCCGCGGCATCGGTGTTGTTGGGCTCGATCTGCCAACGGCGCATGGTCAGCAGCGGCTTACCCCCTTCTCTTGTAATCACGATGCTGTCATCGTGGTTGACGAACCGGGGGTCCACCGGGCCTCGCTTTCCCGGCGGGAAGAAGATGTCGCGCAGACTCATATTCAGCTTGTCGAGCGGGATACCCTTCGGCGAGCGATCGCCGTTCTGGTCGCGCACTACGTGCACAGTCATGCGGCCAGACTGGTACATTTTCCCGCCTTGCACTTCCTGCTCCGACCAGCCGATGCGGCTGGGCTTGCCGATGAGGCCGTAGCCGGTGGACGGCGCTTCACCTGTACCGGGCACGCGAATGAGCACATGCACGATGTTCGGCGCATAGGGTTCGATGATGATGTTGCCTTCCTGGTCCGCGGGCGGCACGGCAGTCTGCGCCACGCTTGAGCCGGATAGACACATGAAGGCGAGGAGAAGCAGCAGCACCTGCCGAGAGGGCTGTCCCTCGCTGAAAAAGAGGCGCATTTTGTTCAGAATCTCCGTTCCCACGGGAATCATTTTCCTAGAAGGGTACCGTCTTGGCCAAGAAGTTCCCGTAAAAGCGCGTGCGATGCGCCTGATATGCGCTTGTCCAGTCAAGATGGGGCTAGATCTTGTCAGTGTAGATGGAGCGCATCAGTAGGTTTTGAATCTGTTCCTGTCTGCCGAAGGGGCCGTGGGTTGATGGCGGCGGCGGTGATGGCATCCAGACCGATCTCGCCTTAAGGATGCTCTGCGCTTGCGGGGGTTGCCAGTCAGCAATAACGATCCTTAGCAGTAGTTATGTGTGTGGCTGCCTTGATCAGACGGAAGACCTCTTGCAGAGAAGCGGCACAAAGATTGTGCTCGAACATTCGACCATCCCACCATTTGGGCCTCTTCTCTTCGAGGTAATTTATTCGAAGACCCTGGAGGTAGTTTCGTCAGGGTGATCGGGTTTGACAACGCTGCAGAGTAACGGTGAAAACTCGGACTAGGGAGTCTTGTTGCCGGATGCCGAACAACAAGTACCGCGAAACGCAGATGGCGTCACTTGAAGTCAAGTGACGCCATCTGCGTTTATGCGAGCTGCTTCTCAGACTTACTTCTTGCTTGTATCCAGTGTCCCGATCAGGTCGGTGACTTTCTCGATGTGGTGCCGGGTGCACCAGTGTTCGAGGCCGTGAGCGATGCGTTCCGAGGCGCGCGGGTCGGCATAGGTTGCTGTGCCCACCTGTACGGCGGTCGCTCCGGCAATCAGAAACTCGACTGCATCCTCTGCTGAGACGATGCCGCCGAGGCCGATGACTGGAATCTTGACGGACTTCGCCGCTTCCCACACCATGCGCAGCGCGATGGGCTTGATGGCCGGTCCCGAGAGCCCCGCGGTTACATTGGCGATGCGCGGCCTGCGGGTATCGATATCGATGGCCAGAGAGACGAAGGTATTCACCAGAGAAACTGCGTCGGCACCGGACTCTTCCGCACAGCGAGCCATCTGGGAGATGGATGTCACGTTGGGCGAGAGCTTAATGAGGATGGGGCGTTTGGCCACCTGCTTCACGCGCCAGACGAGATCACTGAGCGCTCCGGGATCGGTGCCGAAGACCATGCCGCCGTGGTCGGTGTTTGGGCAGGACGCGTTGATCTCATAGGCGGCGATGCCCTCGGCATCGTTGAGCTTCTGGATGACCTCGACGTAATCGCGGGCGGTGCCGCCGAAGACGTTCACGATGACCGCGCAGCGCGGGTAGTTGCGCATCGGCGGCAGCTTCTGCTCGAGATAGGCGTCGACGCCGACATTCTGCAGGCCGATGGCGTTCATCATGCCGCTGGCGGTCTCAATGATGCGGGGCGCGGCATTGCCGGCCATCGGCTCGCGGGAGATGCCCTTGGTGACAAAGCCGCCGATCTTCTCGAGGTTGACGATCTCTTCGAACTCGACGCCGTAGCCAAAGGTGCCACTGGCGGCGAGAACGGGGTTCGCCAGCTCAATGCCGGCGAACTGGATGCGCATGTCGGTCTTCAACGCTTGCTGATCCTCACTGGTTCTGCGCGGCCGCCGCCGGTTTTGCTTCGGCTGAAGACTTGTCTGCCGCGGCGTGTATGCGGTGCACAGCACGCGTGCGTACCGGCACAGGCTTCGGATAGGTTACTGCCGAAACCGGCTTCAGAGCCTGAGTCAGGATATGCCCTACCGACGCCGAAGGCTGGTTGACGCCCAGCAGCGAGGCCAGCGTGGCAGCGAGATCGACCGGTTCCACGCGGCCGTGGTACATGCCCGGCGCGAACGGCGCGCCATAGAAATCGAGCGGCACGTGGCGGTCATAGGAGTAGGGGGTGAAGTGGTTGGTGCCCCCGGGAGCCATCTGCGCCATCTGGAAAGCATCGGCGACGACCATTACATACCAGCCGCCGTTGGGCGTGTAGCTGTGCGCGATCAGCTCCCCGAAGGGCGTCGGTGGAAGCTGGCCGCCGGCCATCTGCAGGCGGGTAAAGCTGCGGAAGAGCGCCGGGGTGGGCGGCAGCTTGGAGGTGGCCGGAGCCTTCAGCTCCTGCGGCTTGGTCAGGTCTGCGAAGGCCTGCGGCAGCGCCTTCTGCACCGCATCCTCAGCCTCCTGCTCGTTGATGCCCGCGCGGTCGAAGGCAGCCGGGTTCAGCACGAGGTAGGGGAGAGATTGATGATCGAGCAGGTACTGGATCTTTTCGCCCGGCGAGAACTTGAGGTTCAGGGCGTCATTCAGATCGGCAACCAGCTTCTGTACGTTGATGGTGGCTGCATCCAGGCCGAAGTTGGCAGCTACGGCAGGTACCGGCGCAATGCCGTGATCGGCGGTAAGGGCAATCCACACGTTGCCGAGTCCGCCGTCGACATTCTTATCCAGCCAGCTGAAGAAGCTATCCAGATCGGTGTCGACCGCATCGACCATGGCGCGCTGGTCGGGAGAATCGGGGCCGACACGGTGGCCGAGAATGTCGGTCGAGGAGATGCTCAAGGTCAGCACATCGGTCGTGTCGTGCTTGCCCAGGTCCGCGCCGGTGATCAGCGCTTTGGCGAAGTCGAGCTCATAGCTCACGGCCGCAGGCGTGGCGCCGACGGTGTTGTAGAAGTTCCCACCCTGCGGCGCATTCGCTTCCTGACGGGCCTGGTCGATGCGTCCGCTGTCGTCGAAGGTCTGCGCCCACTCCGGCAGCTGCGCCATGTAGTAGGTCGAGGTGATGAAACGGCCCGAGGCCTGGTCGATCCAGAAGGCGCCGTTGGCGGCAGCGCCCGCGGGCAGAATCGCAGCACGGTCCTTCAGAGAAACGCCATAGACACTCGAGCTGCCGAGCGTGTCGAGGCGCAGCTCGTCTCCGAAGGTCGAGGCACGGAGATTGCGCGGTGAAGAGCCCGGAGTGGTCTTCTCGCCCGAGGGCACGCCGACCAGCGCATAGCGTTCGTCTTCGACCGACGTGACCGGATGATCCTTGCTGCGGGCCAGATCCCACCACTCGTTGCCGCCAATGCCGTGACCGTCCGTGTAGGCTCCGGTGCCGATCGTCGAGTGGCCAGGGGCTGTCTCGGTATTGGCATAACCGTAGTAGCAGTCGAGGAAGTTCGCGCCGTGGTCGAGGAAGAGCTTGAAACCACGGCCCTTGAAGTCATCGCGGTAGCGCTCGAGATAGTCGGCGCGGAACTGATCGAGCACGACCAGAACGACGAGCTTCGGGTGTGCGTTGTAGGCGCTCGGCGTCTCTGCGGCCGGACGGCTATCGGCGACGCTGGCTGTCGCAAGGGGCGCGGAGGTAAAGGAGAGCGCGGCGGAAACGAGCACGGCGAAGAAGCGCTTGGTAGGAGCCATACCCCATCAGTATCGCAAGGATGGATCGTGGGAGTCTAAAGGCAGAAGCCACATAGGCGGATCTCGAGAACGGTCCCGCGGCGACTCTGGCACCGTATATGCGCTGCCTGGCCTGGCGATGGAGGAATGTCGCTGGGTGCGCAGGAATGCTGCCGGAGGTGACGGTTACCGTGAAACGGCGGAAGAATTCACGGCACATTCGCAAAGCCGGAATCGTTATCTGCCTTGATCTTCAGGTCTTTTTAAGGTTCAGGATTCATGGCTGGGATGGTGCTGGTGCAAAGGAGTACGGTCTCTCGAGGTACGGACTGCGTTGCTGGTTCCATGCTGGCTGACCTGTTCTGGACCAATCCGGCAATCTCATCCGGTCTCTGGCGGGAAAATTGCTTGAAATCCGGGGGAAAAGGACTACCCTGATAGAAACCTGTTCACAGGTTGGCGCCTGCGAACAGGGTTAGAGTCGGGTTACAAACGGAACTCGTGCCACAGATTGGCCACGAGCTTCGCTACAACCCACACAGTCCTGGCCCAGATGACGATCTGAGTGGGGACTCGGTTCGGAGACGATGCTTTCTTCATCGTCAACCTCCGTAGTTGAGCAAGGCCCGGTGATTCGACACCGGGCCTTGCGTTTTTAGGCCGACAATTCGGCCCAGCAATGGAATAGCAGTCCGCCGAGCCGTCTCCCATCGAAAACCGGGTTGCCCACGTTACCGATGGGTCAGGTAATCTGAAGCGTATGCTCGATCTGTCCTTTGTGCGCTCCAGCCTGGAGCTGGTAGAGAAGAAACTGCGCGACCGCGGTCAGGACCCCGCCGCGCTGCTGGGCGATTTCCGCAAAAATGATGAGAACAGGCGGAAGCGCGTCACCGAAATTGAACTGCTTCGTGCCGAAAAGAAGAAAGTTTCCGAGGAAGTCGGGCGTCTCAAGCGGAGTGGCGAGGACGCATCGATTTTGATGGAGCAGAGTCGCGTGCTAGCAGACAAAATCAACAAGCTTGAGTTTGTGCTGACGGAGTTTGATCGGGTTATCTTCCCGATGCTTATGCAGATTCCGAATTTGCCGGCCGATGACGTGCCAGTGGGCAAGAGCGAGCACGATAATGTCGAAGTGAAGAAGTGGGGTACGCCTCGCACATTCGACTTCACGCCGAAACCGCACTGGGAGATTGGCGAAGAGCTAGGCATTCTCGATCTCGAGCGCGGAGCAAAGCTCTCCGGTGCCAGATTTGCGGTCTACTGGGGTGCGGGTGCGCGGCTCGAACGGGCGCTGGCCAGTTTCATGGTCGATATCCACACCCGAGAGCATGGCTATACCGAGGTGCTACCGCCCTTCATAGTCAATGGGGCAAGTTTATTCGGCACCGGGCAACTGCCAAAATTCGCGGAGGATCTGTTCCGCTGCGCAGACCCCGATCATGTCGCGCAAGAGGAATCGGAGGAAAGGGAGAAAGAGTTTGGGGACGTAGATCAGAATCGATATCTCCGGGCTCTGTTTAATGATCACTGGCTGATCCCGACCGCCGAAGTGCCGCTGACCAACCTCTTCCGCGATGAGACGCTCGAAGACGCGCAGCTGCCATTGTCGCTGACCGCTTATACGCCATGTTTCCGTTCCGAGGCCGGCTCTTACGGCAAGGATGTGCGCGGCATCATTCGCCAGCACCAGTTCCAGAAGGTGGAGATGGTGAAGTTCTCCCGCCCCGAGGAGAGCATGGACGAGCTTGAGAAGCTCACCCGCAACGCCGAAACCATCCTCGAGCGCCTGGGGTTGCCCTACCGCCGCGTGCTGCTCTGCACCGGCGATATGGGCTTCGGCTCTGCCAAGACCTTCGATCTCGAAGTATGGCTCCCGGGCCAGCAGGCGTACCGTGAGATCTCCTCCTGCTCGAACTGCGGCGATTTTCAGGCGCGGCGCGCGGGTATCCGTTATCGCGCCAAGGGGCAGAACAAGGCGCAGTTTCTGCATACGTTGAACGGCAGCGGACTGGCCGTGGGACGCACCTGGCTGGCGATCCTCGAAAACTACCAGCAGGCCGATGGTTCGGTGACCGTGCCCGAGGCGCTGGTACCCTATATGGGTGGGGAGACGGTGATCCGTCCCCGTGCCGGCGCATCGCTGTCCGCGGTGGTTGCCGGCAAGGAGAAGTAAGAAAAATGGGCAAGCTATTGCGGAGCTACCTCTTCTGGACCTACGAACGGGGCAGCTTCCACTATGACGTGATGGTTACGCTGATCCTGGCGTTCATTTTCGTGACCCCGCACTTCTATAACTTCGGAGACCATCCGCAGTCGGAGAAACTGGCCAAGGGCAGCGTGCTGGTGAAGCCTGCCGGAGCAGGGAACTATATCTTCGATATCCCGGCGGCTTCTGTGCATACGGATGGCGGCCCGCTCGATGCCCAGCTCGCCGCGCAGATCGAGTCGGTCTCCGGCTCCGTGACCATGGACCGCTATCAGACCATCACCGAGCCGCAGGGCAAGGTCACCGGCTACCGGGTGTGGGCGCACCGGTAAAGCAGCTTTGAGCGAAAAGCCGGAGGTTGGAAGCTAAACGCTGCCTTTTCCGCATCCAACTGGTCTAAGTGGGTGGATTCAGGGCGGGATTTATTCAGTAAGACAGGTTTGATCTCTCTATGACAAAGCGATCGAAATGGCTGGGCGCCGCGGTTTCGCTGGGCGCCATTCTTTTGGCGGGCGCACCGGGCATCGCGCACGCACAGAACGCGGATCTTCAGAAGGTATTGAGCCAGATGGATGCTGCCGCGGCAAAGTTCCAGAGCGCTCAGGCTGAAGTCTCTGCTGACCAGTACACAGCGGTTGTGGACAGCCACGATATGCAAACCGGCACGATCGCCTTCCGGCGCGCGGGCAAGGCCACCGAGATGGTGATGCACATCAAGACTGACAATGGCCAGCCGTCACTGAAGGATGTTCTCTACAAGGGGAGCGAAATCGACTTCTACCAGCCCGCGCTCAAACAGGAGACGATCCTTGCTGCTTCTGCCGAGTATGAGAAGTACCTCTCCCTCGGCTTCGGGGGCAGCGGCAAGGAGCTGGCTGCGGACTGGAACATCAAATATCTGGGCACAGAGACCATCGATGGCGTCGAGACAGCGAAGCTGGATCTGACGTCGAAGAGCGGACCCAACCAGAATTTTTCGCATATCACGATCTGGGTCGACAGCGCACGCAGTGTCTCTCTGCGCCAGCAGGTCTTCCAGCCTGGCGGCGACTATCGGCTGGCGAATTACTCCAACATCAAGCTGAACGGGGTACCGGAGAGCGCTTTTACGCTGAAGCTTCCGGCAGACGTGCAGAAGGTGCGCCACTAATCTCGTCTTCGTTCTTCCGCGGTGCGAGTGCGATGGCCGCCAGGATAAAGAGCATGGGGAAGCACTCGAGCGTGTAGCGGTCCTCGGGTGCTTCAATGGTGCCCAGCAGCAGCGAGCGCAGCAGAAAAAATGCCAGCATTGCTCCCGAAAGTAGCGGCCAGCGGCGGAATCCCCACAGCGCCAGCAGAATATACAGCAGGTTCAGCCCCGCGTAGGCGGCGGCAAATTCCGTTTCGGCGTGATGCCGGTTGTACTCCCACCAGCGCAACTCGATCCACAGCATCTCTGTGCGCGGACGCAGCCACATGTCGGCGACACGCGCCAGCGGGAGTCCTACGCCATATTTCAGCGGGTGTTCCCGCAGGCGCTCCGCGGCCAGCGCTGCAAAGCGCGCATCGATCTCGGGCGTGATCGTTGTTGTCCGGTTATAGTCCTCGAGCAGCGCCTTCGTCTCGTCATATTGCGTGGGCGTATCGAAGGCGCGGCTGGGCAGCGTTTCCAGCTCAATGCGGTCGCTGTCCGCATTCCAGTAGACCTCCCAGGTGCAGGCCAGATCGACGCAGACGGTCTTGGTCCAGCGGTTGAAGCCGGGCAGCGTGTCTTCGCCGGGATCGGTCGCGTAGCGCGGGGCCAGCGGCTGGAAGACGTGAAAGGTGTGCCAGTTGCGGATGGCCCACGGTACGAAGGGCAGCGTGGAGAGCACCGCGGCGGCCAGCGCGTAACGCAGCATCGGCTTGAGGCCCCAGCGCTTGCGCCCGTACCAGAGCATTGCCGGGCAGAGCGCGACGGCGATGAGCGCGCCGTCGGGGCGCAGCAGCGCCGCATAGCTCCAGGCCAGCGATTGCAGCAGTGTCCATGGCCATGAAGGCTTCTCGAGAAAACGTACCAGCGCGTAGAGCGCGACGGTGATCGAGAAGAGCTCAAGCGTTTCGGTGAGCGGAGCAGCCGCGTAGTTGGCGGTGAAGGGGCAGAGTGCCGCGAGCCATAGCGCCCACCAGCCGGCCTTTTCATTCCACAGCCGGCGGGCGACGGCGGCGATCAGCACGCAGGTGCCGAGATCGATCGCTGTCTGCGCATACATCACCGCGTGATAATGCTCTATGCCGAAGAGCCGGAAGCAGAGCATCAGAAACAATGGGTAGCCGGGCAGGCGGATGAGCGTGGGACGCAGTGCGCCGCTGGTGGTCGAGCCGTAGATGCCGTGCAGCATCCAGTTTTTGGCGATCGAGCCGTAGACCAGCGGATCGCCCTGCACATCGGGATAGGCGTGGATGAACCAGAGACGCAGGGCCGCGCCGCAAGCGAGGGCGATGAGGCTGGGTATAAGGTGTAGGGTGTAGGGTGTAGCGGGTTTCGTGGCTTGTCCGCTTTGTGCTTTCTGCGTGAGTCGGTTCATCTACCTGCTCGTGTCTGTGCCCTATTTCTCTATACCCTATCCCCTACACCCTATACCCTGCTTTCTGTAGAGTAAGTAAAGGTCTCACGACCATCCATGAAACAAGTTTTCTACGATCCTCAGTTGAAGCGTTGGCGGCGACTCCGGCGAGTGCTGGATGTCACCGGTGTGGTGTCGACCATTGTGCTGGTGCTTTTTTTCATCAGCGTGGTGAGGCAGCAGCGGCTGCCCGATCTCTTGCTGCCCACGCAGAAGCGCAATTACAAAGCGCTGAAGCAGCAGCGTGTCGGCGACCAGCTGCGCAGAAATGCTGCGCGATCGACGCGGCGTAAAACCGAGAAGCCGGCGTCCGAAATTCCTTTGAATGGGGATGAAGGACTGCGCGCGGCGTTTTATGAGAACGATGACGCCAGCTACTCGTCCCTGAAGGCGCACTTCCGCCAGATCGACATCCTGTTTCCAGACTGGCTGCATGTGACGAAGGACAACGGCGACCTGATGGCGGCGACGCCGCTCTTCCCCGTCTCGATCTACAACGTGGTCGACAAGAACGGCGTGGTACACGGGGTAGACCCGGAAGACAAGGTGCATCGCCTGCTGACGGTGACGAAAGACGACATGGAAGTCTTTCCGATGCTGAACGATTACAACCCCCTCACCGGCAACTGGGACGGGGATCTGGTCGGGCGCATCCTGGAGAGCCCTGCAGCACGCGAAAATCTGCATCTCCAAATCGATAAATTCCTGTCTGCGAATCCTGGCTATCACGGCATCTGTCTCGATCTCGAGCAACTTCCGGAAGACGATCGGAAGCTCTTCGCCCAGTGGGTTGCCGAACTCTACAGCGACCTGCATGCCAAGAACCTGCGCCTCTATGTGGACGCGCAGATCGGTATCCCGGATGCGGTCCTGAAGGCGATGGGCGCCAATACGGACGGCGTGATCCTGATGAATTACGACCAGCACGAAGATCAGAGCGAGCCTGGTCCCGTGGCTTCGCAGGACTGGTTCGAAAGCAATCTGCAGCACGCGCTCAAGCTGATCCCGAAGAATAAGCTGATCTCCGGTTTGGGCAATTACGGATATGACTGGGAAGTGACGCTGCCGGAGAAGCCGAAGAAAGGCCAGAAGCCAGCCGCACCGAAGGTCATCAATACCGATGATCTGACCGTGCAGGAGGCATGGCAGCGCGCAGCCGATGCGGACGCAGATGTGCATCTCGAAGGCGATGAGCTCAATCCGCATTTTGTCTACGACGACGAGGATGCGCACACGCGGCACCAGGTGTGGTTCCTGGACTCTGTGACCGCACTCAACGAGATGCGCGCCTCTCGGCAGATGGGCATCAAGACCTTTGCGCTGTGGCGGCTGGGTGAGGAAGACGGGTCGATGTGGTCCATCTGGGACCACCCCATGGCGAAAGGCGCGCCGCAGCAGCTCGAAAATGTTCCTCCCGGCAATGACGTAGATGCCGAGGGCGAGGGCGATATTCTGCGCATCGTGGCGCGGCCGGAGAGCGGCAGCCGCACGGTGAGCATGGATGCGGACAACTTCACGGTCACCGATGAGGAGATGACCAAGCTGCCGCGCTCTTACGTGACGCAGCAGTATGGCTATAAGCCGAAGGAAGTGGCGCTCAGCTTCGACGACGGTCCCGATCCGGTATGGACGCCAAGGATTCTCGACATCCTGAAGAAGTACGACGTGAAGGCGACCTTTATGGTCATCGGCGAGCAGGCGCAGGACTATCCTGGGTTGTTGAAACGCTATGTCCGCGAAGGCCATGAGATCGGCAATCACACCTTCACACATCCGGACATCAGCGAAATCTCCGAGTTTCAACTGCGTTCGGAGCTGAATCTGACCGAGCGCCTCTTCGCCGCGGAACTTGGCCTGCAGCCGCTCTACTTCCGTCCTCCATACTCCATTGACCAGGAGCCGCAGACCAACGATCAGGCCGCGCCAGCGGACAAGATCCAGTCCATGGGATACACCATCATCGGCAACAAGATCGATACCGACGACTGGAACGAGCACCCGCGCAAGTCACCGCAGGAGATCACCAACAACGTCCTGGCGATGCTGGACGATATGAAGACCGCCTCGTGGAAGAAAGGCAGCATCATCCTGATGCACGACGGCGGCGGTGATCGCTCGGCGACTGTTGCGGCTCTGCCGCTGCTGATTACCACGCTGCGGGCCCATGGCTACACGTTTGTGAATGTCTCCGACCTGATGGGCAAGACGACGGCCGAGGTGATGCCGCCGATCTCGCCGAAGATGAAGTGGCAGGCACGCATCGACTGGCTGGCATTCCTGGTCTTCGGCTTCTTCCGCCACTTCGTCGTGGACGTCTTCTTTATCGGCGACGTGCTGATGAGCGCTCGCCTGATTCTCGTCGGTGTCTTCGCGATCATCGATCGCCTGCGCCGTCGCAAGGTGCCCCCGGGCGAGTTTGCACCGCGCATCGCCGTGCTGATTCCGGCCTACAACGAGGAAACGGTGATCGCACGGACTATCGCCTCGGTGCTGAACTCGGATTACACGAACATCCGCGTCATGGTCATTGACGATGGCTCGACGGACAAAACGTTCACCGTTGCGCAGGAGGCCTATCCGGAAGAGATTGCCTCGGGCAAGCTGACCGTCATTACCAAGCCGAATGCGGGCAAGGCCGAGGCATTGAATTTCGGCCTTGAGCAAACCGAGGAAGAGATTTACGTCGGCATCGATGCCGATACGGTGATTGCGCCGGATGCGATCTCGAAGCTGGTGCGCTACTTTGCCGATCCGAAGATCGGCGCGGTTGCGGGTAACGCGAAGGTCGGCAACCGCGTGAACCTGTGGACACGGTGGCAGGCGCTCGAGTACATCACCAGCCAGAACTTCGAGCGGCGCGCGCTCGATCTCTTCAACATCGTGACGGTGGTGCCGGGCGCTATCGGCGCATGGCGGACTGAAGCGGTGAAAAAGGGCGGCAAGTATCCCATCAACACCGTGGCCGAGGATGCCGACCTTACCATGAACCTGCTCGAGCAGGGCTACAAGGTGATCTATGAGGACCGCGCGCTGGCCTTCACCGAGGCGCCGGTCAACGTGAAGGGGCTGATGCGTCAGCGATTCCGCTGGTCCTTCGGAACCCTGCAGGCGGTCTTCAAGCACAAGCACGCCTTCCGCACCAATCCGGCGATGGGCCTGTTCGCGCTGCCGAATATCGTCATCTTTCAGATTCTGCTGCCGCTGGTCTCGCCGTTCATCGATCTGATGTTCGTCGCGGGCATCATCCACTACTTTGTCGACAAGCACTTCCATCCGGAGGCGGCGAGCGCGGCGAGCTTCGAGAAGCTGCTCACCTACTTCCTTGCCTTCCTGATGATCGACTTTGTGACTTCGGCGGTGGCCTTCTCGCTCGAGCGGCGGCATCCGGCCAATAAGGGCGATGGCTGGCTGCTCTTCCACATCTGGCTGCAGCGCTTTACCTACCGCCAGGTCTTCTCGGTGGTGCTCTTTAAGACCATCAAGCGGGCCATCGATGGGCGGCCGTTCAACTGGGACAAGATCGAGCGCACGGCAAAGATGTCGCGGCAGACGGAAGAGCTGACGGCGCGGAGCTAAGGGGTTTCATCGATCGCTACTGGCCGGGATGCACACCTGTGTCCCGGCCGGTTTGTTTCTGAGGTTGATCGGGGATCATGCTGCGCGAGATGGTCTGACGGCTGCGAATGTGTCTGATATGTGACGGGTTGTTGACCAGCAGAATAAAGTTGTGGACAAAGCCAAGGGGATCGCTAACAACAAGTTGTAGGCATAGAGCCCTTTTGCTAGTGTGGCTATAGTCCCGCCAACCAATAAAGATGAAGCCACGCCGCTGCGCAGTCTGTTCCCGAATGGCTTCCGTTGGCGTCCATTTTTCCTCGTTGTTGTGAAGACAAAAGAACTTAAAGGGATACGAATGCTGACTCGTGTGCGGCAGGCGGCGGTGTGTGTCATGTGCTGCGTGGGGATCGTGTCGTGGTGCCAGGGGCAGATAGAGACGGGTACAGGCTCGTCGTCGAGGGTGAGCCTGGCCGGCGCCATGGATACCGATCCGGGGAGCGGCTCCGGTGGCAGTCCTGGGGGCGGAGTCGTGCGGGATATCCGGCCGGCTCCGGCGGCGATCGTGACCTATGGCCCGTTAGCGCGCATTGCGGTGGGCGGATACGTGTCGCCGCTGGGTGGAGCGGCCGGCATCGCCGCCGAGGTAACGCGCTCGACGAATCTACGCCTGGGGTGGAACTTCTTTAATTACAACCTGAGCGGCACGGATTCTGGTGCAACCTACGATGCGCATCTGCACTTTCGGTCGCTGCAGGCGAGCCTTGACTGGTTTCCGTTCCGCGGACACAGCTTCCACGTCAGCCCTGGCATCCTCTTCAACAATCAGAACCGGGCGACGGCGGTGGGCGGCGTGCCGGGTGGAGACTCCTTTACGCTGAACGGCACAAGCTATTACGGCAGCTACGCCGATCCCGTGGTGGGGGATGGCGCGGTGCACTTCAAGGAAACGGCGCCGATGTTCACCTTCGGCTGGGGAAACTGGGTTTCGCGCAAGGAGCGCCGGCACATCACCTTCCCGTTTGAGATGGGGTTTGTCTACCAGGGGACCGGTTCGGTGAGCTTGCACCTGCAGGGCTCAGTCTGCGAACAGGATCACGATGTGAACTGCAGCGTGATTGCCACCGATCCGGAGGTACAGGCGAACATCCAGGGGCAGATTCGCAAGCTGGACAAGGATCTGGAGTGGATCCGGTTTTATCCGATCCTCTCCAGTGGTGTGGCCTTGCGATTCTGAAGGATAGAGCGATTTAGGAAAGAGCGGTGCGGCGCTGGCCGGGCCGCTTCTTTTTGGGCGCTGGACCCTGTCTCGCTGGAGTCGGGGTTTCTCGGCTACACTAGCACGTTATGGCTATCGTCGATTCACCTACCATCATCCACCTCCGTGCCCCCCAGGGCGTCTTCAAGAACGAGCCGTTTGTCGATTTCTCAAAGCATGAAAACGCGCACGCCATGCGCGAGGCACTGACCCAGGTCGGCGATCTGCTGGGACACGAATACGAGCTGGTCATCGGTGGGGAACGACTGAAGACCAGGGACAAGATCGAGTCGATCAACCCGGCGAAGCCCTCGCAGGTGGTCGGCGTGCACCAGAAGGCCGGGGCTGAGCACGTGGAGAAGGCCATGCAGGCGGCGCTCACGGCGTTCGAGAGCTGGAAGAAGACGACGGTCGAAGAGCGCAGCTCGCTGCTGCTGAATGCGGCCGCGATCATTCGCGACCGCAAGTTCGAGTTCTGCGCGTGGCTGACCTATGAAATCGGCAAGAACTGGGCCGAGGCGGATGCCGACGTGGCCGAGACAATCGACTTCCTCGAGTTCTACGCGCGCGAAGCGCTGCGGCTGGACCAGGCGACAACGCCGATCCCGTACCCAGGTGAGAAGAACGAGCTCCGGTACATTCCGCTGGGTGTCGGCGCGGTGATTCCGCCGTGGAACTTCCCCTTTGCGATCATGGCGGGCATGACGGCGGCGGCCATTGTGAGCGGCAATACGGTGATCCTGAAGCCCTCGAGCGATACGCCGACCATTGCTGCGCGCTTTGTGGATGTGCTCGAAGAGGCAGGCATGCCGGGCGGCGTGGTGAACTTCTGCCCTGGTTCGGGCGCGACCTTCGGCAATGCCATCGTGGAGCATCCGAAGACCCGTTTCATCGCCTTCACCGGCTCAAAGGAAGTGGGCCTCGACATTCACGAGAAAGCAGCCAAGACGCAGAAGGGCCAGATCTGGATCAAGCGCACCATCCTCGAGATGGGCGGCAAGGATTCGATCATTGTGAGCGATGATGCGGATATCGACGCGGCAGTCGATGGTGTGGTCGCCTCGGCCTTCGGCTTCAGCGGCCAGAAGTGCTCGGCCTGCTCGCGCGCCATCATCGAGGAGCCTCTGTACGAGGTCTTCGTCGAAAAGGTTCGGGACCGCGTGGCGAAACTGACCATCGGCGATCCGGTGAAGAACCCGAATATGGGCCCGGTGGCGAATGCTGCGGCAATGAAGTCGATTCAGGAATACATCGAGATCGGTAAGAGCGAAGGCCGGCTGATTGCCGGCGGCAATGCCGTAAAGACAGAGGATGGCGGGTACTTCCTCGAGCCAACGGTGATTGCCGATGTGGCACCGATGGCGCGGATCTCGCAGGAAGAGATTTTTGGGCCGGTGCTGGCGCTGATCCGGGCGAAGAATTATGACGACGCGCTCGAGATTGCCAACAACACGGAGTTCGGTCTGACCGGCGCGGTCTACTCGGCCGACGCGCAGAAGCTGAACCGGGCGCGGGCTGAATATCACGTCGGCAACCTGTACTTCAATCGGAAGTGCACGGGCGCGATGGTCGGTGCGCATCCCTTCGGCGGCTTCAATATGTCGGGGACGGACTCGAAGGCTGGCGGCCCGGATTACCTCTACCTGTTCACGCAGGCGAAGTCGATTGCCGAGCGGCTTTCGTAATTCTTAACGATCGGACAGGCAATGCCGGAGGCTTCCATGCTTCCGGCATTCGTGTTTGTGCGCAAATTGTCAGGAAGCGAGCGGTATCTTGCGGTAATACATTCCTGGTAGAAGCGGGAAAAGGAATGCGGGAAGATATCTATCCTGTCTAAGCGGAAGATAGACGGAAGACGCGCAGGTTCTAAGTGGTTTGCTCGAAGCGCTTGCGGGGAGGGATGCAAGGCGCTGAGTCTGGAGCCGGTACATCTGGAGCCGGGATATCTGAAATAGGAATATCCAGGAACGGGGAATTCCGGAATATGCCTGTCGGGTGGAAGAGTCTCCGAGGTTAGTTGGCCTGCATCATGATGTCACCGGCCGCGGCAGCAGCTTCGGCCAGGATGCGGTGATGGATGGTAAAGAGGGCCAGCTCCAGCCGGTCGGAGACGCCGGTCTTGTCGTAGATGCTGCGAAGGTAGTTCTTGATGACCTGCTCGGTGGTGGTCAGGCGCATCGCGATTTCCTTATTCTTGCAGCCCTGTACGATGAGGGCGACGATCTTCATTTCCTTGGGCGTGAGACGGTCGCGGACCCGGGCGCCGACGAGATCTTCCTCGTGAGGCGCGAGGCCGGGAACGGTTCCCTGGATGCCATGCTCCCCGCGATTGACGCGGCGAACGCACTCAATGAGCGCGGGGCCGCTGACACAGCGGTGGAGCGCGCCATTGGCTCCGGCAGCGATGAAGGGCTGGGTGGATTCGGTGTTCTCGACGATAGCGATGACCCGGCTGTCGTGCGCGTGGACACGCTCCATGAAAAGCGGCAGGTTGAGCTTGAGGGTGCTTGCAAACAGGAATACTGCGCCACGGAAAGTCTCTACAGTCTGGTACAGGCGCTCTGCATCGCCGCATTGAGCAATGATGCGGAAGTCGTCCTCCATCGCGAGAATCTTGGCAGTTCCTGCACGGAAAATAGCCTGGTTGTCGGCAAGAATCACTTTATTCATGGGAAGTCGTCCGTTCGGGGTAATGGAACCGGGCAGTGCGCAAGGCGCACGGCTCTTCTTGATCGATGCCAGCCTGATGCCGTGGCTGAGCTGGTTATCGACCGTCCTCGTGCGTGGGTAACCGGTGTCTCTTAAGTGGACACCTGAGTACCCTTACTAACTCCGGAATATTTCCGGAGTGGGCACGCATAGGAAAAAGTTAAAGCATGGTTAGTAAATGGAGGTTACCTGACACAAGTGTGGTAATCACCAAAAAACTTTTGCCTGGATGAATACGATGTGACCGCTGTCATGCAATACGTCCCATTTTGGGACAATAAAAGAGGCGGAATACACTAGAGAACAGATATGAGCAAGCCGGTCATACTCGCGGTTGATGATGATGCCAGTGTTCTGGAAGCGGTGGTGCAGGATCTGCGGCGGAAGTACGGAGCGGAATACAGGATTCTCCGCGCAGGATCAGGCCAGGCGGCGCTGGATACCTGCGCGCAGCTGAAGCAGCGCGGGGATTCGGTAGCGCTGGTCCTCTCCGATCAGCGGATGCCGGGAATGTCTGGTGTGGAGCTGCTGGAACGGGTGCAGCACGTTTATCCCGAAGCCAAGCGGGCGCTGTTGACGGCGTATGCCGACACCGAGGCGGCGATCCGGGCGATCAATACGGCGAGGATCAGCTACTACCTGACCAAGCCGTGGGACCCGCCGGAAGAGCATCTGTATCCAGTGCTGGACGATTTGCTGGAGGCCTGGAGCCAGGGGTATAAGCCACCCTTCGAGGGGCTGCGGGTGATCGGGCCGCGCTGGTCGGTGCGGGACTTCGAGGTGCGGGACTTTCTCTCGCGCAACCAGGTGCCGTACGTGTGGTTGGACCCCGAGCGCGACGCCGAGGCGGTGGAACTGCTGCAGCGGTACGGGCTCGAAGACAAGAAGCTGCCCGCCTTGGTCTTTGCCGACGGCAAGACGCTGGTACAGCCGACGCAGACGGAGCTGGCCGAGCGGATCGGGTTGCGTACGCACGCGGAGAAGGACTTCTACGACCTGGTGGTGGTGGGAGCTGGTCCGGCGGGCCTGGCTGCGGCAGTGTATGGCGCGTCGGAGGGCTTACGGACGCTGGTGGTTGAGCCCGAGGCTCCGGGCGGACAGGCCGGATCGAGCTCCCGGATCGAAAATTACCTGGGTTTCCCCTCCGGATTGAGCGGAGCGGACCTGGCGCGGCGGGCCTATGCCCAGGCTTCGCGCTTCGGTGCGGAGTTCCTGACCCAGAGAGTGTGTGGAATCCGGGCAGACCATCACTATCGTCTGGCCTGCATGGCGGATGGCCGCGAAGTCTCGAGCCATGTCTGCCTGATCGCTACCGGCGTGCACTATCGGCGCCTGGATGTGCCTGGTGTGGAACGGCTTACAGGGCTCGGCGTATATTATGGCGCAGCCCTGGTCGAGGCCAGATCCTGTCGTGACGAAGAGGTTTTCGTCGTCGGCGGGGCGAATTCTGCCGGTCAGGCGGCGATGCATTTTGCGAAATATGCCCGGCAGGTAACGATGCTGGTGCGGGGCGACTCGCTCGAAAAGAGCATGTCGAAATATTTAATCAATCAGATTGCTGACACATCCAATATTCGGGTCGAGACGCACTCGGGAGTCGAGGAGGCGTTCGGAGAGGGGCGGCTGGAGTCGCTTCGCATCCGCGGACCTGAGGGAGAACGGACTGTGCCGGCAACGGCATTGTTCATCTTCATCGGGGCTGCACCGGCAACGGATTGGCTGCCGGAGCAGGTAATGCGGGATCCGAATGGCTTCATTCTTTCCGGTCCCGATCTGCAGGTCGAAGGGAAATATCCCTCGATCTGGAAGGAAAAGCGGTCACCGTATCTGCTGGAGACGAGCGTTCCGGGCGTGTTTGTCGCCGGGGACGTTCGGCACGGATCGGTGAAGCGGGCGGCCTCGGCGGTGGGTGAGGGGTCGATTGCCGTGCAGTTCATCCACCAGTACCTGTCGCACTTTTAGCGAGGTTCGGCAGCGGAGCGAGGAAGGATTTGCCGGTTTTCAGCCGGAGCAAGGCAAGAAGTACCGGATTTTGCGCGTGAGATGTGGAGTTCGATGAGCGGCTGGGAGCCTGAAAGCTCTTAAGGCTGACGTGGACAGGACGACAGCAGACGATGGAAGCAGCACACACAAAGCTGAGCAGCAGGATGATACCGGCGGTGGATCTTCTCGCAGAGTTGCGAGAGGTTCCGATTTTTTCGCAACTCAAGGTCGAGGATGCCAGTTGTCTGGGCGACGTGGACCTGATCGAGACTCCCAAGGGAGTGGTACTGGTTGAGTCCGGAGAAGCGGAACTCTCATTCTGGGTGCTGCTATCCGGCGCGTTGAAGATGACGAAGCCGGAATCCGACGGTACGAGCACGCTGATGGCGACCTTCTCGGCCGGCGATGCGTTTGGCGAAGTGCCGATTCTGACTGGCGCAACCACGACGGCGGTGAAGATCAAGGCGATTGCGGACGGCCGCGTGGTGCGGATCGGGGAGGCAGGCTTCTGGCGGCTGATCGGAACCTGTCCCGTGGTGCGCGCCGGGGTTCTGGAACATGTAGGCCGGCGGATAGGCGCCTACCAGGTGATGACGCGGCACCGGGAAAAGCTGGTGACGCTGGGCACCCTGGCGGCCGGATTGATGCATGAGTTAAACAATCCGGGTACGGCTGCCCGGCGGGCGGCTTCACAGCTGCGCGAGAACCTGACGCGGCTGCAGGAGATCAGCCTGCGATTCTCGCAGAGAGAGCTTACGCTCGAGCAGAAGCGGTGCATGGCGCAGTTGCAGACCGAGGCGTTGCGCGACCGCAAGCCCGAGCCGATGAGCTCGCTCGAGCAGGCCGATGCCGAGCAGGAGCTGGCCGAGTGGCTGGAAGAGTCTGGCGTCGAAAATGCCTGGAAGCTGGCTCCGACGCTGGTGCAGGTGGGCTGGGAATGCAATGACATCACCTGCGCGCAGTATGCGTTCCCGCGCGAAATTCTCTCCGATGCGCTGAACTGGCTGGAATCGCTGATTTCGAGCATGCAACTGGTGGGGACCATCGAAGAATCGGTGGCCCGGGTGACCGATCTGGTGGTCGCGGTGAAGAAGTATGCCTATGCCGACAAGAACCGGGCCGGCGAAATCGACGTGCATGACAGCATCCAGAGCACGCTGACGATTCTGGCGCACAAGTTCCGGCACAAGCAGCTGACGGTGGAGAAATCGTTTGCCAGTGGCAAGCCGATGCTGCATACCACCGGCACGGGATTGAACCAGGTATGGACCAATATCCTGGACAATGCGATCGATGCTTCGCCGGAAGGCGGAAAGGTGAGCATCCGGACCTGGCAGGATGAACATTTCCTGTATGTGGGCATCGCGGATCAAGGGCAGGGTATTCCCGAGGAGTTGCGGGACCATATCTTCGAGCCGTTTTTTACCACCAAGCCGGTGGGCGTGGGAACAGGGCTGGGGCTCGATATCGCGCACCGCATCGTCCTCGGGCAGTTCCATGGCAATATCCACTTCGAGTCGCAGCGGGGAAAGACAGAGTTTGTGGTGCAGCTGCCGCTGGAAGCTCCGACAGAGTGCGTGCCGGCCAGTCCCGGGCTTGAGGCGGGCATCTCCTGAGAGAGAAAAGAACGGTATAAGGAAGAAACGCTCTGCCCGATGGCAGGGCGTTTTTCTTTGCAGACATGGACATTCGATCCCGGCTCGATGGGGTGTCGTCGCTAAGGGCATGCCGATGTCCGCCGATAGAACAATCAGCGCCGCCCGGAGGATGCCATCGAAGGGGTTCCACGATCGGTGAGCGCGTATGCGCTGAGGAGATCCCTGGACACATGTTCGCCATCATTGGAATCGTGGTGGTATTTGGAGCCGTGGTTGCAGGCTTCCTGATGGAAAAAGGCCAGCTGGCGGTGCTGATGCAGCCCGCAGAGCTGATCATCATCGGCGGAGCTGCGCTCGGCACGCTGCTGATCGCCAACCCCATGCACACGATCAAGGGGATTCTATCCGGGCTGCTGGGCACGCTCAAGGGATCGCATTACAGCAAAGACCGTTACATCGAGACACTGAAGATGATGTTCGAGCTGCTGAACAAGGTGCGGCGCTCGGGCATGCTGTCGATCGAGGCGGATGTGGAGAAGCCGGAGGAGAGCGAAATCTTCAAGGCTTATCCGCATTTTGTGGGGGATTTGCACTCACGGGATTTTGTCTGCGACACGCTGCGCATGGCGGTGACCGGCGGCGTCGAGGCCTTCGACATGGACCAGATGATGGACCTGGACATGGAAGTGCAGCACCGCTGCGCGCACCAGCCGATCTCGGCGCTGACGACGGTGGCCGACGCGTTGCCGGGGCTGGGCATCGTGGCTGCGGTGCTGGGCGTGGTGATTACCATGGGCGCGCTGGGCGGGCCTCCGGAGGCGATCGGGCACAAGGTGGCGGCGGCGCTGGTGGGGACCTTCCTCGGCATCCTGCTCTGTTACGGCGTGGTGGGGCCGCTGGGTACGAACATGGGAAAAGCCTCTGAGGAGCACCACGCGTACCTCTATGTGCTGCGGGTGCTGATGATCGCCTTCATCAAGGGGAGCGCGCCGATCCAGGCGATCGAGATTGCACGCCGCGCGATTCCAACTTATGTGCGGCCGAGCTTCCAGGAGGTGGAAGCAGCATGCTCCGGCAGGCAGGCGGGCGGTGAGGGAGCCGCAGCCGCGTGAGCAGAAAAACGATCATCATCATCAAGAAGGTCAAGCGGCATGGCGAGCACCATGGCGGAGCTTGGAAGGTGGCTTATGCCGACTTCGTGACAGCGATGATGTCGCTGTTCATCGTGCTCTGGCTGATGAACACCAGCGCGCATGTGCGCAAGGCCGTGGCCGGATATTTCAACGATCCGCTGGGCCGGTACCACGACAACGGCAGCGACAAGGCAGGGGAGGACGCAAATCCTCCAGCTCCGGAAGACGCGGCGAAGCAGAAGATCGAGCAGCTTAAGCAGCAGCTCCAGAAGTCGATTACCAGCTCGCTGGATCTGAACCCGCTGCAGAAGCAGATCCAGATGCAGATTACGCCGGAGGGGCTGAGGATCGAGCTGCTGGAGTCGCGCAATGGCACGTTTTTCGACTCCGGCAGTGCGGAGTTGAACGCCAACGGCAAAGAGGTGCTGGCCATGCTGGCAAAGCAGCTCGGAGCGGTACCGAATCAGATTTCGATCGAAGGACACACCGATTCGCAGCCGTATGCGGGAAAGTCCGATTACACGAACTGGGAGCTTTCGGCGGACCGGGCGAATGCAGCGCGACGGCTGATGCAGGAGTCGGGTCTCAAGGGAAACCAGGTGTCGCAAGTGCGAGGCTATGCGGATCAACGTCTGCGCGTGCCTGCGGACCCGCTCGATCCTTCGAACCGGCGCATCTCAGTGATCGTGCAGTATCTTTCTGGCTCGAACTCGGCATCCTCGCTGCTACAGGGCTTGAAACTGCCGCAGGGAATGAGCGCCTCGCCGATTGCGAACGGGGGAAACACCGATGCCTATCCGGCGAATGCGGCGGCTCCTGCCGGCGCGTCTACTCCAGCTCCGGCTGCTCCGGCCCCGGCTGTTCCGGCAAAGAGCTCTCCGGCGACTCCGGCCCAGCCGCAGGGAAAAAAAGGACTGGTGGGCGGACTGCTCTCCAAGATTCATCACTGAGATTCACTGCGAAGAGCCTGTCAGCAATGTGACCGGACGATATCATGGCCAGATCGCGTGGTTTGAAAGCAGCCGCGCGGGAGGCTCATAGCATGCGTTGGTATCGAGTGCGGGTTTGGCTCTGGGTTCTGGCCATTTTTTCAGGAATAACCGCTGCAGGCAGCACCGCGATGCATGCGCAGACGCAGGCGGACAGCGCGGCGACGGCCTTTCGCCGGGCGCAGGAATTGAAAAGCGGCATCAACCTCTCGAACTGGTTCGCCAGCGGCGATCTTTCGCCGCAGCACCTGACGACAGCGGTGAGCGAAGCGGACCTTGCGGCTATTCATGCGATGGGTTTCGATTCGGTGCGGATCGGTGTCGATCCTTCTTTGATCGAGCGGCATGGTGATCTGCAACCCGCAAATCCGGCGGCGCTGGCTACGTTGCACAAGGCTGTGGATGAGGCACTGGCTGCACATCTCGCGGTGACTCTGTGCATCTTTCCCTCGGATGACTACAAGCATCAGCTGAGCAGCGAGTGGGGCGTAGGGGAGCTGACGGAGACGTGGCGGATTCTTGCTGCGAGCTTCGCGCAAACCGATGCCGATCACGTGTTCTACGAACTGATCAACGAGCCGGAGGTGCAGGACCCTTATCGCTGGATGGGGATTGAGGCGCGGCTGGTGGAGGCTGTGCGCAGTGTCGATGCGCAGCATACGATGATTGCCGCAGGCGCGAGCTACAGCGGTCTCGGTGACCTGCTGGCGACTGAGCCGGTGCACGATGCGAATGTGATTTACACCTTCCACTTTTATGAGCCGTATCCCTTCACGCATCAGGGTGCGACGTGGGGCTCGGCAGAGTGGCCGTTCTACAGAAGCATTCCATACCCGGCTACGCCGCAGCAGATCACGGAGCAGATGAAGGCGGTACCGTCGGATCTTGCGCGGTACTATCTATATCTCTATGCGGCAGGGGGATGGAATGCGGAGACGATTGCCGGGCGCATTGCTTTTGCAGCAGCATGGGGCAAGGAGTGCGGCGTGCCGGTGATCGCGAATGAGTTCGGTGTCTATCGCGATACGGCCGATGCCGCTTCGCGGATGCGCTGGCTGCACGACGTGCGAACGGCTTTCGAGTCGAACGGCATCGGGTGGACGATGTGGGACTATGCGGGAAACTTCGGCGTGGCGCGGCGCTCGGGCGGGAAGATTGAGCCGGATGCGGCAGTGCTTGAGGCTCTGGGGCTGAAGTAGCAGCGATACCGGGCGCATGCGCCAGCTTCGTGTACTTATCGGGCTCTAAGTTTGTTGTCCATGGTTTGTTGCTTCATGGTTCGTTGTTTCGCGGCAGGGATCCATATCCTTGAGAGTGGTTGTGCGTTTGTGGAAGCACGTTGAGGACATTGCATGCAGAAGAACCTGTTGCCCATTGAAGCAGTCGCCAGGAAGCTTGATCTGACCGAAGACCTTTACGAGAAGCGCAGTCCGGTGACGGCGAAGCTCAGCCTGGCTCTTCTCCGTCCGGAGCTGTGGAAGGATGCGCGCTTTCGCCGCAATGGAAAGCTGATCCTGGTGACGGCCACCACGCCGACGCTCTTTGGCGAAGGCAAGACGGTGACCTCGATTGGGCTGGTGCAGGGGATTGAGAAGATCGGCAAGCGCGCTGTGCTGGCATCCCGTGAGCCCTCTCTGGGACCGGTCTTCGGCATGAAGGGTGGCGCGGCCGGTGGCGGGCGTTCTCAGGTGGAGCCTGCGGAGAAGATCAACTTGCACTTCCACGGCGACTTTCACGCGATCAGCTCGGCGCATAACCTGCTGGCCGCGCTCATCGATTCGCATATGTTCCACGGCAACGAGCTTGATCTCGATCCCGAAGGCATTACCTGGCCGCGCACGCTGGATATGAACGATCGCGCGCTGCGCCGGATCACGGTAAGCGTGACCGCTGCGGACAAAAAGCAGCGCGATGGCAGCAATCGCCCGAGCGGCTTCCTGATCACGGCTGCTTCGGAGATCATGGCCATTCTCGCGCTGGCGTCCGACCGACAAGATCTGCGTGCGCGTCTGGCGCGGATTGTGATTGGGCAGGATCGCAAGGGAAACCCGGTACGTGCGGCCGACCTGAACGCGACCGGGCCGATGATGGCGCTGCTGCACGAGGCTCTGATGCCGAATCTCGCTCAGACCACCGAAGGTACGCCCGCGATGGTGCACTGCGGACCCTTCGCCAATATTGCGCATGGCACCAGCTCGGTTGTCTCGCAGAAGATGGGCATGCAGATGGCGGACTACGTGGTGAACGAGACCGGATTCGCTTCGGACCTGGGCTTTGAGAAGTACATGGACCTGGTGAGCCCGCTGTCTGGTATCAAGCCCTCGGCCGCTGTGCTGGTGACGACGGTGCAGAGCGTGAAGCAGCAGGGCGAGGGCGATCTCGAGCGCGGGGCAGCGAACCTCGAGAAGCACATCTCCATCGTGCGCGGCTTCGGATTGCCGGTGGTGGTTGCGATCAACCGTTTCCCGAATGATACCGAAGAAGAACTGAACATGTTACGCAAATTCTGCGAGGCTCGTGGCGCGGAGTTTGCGCTTTCGGAGGCCTATGCGAAGGGCGGCGAAGGCGCGGTGGCGCTGGCACAGAAGGTCGTCGAGGTGATCGAGGCGAATCCAGAGGTGCAGTTGACAACGACGTATGCGCTCGGCGATTCCATCGTGGAGAAGATCACGAAGGTCGCGCAGAAAATCTATGGTGCGGATGCGGTGGAGTTGAGCGATCGCGCGAAGGAGA
Source organism: Silvibacterium dinghuense (assembly GCF_004123295.1). Classification (NCBI taxonomy): domain Bacteria; kingdom Pseudomonadati; phylum Acidobacteriota; class Terriglobia; order Terriglobales; family Acidobacteriaceae; genus Silvibacterium; species Silvibacterium dinghuense. The sequence continues at coordinate 684,899 of NZ_SDMK01000001.1, read as the reverse complement.
ACCTCGAGCGCTTTACGCGTTGGGACTTTGGTGAGCTGCCGATCTGCATTGCCAAGACGCAGTACTCGCTCAGCGATGACCCCAGGCGCCTGGGTGCGCCGGCAGGGTGGACGCTTCACGTCACGGATATTGCGCTCTCAGCGGGCGCGGGGTTTCTGGTCGTGATCTCCGGCTCGATGATGCTGATGCCTGGGCTGCCGAAGGTCTCCCGCGCGCTGGGCATCGATGTCGACGAGCACGGCGAGATCATTGGAATGTCGTAAGTGCAGGACGATGAAAACATGTTGTTACTGCGCTGACCAAACATACATATAACTCGATAAGAGGAGCTCTCTGCTCCTTCGCAGAAGCGTGCCTTCTCCAGGTGACGCATCGGTAAATCTCATTGCAGAAACTTCATGCCGGGGATACCATCCCGCGTGGCATTTTATCGGTGTAGTTCCTGGCGGGAGCGGGAATGCCTATGGCCGCAGTGCAGCGTCCGGTAAAGGTGATTGCCACGGCTCTACGGGATTTGTATGCGTATGCCACATTCCATTCGGAGAGCGGAGCCTATCACTTCCGTGGTGTGTATCCCACCTATCAGGCCGCTCATGCATCGATTCCAGAGAGCGCGAAAAAGAGTTTTGATGATCCGAGTGTGGCGGAGTATTTTGCCAATACTCACCTCGTCTTCAATCCAAGCGACTATCCGGTGCTGTTCTGGTTGAACCAGCTGATGCATCGCGATCAGACACTGTTCGACTTCGGCGGTGGAATCGGGCAGTCCTTTTACGTCTATCAGGAACATTTTCTTTCCATCCCGGATTGCTTCCGCTGGATCGTCTGCGATGTCCATGCATTGGCGGAACGGGGCAGATTGCTGGCACGTCAGCGTGGTGAGAGCCGAATTGAATTTACTGAGGATGTCGCCCTGTGTTCAGGGGTGGATCTCTTTCTCACCTGTGGAACCCTGCAGTATCTTGAGGCTGACCTGGGGATGATCCTTTCCCGGATCGAGCAACCCCCCAGGCACGTGCTCGTCAATCGCGTTCCTGTCTATGAAGGGGAGCCATATTTCACGGTTCAGCATTCGACACATTCGTATTCGCCCTACAAGGTCTTCAATCGTGACTTATTTCTTGAGCAGATGAAGCAGGCCGGGTATGAAAAGGTCGAGCAGTGGTATCTTCACCGGTCGATGAGCATACCGTTTCATCCGGACAAGAGCGTGCCTTTTTACCACGGCTTTTACTTTCGCCGGAAAGACTGAGAACCGCTGCAAGACGAGGAATCCACGCGGTTCTTCGTCTTGCTGATTCAATGCCAGTCTTCTAAATAAAGCGCGCGAAGCGCGCCCGGCGCTGCTCCCACTCCTCGGTTGGGAAAAGCCGTGGGCCCACCTCGATGAGTCGCGGCATCATGTTGAAGACCGCGCCCGGTCCCCATGGTTTGCCGCTGCGGGTGCGGAAGCCTTTTTCGTTCAAGTCGCTGGCGACGCTTGAGAGGGGGAAATCCTGCACCAGCAGTTCCATCATGAGCGTGAGGGCCTGGTTTTCGGTGGAGTCAACCTCGAGGCGCTGGCAGTCGTCGGAGATGCGCAGTCCATAGGGGATGTCCTCGGCGAAGGCGCCTTCGGTGGGGCGCTCGTGATCGGGGAGCTCGCGGCGCCACTCGAGAGAGACGAGCTGCCAGCCGGCGGCTGCGCGCTGCTGCATGATTTCGGGACTGAAGGGGCCGGAGATGACGTCACGGATGCGTTCAAAGTGCGGCATGGAGACCTCCTGAGAGATACGACGGCTGCCTACAGAGCAATTCAGGCTCCATGTGAGAGATGCACCTTGGTTTGTCTAAGGCTTTGCCAGATCAGGAGATAGTTTCAGGAGCGTCGAGGCCGTGGTGAGCGGCGGGTGTTCGCTTACGGGTAGAGGTGTTCGGGAAGGGACAGAAAAGCAGGGAGCAGGGTGTCGGGGATGGGGTATAGAAAAGCTCTTTGCTCTTTCGGGTTTGTGCTTTCCCACGTCTCAAAATCGAGATGTGGGGCACCCGGTTGTTTTCCGGAGTCATGAGAAGTGGCCCACCCAGGCAAAAGAGGCCTGGGTGGGCCACCGTCGAACTATACCCTGTTCCCTGTGCCCTCGCACTTCCCCTACTCGCTCTGCTTCTTTGTGACCGGCCTTGGACCGGGGCCATCTGCAGTCATCCTGATCGGCTCGATGTTGCCGTTGGCGTCGAAGTGCATCTCGTCGATGGCGAGGACGCGCTGGGCGATATCGGTGGTGCCGAGTGGATGGCGATGGTAGACGATGTACCAGTCATCGGTGCCGGGGATGTGCAGGACCGAGTGATGGCCGGGGCCGAAGGCGATCTTCGGATCGGTGGAGAGAATCTTGCCGACGCGCTCGAAGGGCCCGGTGGGGCTGGTGCTCTTCGCATAGGCCACACCATAGGAAGAGTCACCCCAATCGCCTTCCGACCACATGAAGTAGTAAACGCCCTTGCGCTTGATGACGAAGGGGCCCTCGGTGTAGTCCTTCGGGGTGATTTCCTTGTACATCGAGCCATCCTTCATGGCGATGACGTGGGTGAGATCGGGTGAGAGCTGGACGACGTTACAGTGTCCCTGGCCGCCGTAATAGAGGTAGATGCTCCCGTCGTCGTCCTTCATGATGAAGGGATCGATGGGCTGGGCCCCGTTGTGAAACTCGCCGATCAGCGGATGGCCGAGGGCATCGACGAACGGGCCGGCGGGGTTATCGGCCACGGCCACCCCGATGCCGCCCTGGAAGGTGTCGTTCTTCTGGATGTCGTTGGCGGCGAAGATGAGGTAGTAGCCGCCGTTGATGTGGATGGCGGTGGGCGCCCACATGGCATAGGCGGCCCAGGCTACATCCTTCACGTCGAGCACGTAGGGATGCTTCGTCCAGTGCACCAGGTCTGGCGATGAGAGCGCGTCGAAGCTGGTATGCAGCAGATAGACCGGGTGGATGACGTGGCCTTCACGCAGCCTGGTCTGGTCGGGGCTAAAGCTCTCGTGGTGGCTGGGATCCGGTTTTGGATCGGAGGTGGTGGGGTAGATCCAGTACTGGCCGTCGAAGATGTGGATCTCCGGATCGGCGTAATAGCCCTGCTTTTCAAGGTTGGCAGAGGCCTGGGACCAGGCAGTGGCGGCGAAGGCGAGCAGGGCGAGGGACGAGAGTCCCTGTCGCAGTGTGGTTCGGAGTACGGATCGATACACGGAAGTTCCTGCCAGTGGAGATTTAGGGAAACGATACCATCCCCGGGATTGGCTCCATTGTAGGAGATATGGCTGTGCGTGTGCCTTTCCTGGGAACGGATGCTGTTTCTGAATGCGGGGTGCGCTCGCCAGCCGAGGCGTGAAGCTGGTAGGATCGTCCGTTTTCTCGAATGGAGGATGCATGGGGTCGATAGCAGAAGCGCAGACAGAGGTGAACACCTATCCGTTCACGCTGACGGAGGAGCAGGAGCAGCTGCGGGAGGCGATTCGCAAGTTCGCTGCGAAGGAGATTGCGCCGAATGTTGCCCGGTGGGACGAGGCAAGCGAGTTCCCAACGGATGTAGTGCGGCAACTGGGCGAGATGGGGCTGCTCGGAATCATTTTTCCGGCGGAATACGGAGGCAGCGGCCTCGGGTACGTGGAGTATGTGCTGGCGATCGAGGAACTGTCGGCGGTAGACGGTTCGATCGGGATCATCGTCGCAGCTCATACCTCGCTGTGTTCGAACCATATTTTCCTTGCCGGGAATGAAGAGCAGAGGCGGAAGTACATTCCGAAGCTGGCCAGCGGCGAGTGGCTGGGCTCCTGGGCGCTGACCGAGCCGGGCTCGGGCTCCGACGCCTCGGCTGCGCGGACGACGGCGACGAAGGTGGACGGCGGCTGGCGGCTGAATGGCACGAAGACCTTCATCACCAACGGCGGCCATGCGGACGTGGTGGTGGTGATCGCGGTGACGGATCGCGAGAAGGGCACGCATGGGCTCTCGGCCTTCGTGGTCGAGCGGGGTACACCGGGCTTTCGTGCCGGGAAGAAGGAGAACAAGCTCGGTCTGCGGGCGAGTGACACTTCGGAACTGATCTTCGAGGACTGCGTGGTGCCGGAGGAGAACCTGGTCGGCAAGCTGGGTGAGGGTTTCATCGACGCGATGCGTATTCTCGACGGTGGGAGAATCTCGATTGCGGCGCTGTCCTTAGGGATCGCGCGCGGTGCCCTCGATGCCTCGCTGCACTATGTGAAGGAGCGGCGGCAGTTCGGCAAGGCGATCGCGGAGTTTCAGGGCATCCAGTGGAAGCTGGCGGATATGGCGACGGAGCTTGACGCGGCGCGGCTGCTGACTCAGAGGGCCGGAGTGCTGAAGGATGCGGGCAGGAAGGTAACCCGAGAGTCGAGCATGGCGAAGCTGTACGCGAGCGAGGTTGCGGTGCGCATCTGCGACGAGGCAGTGCAGTTGCACGGCGGTTACGGCTTCCTCAAGGATTTCCCGGCCGAGAAGTTTTATCGCGATGTGAAGCTCTGCACTATCGGCGAAGGGACCAGCGAAATCCAGCGCATGGTGATTGCGCGGGAGATATTGAAGGTGTCACCTTCGCGCGGGTGAGCGCTCTCGCATTGCGGCGCGTCTGAGAGATGAATCGGCGGTGACTCTTGTGGCATGGGAGCTGCGATGAGCGGGTTTCTCCGGGATCTTCGGATCGTATTGCGTCAACTGGGCCGCGCGCCTCTCTTTGCTCTTGCGGCGGTTATCACGCTGGGTCTGGGCATCGGAGCGAACACGGCGATCTTCAGCACGCTCGATGCGCTGTTGCTGCGCATGCTGCCGGTGCGCGATGCGGGTCACGTGTATACCGTCACGCTGGAGCACGGCGGGACGCAGCCTCCGAATACCTCGGGCACCGGCTTTGGCAATACCTCGTTTGCTTTCCCGGTCTTTGAGCGTCTTCGCGAGCGGACCGACGTCTTCGATGCACTGATTGCGCATGTGCCACTGGGTGGAGGTAAGGTGGCGGTGCGCGTGGGCGATACGCCTGATGAGCGCGCGGGCGAAGAGGTGAGCGGCAATTATTTTTCCGGCCTGGGCGCTCCGATGGAGTCGGGCCGCGGATTGACGGACGACGAGGAGCGCACGCACGCGCAGGTCGCCGTGATCAGCGACCGCTTCTGGCAGGAAGCCTTTGGCGGTGCACCGGACGTGATCGGTAGAACGCTGTTTGTCAAAGGCGTGCCGCTGACTGTCGTAGGCGTAACCGCGCCTGCGTTTCATGGTGTGAGCTATCTGGGCGGCGTGGATTTCTGGATTCCTCTGCAGACGAGGCCAGAACTGGCGGCGTGGGGTGACACGAAGGAGTCGCTCTATGGTTCGCCGAAGTGGTGGGCGGTGCCGATGGTGGCGCGTTTGCGTGCGGGCATGACGCCGGTTGCGGCTGTTCATGCGCTGCAAGCGAGCTTCTGGCAGGCATCGGAAGAGAGCGCAGGTAAGCTGGATCGCGCGAAGTGGCCAGCCACGCTTGGTTTTACTGCAGTGCGCGGCGTACTGGGCGCGGAGGGCCGGTATGGGCCGGCGCTGCGGATTATGATGACGCTGGTCGCGCTGGTGCTGCTGATCGCATGCACGAATGTGGCGCTGCTGATTACAGCCCGCAATCACGCCCGGAGGCGCGAGTTTGCGGTGCGGCTGGCGCTGGGCGCGAATTCGCAACAGTTACTGCGACAATTTCTGATCGAAAGCGTGCTGCTGGTAGGAGCCGGGTCGCTGCTGGGGTGGGCTCTGGCCATGATGGTCACGCACGCTCTGGCGGTATGGGCACACATTGAGACCGGGCTCGCACCGGATAGCGCCGTGCTGGGTGTGACGCTGCTTGTGGCCACCGTAACAGCGCTGGTCTTTGGACTGGTGCCGCTGCGCGGCATGCTGCGGCTGGACCTCGACGACGAGTTGAAGGCCGGACGGCAGATGAGCGGCGTGAGCCGCGCGCAGACCTTTGCCGGCAACGCGGCGATGGCGGTGCAGGTTGCGCTGTGCTTTACGCTGCTGACGGCATCGGCGCTGGCGGTGCGCAGCCTGCTGCACTTTGAAGAGCGGGACCTGGGCATGGATGCGCAGCGGGTGCTGGTCTTCGATGTGACGCCGCAGCAGGTGACGACGGATACACAGGCCCTGGGTTTCTATACGCGGCTCATGCAGCGGCTGGAGGGGGTGCCGGGTGTAGAGTCCGCCTCGCTGGTGCGCTTTCGTCCTGGATCGTCGTGGCTGATGAGCGGTGGTATCCATCTGGATGGGGTGCTGCTGCATGAGGCTTCAGGCGCGAAGGCGGGTATTTCCGCGAACGACGTAGGCCCGGGCTATTTCAGCACGATGGGCATCGGTCTCTTGCAAGGACGCAGCATCGAGGAAGGCGACCGTGACGGCGCGCCGCTGGTGGCCGTGGTCAACGAAGAGTTTGCACAGCGCTATCTGAAAAATGGCGCACTCGGGCATCGGATCGATCAGGATCCGGGCTACCTCATCGTTGGCGTAGTGAAGGACAGTAAGTACAAGAACGTCACAGAGAATACGCGGCCCACCGTGTACTACTCCCTGGCGCAGCGCGGGATGATGGGGCAGGTGACGGTGGCGGTGCGCGCCGGTGGCAACCCCATGGCGTTGCTGCCGGATGTCAGCCGGGCAGTGCGGGAGATCGATCCTTCGATACCGCTGCAGAAGCCGATGACGGAGGAGACGCAGTTTGCCGAGTCGTATCTTGTGCCGCGGCTCTTTTCACGACTGGCTGTGGGTTTTGGCCTGCTGGCGGCGGTGTTAGTGGCGACGGGGCTCTATGGCACGCTGGCCTATCGCGTGCAGCGGCGGCGTGCGGAGATCGGCGTGCGCATGGCGCTCGGCGCGGAGCGAGGCCGCATCGTGGTGATGGTGCTGGGTGAGAGTTTGCGCATGGCGGGTGGAGGGCTTCTATTGGGAGCTCCACTGTGCGTGATGATTGCGCATCTGTTGCGCTCGCAGCTTTATCAGCTGGACCCGCTCGATCCTTTCAGCCTCAGCGTGGCGCTGTGCCTGACCGTGCTGGTGGCAGTCCTCGCGGCTCTGGTTCCGGCGCGCCGGGCGGCGTCTCTGGACCCGATGGAGGCACTGCGCGTCGAGTGAGGCGGCCCCGCAGCGGTATGATCGTCGGCGGATGAGAGACGACGAGGAACAGGCAGCTCGGAGGCTGGCGGAGCGGGTTCTGGAAGGGGATACGCGCGCGCTGGCGCGCGCGATTTCGCTGGTCGAGAATGATGCGGCGGGAGCGCGGATGCTGCTCTCCGCCTGTTTTGCCTCCAGTTCTGCTTCTGGCCGTCAGAGTCTTCGTGTGGGGATTACGGGTGCTCCAGGCGCGGGAAAGAGCACGCTGGTCGATGGGCTGGCGCGGGCGTGGCGTGAGGCCGGTGCGCGGGTGGGGGTGCTGGCGGTCGATCCCACCAGTCCTTTCACGGGCGGTGCGGTGCTGGGCGACCGGATACGCATGTCAGGAGCGGGTTCGACTTCTGAAACAGCGCTGGCCGGTGGCATCTTCTTTCGCAGCATGGCGACGCGTGGCGCGCTTGGGGGACTGGCACGCGCTGCTGCGGATGCGGCACTGCTGATGGAGGCCGGTGGCCGGGAGGTGGTACTGATCGAGACTGTCGGTGTGGGGCAGGACGAGGTCGATGTTGCGCGGCTGGCGGATGTGACCGTGGTGGTGCTGGTGCCGGGGATGGGCGATGACGTGCAGAGCCTGAAGGCCGGGCTTATGGAGATTGCCGACCTATTCGTGATTAACAAAGCGGACCACGAGGGCGCAGACCGGCTCGAAGGGGAGATTCGCAGCGTGCAATCGTTGCCAGGCAGCAGGCACATTGCTGTCCCGATATTGCGGACGGTAGCGACGGAGGGCACTGGTGTAACGGAACTGCGAGCTGCGATCGAGAGTCTGCGGAATCAGACCATGCAACGTGGGCGGATTGCGGAACGTCGCGCCGCCTTCTGGCGTTTGCGATTTGAAGGGATGCTGCTCGCAGCGTTGCGTGCGCGGCTGGCGTCGCAGGGGCTCGATGACGCGGCACTGGCCCGCCATGCGGAGAGGATTGCGGCAGGCGCGGAAGATCCGTATCGATTGACGGAGGAGCTGGTGCGGCGGGCGCTTGGCCCTGACGTCGGGTGATGATCCGCTTTGCGCCAACCTGCGAGAATGGAGGAGTGATGAGTGGATTGCAGAGCCTGGAAACACGCATCGATCACCTGGGCATTGCGGTAATCAGTCTCGAAGCTGCCTGTGGGCTCTATGAGTCGCTCGGGCTGCGTGTGGAGCACGAGGAGACGGTGGCGCAGGAGCGGGTGCGGGTGGCGATGATTCCGACCGCGACGGGGCGGATCGAGCTGCTGGAGCCGACCGAAGAAGATTCGCCAGTTGGACGATTCCTGAAAAAGCGCGGTGAAGGTTTGCATCATGTGGCGCTGCAGGTAGAGGACATTGAGGCAGCGCTGGCCGCGCTCAAAACACGCGGCGCAAGGCTGGTCTCGGACCGTGTGCAGCGTGGCGCGGGCGGTCACCTGTATTTCTTCGTGCATCCGGAGAGCGCGGGCGGTGTGCTGCTCGAAATCTGCCAGGATTCAAAACAGAATGGGAAGTGGAAGGAGGAGACGGTTCATGCTGTTGGGGATTGACAGCTGCGGTGGCGTGGGGTCGGTAGCGTTGGCTGCCTGGGAGGGGGGCGAAGCGCGGCTGCTGCAAATGCGTGAACTGGCGGGGAAGACGTTTGCCTCTGATCTGATCCCGGTGGTGCGGGAGTTGCTGGCTGAGCAGGGCGCCGTTGTGGGGGATGTGCAGGCGATTGTGGTGGTGCGCGGGCCAGGGAGCTTTACCGGGGAGCGCATTGGGCTGAGTACGGCGAAGGGGCTGGCTGAGGCGTTGGATGTGCCGGTGGTGGCGTTATCGCGGCTGGCATTGCTGGCGCGAAAAGGTGGGACGGCGGCAGCCGCGCTCGATGCGGGACGGCGGGAGATGTATTGGGGTGATTTTTCTGGCCCTGGCAGGCAGGAGGAGGCTGAACGCCTGCTGGCGGTGAGCGATGCCCCGGCTGCCGGGCAGGTTGCGGTCTGCGAGGATGCGCTGGCTGAGCTGCCGGGAGCGGTGCGGGTAACGGCTCCGACGGCATGGGATGCGATCGAGGCATCGCTCGCCCGCTTGCAGGCGGACGATTATGAGGACGTGGCCTCGCTCGACGCGAACTACGTGCGGCGGTCGGATGCCGAGCTGTTCGGAAAGCCGGTGCGGGCAGGGTTGGAGCATCCTCCGGCCGGAGCCTGATTGCCTGCGCATGAGCGAACGGATAACAATGACGCTGCGTGCCTTACGGATAGAAGACTTGAGGGCGGCGATGGCGCTTGCCGCGGAGGCGCCGGAGGCTCCGCACTGGAGTGTGCCGGTGTGGCACAGGGTGCTGGAGCGCTCGGAAACGATTGTCCTGGGAGCTTTTGTCGCGCATGCACTGGCCGGGTTTGCCGTGGCGTCCGTAACCCTGGATACGGTGGAGCTGGAAGCGATTGCTGTGGCAGAAAAGCATCGGCGGCAGGGGCTGGGGGCGGCGCTCTTCGAGGCGGTGCTGGAGGCGGCGCGGGCGCGTGGCGCAGTGCGGCTGGAGCTCGAAGTGCGGGCGGGGAATGCGGCAGCCATCGGGCTATACCGGCGGGCTGGGCTGGCGGATGAGGGCGTGCGGCGGGCGTACTATCGCGATCCGGAAGAGGATGCATTACTGATGGGCAGAAATCTTGCTCATGTCTCGGACAAGAGCGAAAAAACTCCGGATTAACCGTTGCCGACAGACCTCCTCAGTGCTAGGTTGTACGTCTGAAAGAGAAGGAGGTATCTTCCATGGAGCTGGAAGCGAATCGCTTGCCGGAGAGTGAGGAGATCCTGAAACTCGAGCAGGAACATCGTCACTACTCCGAGCAGCTTGAAGCACTCACCCAGAAGTCCTACCTTTCCGAAGAAGAGCAACTTGAGGAAACTCGCCTGAAGAAGCTCAAACTGCGAGCCAAAGACGCCCTGACTGCCCGACGAAACGGTCACTCCCACGCCTACGCTGTCTAGATCTGCTGGATCGAAAGACCGCAGATCCGCTGTCCTGTCTGCAGAGGCAGGCAGAGAAGATTTTCTGTGCCTGTAAGCACCTGATTGTGCAGGTTCGGGCTGGACAGTCCTCTTTGCCTGCTGAGGCGAGCGGGTGTTTTGTGTCTTCACGAAGAACCCTGCCTGGTAGCTACAGGTGGGAACTCCGGCACTGAAGAGGCGATGAACCTATAATGAACGGGAGGTTCTGCGCCTTTTTTCTGACAACCCATGGTTCGTGACGGATATTTTTACGGAATCGCGCTGTTTGCGGTGGCCGTGCTGCTTTATGTGCTGACGCACAGTCTGCTGTTGCCGGTAGTTCCGGTGCTGCTTGCCTTTTTCTTTCTCTGGTTCTTCCGCGATCCGGAGCGGACGATTCCGCAGGAACCGGGACTGGTGGTTTCACCGGCGGACGGCAAGGTAACCTCGGTACTGCGCGTGACTACGCCGGAAGGCGAGTCGCTGAAGATGAGCATCTTCCTGAACGTGTTTAATGTGCACGTGAATCGCTCGCCGGTGACCGGAGTGCTGGAAGACGTTCGTTATCAAAAGGGTCTGTATCTGAACGCGATGAACCCGGAATCCGCGGAGAAGAACGAGCAGAACATGGCCGTGGTGCGCGCGGATGAGGGCTACACCGTGGCCTTCAAGCAGATTGCCGGCCTGCTGGCGCGACGGATTGTCTTCCATCCGGCGGTGGGAGCGCGGTTAAAGCGCGGCGAGCGCGTGGGGCTGATCAAGTTCGGTTCGCGCGTGGATGTCATCCTGCCCGGCAATGCCGAGATCCTGGTCAAGGTAGGGGACCACGTGAGTGGCGGTTCGACCGTGCTGGCGCGGATGCCACAGCGCAATCCCAAGGCCGAGCAGGACGAGCAGCTGGTGGAGTCGCTGGCTTGAAGCCTGTGGCGAAGGCAGGCCGTCGCCGCCGCGGGATGTACATCCTGCCGTCGATGTTTACGGCGGGCAATATCGCCGCCGGATATTACGCCATCATGCAGAGCCTGCAGGGCTCGGTGCGTGAGCCGCATCACTTCGACTACGCGGCGTTGGCCATCGGTTTTGCGATCCCGTTCGACGCGCTCGATGGGCGCATCGCACGCATGACGAATACGACCAGCGATTTCGGCAAAGAGCTGGATTCGCTGGCCGACGTGATCACTTTCGGCGTGGCGCCGAGCATCCTGGCCTTCAGCTGGGGTGTTCACATGCTGCCGGCGGCTCTTGATCCGGCGCTTCGGGAGAAGCTGGTTCAGATCGGCGGCTTCCTCTGCTTCGTCTTCCTGCTGTGTGGGGCGAGCCGTCTGGCGCGCTTCAACATCAGTCACGATCCGGTGCCGAAGAATCCGGGACGGCCGGGACGGAAGTATTTTGTTGGCATGCCGATTCCGGCAGCGGCAGGCGTGGTGGCTGCGGTGGTGCATGCCTTCGCAGGGCGTCCGGTCTTCAATCAGTGGATTGCCGTGGTATGGCTGGCACTGGTGGGGCTGCTCGGGTTCCTGATGGTGAGCACCTGGCGCTTCTGGAGCGGTAAGGAGATTAATCTTTCCAGCCGCCATCCTTTCCAGCTCATCATCCTGATCGGGCTGGTGATCTACCTGCTCGTCTTCTTCTCGCGGATCGTGTTGCCGATCATGGCCCTGATCTATATGTTCTCGGGTATCGTGGCACGGATCGCCTATTCGAGGCAGCGTCACCGGAAGACCGCGCAAGCGGAGACGCTGAGCTCCTCCTCTACCTCTTCCACGGGAACCCCCGCATGACAGAGAGATACAGAATTGCAATTGTTGGAGCCGCCTCGCTGCGCGGCAAGGAATTGAACGAAGCGCTGTCGGAGTCTTCTTTCGGCGCCGCAGAGTTTTCGCTGATGGATGATGAGGCGCAGCTGGGACAGCTGGAGTCGGTGGGGGATGAGGTTACGTTCATCCAGCGGATCGAACCGGATGCCTTCACGCGTGAGGACTTCGTCTTCTTCGCCGGCGAGGAAGAGACGACACGCAACCATTGGAAGCAGGCGCTGACGAGCGGCGCGAGCATTCTGGATTTGACCTATGTGCTTGAGAAGGAGCCGGGTGTGCTGGTTCGCTCTCCGTGGGTGCGCGAGGCGCTGGGTGAGGCTGCCAGCGAGTCGCTTCCCGGCGAGCCTGACTTGACCACACCGGCGATTGTGCCGGCGCATCCGGTAGCGGTGGCGCTGGCGCTGATCTTTGCACGGCTTACGGATGTGGCCACGGTGAAGTCGGCTTCGGCAACGGTGCTTGAGCCAGCATCCGAATACGGGCGCGCGGCCATGGACGAGCTGCACCAGCAGACGGTGGGCCTATTGAGCTTCCAAAGCCTGCCTAAGCAGTCTTACGATGCGCAGGCCGCATTCAATCTGCTTCCGGTGCTGGGCGAAGCGGCGAAGATCAACCTGGGTGAGAGTGAGGCGCGCATCCGGCGTCACTATGCGCTGCTTGCCGGGCATGTTCTGCCGAAGGTGGCCATTCAGCTGCTGCATGCGCCGGTCTTCCACGGACATAGCTTTTCGCTGGCCCTGGAGCTGGAGCAGGCGGTGCCGGTCGAGCATCTTGAAGCGGCGCTGGGCTCCGAGCATATGGATGTGGTGCTGGGCGACACTGAGCCGCCGAGCAATCTGAGCAGCGCGGGGCAGGGCGATGTGATGGTGCGGGTGCGTCCGGCTGAGGGCGGCGATCAGGCCACGACGCGGTTCTGGATCTGGGCGGCGCTCGATAATCTCAAGTTCGGTTCGCTGAATGCCGTAGCGTGTGCGCAGGATCTGCGCCGGCTGCGTCCCAAGGGGAAGGTGCAGTAAGGCCTTCAGGAAAGGTAAAAGGCAGCGGTCCTAAGATAAATTCAGGGCCGCTGCCTTTTGTATCTGTAACCGTTACAGATGTTTACTTCGACTCGGGCACGAAGAGCTTGAGCCGGACATGCCAGGTCGTGGAAGCGCCGGGCTTGAGAGTGGCCATGCCGGTATCCATGCCCTTCCATTCCTTGCCCCACGGGTCGCCGAAGTTGTACTGCTCTTCGATGGCGGCGAATTCCTTGGTCGGCGGCGCATAGACCTGGACGGTCTTGATCTCGGGCGAGAGGCCGAGGACGTCGATGCCGTACTTGGCCGCCGGGTCGATGAGCTTCACATCGACGGCGCCGTCGGTGCGCTGGAGCTTCGACCAATTGTCGTCGAGGAAGATGTCGTTGAGCGGCTTGCCGTCAGGAGTGGTGAAGTCATACTTCGTGCCCTTGACGGGGATCAGCTTGCCGGTGGGGAAGACGTCGTCGTAGTTGTTGACCTCGGCGGTCTGCTCGCCGGGTACGTGCAGGCGGGCCTGGGTGCGGTCACCGCTCGGGATGTTGAAGTAGGGGTGCCATCCGATGGCAATCGGCTCGGGCTGGTCGCCGACGTTCTTCGCGGTGATGGTGGCGTCGACGGCGTCGCCGGTGAGGGCGATGGTGAAGTTGAGATCGGTCTTCGAGAGCCAGTGGCCGCCGAAGTCGCCGGCGTGGATGGTGCCGGTGATGGTCTGGCCATCGGGAGTGTCCACGGTCTTCACGTCATCGGTCTTCACGTTCATGATGAGGCCGTGCATCGCATGGGGCTCGGCGCCGGGGTTCTTGCCCTTCCAGTTGGCGGGCAGTGTGAGCGTCTTGCCCTGCCAGGCTGTGGTGATAGTCGAGCCATCGGCGGAGAGCTTGCCGCGGATGCGGTTCGGATAGGGGACCAGGAAGGCTCCGCCAAAGGAGAAGCTGGCGTTGCCGTCGAGGTCGGCCGGAGTGGTGCCGAACTTTGCGTTCGCATCCGCCAGCGAGGGCGAGGCGAAGACTTCAATGGTGCCCTTGCCGGGGACATTGGCTGTGATCTGGAAGAGATTCATGCCTCGACCGGGCAGGATGGTCGCGGTGAGGAACTCGGGCTTCGCGCCGTTCGAGGTAGGCGCGCGATGCAACGTGACCACATCTTCGCCGTTGATCTGTTGCGGAGCCGCGGCAGGCGCCGGCTGCGGCGTGGAAGCAGACTCTGTGGGCGCAGGAGCGGACTTGCATCCGCCAAGAGTGAACAGGGCTGCGGCCGCGATAGGAAGAATGTGCTGCGGGCGAAGAGACATGCGGATCGAACCTCGACAGGGTGTTGGTGAAGGTACTGCGTGGCGATTGCAGGCAGGCGCGGGGAAACGTTTTATTGCGCGTAGCCAGATAGAAATCGAAAGCGACCTCATTCTACGACGAATGAGGGAGAGTTGGCCGGTTTGCTTACGCGTGTGATTCTAGAATCACAGCGATGGCAAATAAAAGCACCGGCAAATGCGTGGAAGCGGGCGCAGCACTCGACGTGTTGAATGCGAAGGTCGTGGCATGTACGCGCTGCCCGCGGCTGCGCACCTATGATCTGGAGATCGCAGCGAAGAAGCGGAGGGCGTATCTCGACCAGGAGTACTGGGGGCTGCCCGTGCCTTCCTTCGGTGATCCGTGCGCGCGGGTGCTGATCGTGGGCCTTGCGCCGGGCGCGCATGGATCGAATCGCACCGGAAGGCCGTTCACGGGAGATGGCTCGGGGGACTTTCTTTACCCGGTGTTGTATGAGGCAGGATTCGCTTCGCAGCCCAAGGCAACGGGGCGCGATGACGGCATGAAGCTGCGCGGGCTATGGATCACTTCCGTCGGGCGCTGCGCGCCGCCCGATAACAAGCCGCTTCCACAGGAGCTTGCCCATTGCGCGCCGTATCTCGATGAAGAAATGGCTGCACTGTCGCGCATGCGCGTGATCGTATGCCTGGGCAAGATCGGTTTTGACGGCGTGGTGCAGCACCTGCAGCGCACCGGCGAGATTGCGCGGCGTGGAGAACTGAAGTTCGGCCATGGCGTGGAGTACAAACTTCCCAGCGGACGTTTCCTGATGGCCAGCTATCACCCTTCGTTGCAGAACACGAATACGGGCAAGCTGACGGCGCCGATGTTCCTGGCTATCTTCCGCCGGGCGAGAGAGTTAGCGGGACTGAGCTGATTTCTGTGCAAATCGGTGTTTTTGCCGCGGGCATCTTGTTGCGGCAAGTGCCGCATCCTTGAAGCAGAGCATAAAAAGAACGGAGGGTGGCACGATGACGATTCTGCTTGTGATCCTGATTCTGTTATTGATCGGCGCATTTCCGTCCTGGCCTTACAGCCGCGGCTGGGGCTACTACCCAAGCAGCGGGCTGGGACTGATCGTGCTGATACTGGTGATCCTGCTGCTGTTGCACGTGGTGTAGCACACACGCATCCAGAGAGAGCCCATGGGCCTGTCGTTCGTGGGCTCTTCTCGTAGAAGTTTTTTGGCCAGACCTGCAGATAAAAGAGAATAAGCGCCAGCCTTGCCGCTCCTGCTCTAAGATGTTGCGCATGCAGATCGGGCGCGCGTTGCAGGGTAAAAATAGCTCTACTCAAACGTTTCTCTTTGCTTTGGTGCCGTTGCTCCTGCTGCTTCTTGCAGCGCAGCTGATTGGAGTCGCGCGGCTGTACTCTGCCAACTGGGATGAGGCGCATCATTTGTATGACGGCTATCTGAGCCTGACGCGGGGTGACTACCGGCTCAACGCAGAGGTGCCTCCGCTGGTGAAGATGACGGCGGCTTTGCCGCTGCTGCATCTGCATCCGGTGTTGCCGGGCAGTGAGGGCAGCGCGCACACCGACAATGCATTTCTCGGCGGCCGCACGTTTGTTTTCAGCAATGGCGGAGACCGGCTGTTGTTTCCAGCCCGCATGGCATGCATGTTCTTCAGTCTGCTGACTGCGCTTGTGCTCTATGCCTTTGGACGCCACGTTTTCGGAGAGCTGGCTGCGGTCTGTGCATTGTTTCTGTTTGTCTTCGATCCCAATGTTCTCGCTCATGGCGCGTTGATCTCAACGGACATGGGCAGTGCATGTTTTATCCTCGCCACGATCTATGCGTTCTATCGCTACCGCGAGAAGCCAGGATGGCAATGGCTCTTGCTCGCAGGACTGATGTCCGGTTTCGCGATGGCAGCGAAGTTTACCGGCATCTTTATCGCTCCCATGCTGGTGCTGATCGCCGTGATCGAGGCTCTTCGCGAGCGAAGCCTGCCTGTTTTTGGAAAGCTCATGGCGAGCTGTGCAGGTATTCTGCTGTGTGCGTGGGGAGTAATCTGGGCCTTCTACCGTTTTCGCTATGCTCCGGCTCCAATGGGGCTTGAGTTTTCTCCTCCGCTCGCTCCCTATCTCGCATCGCTGCCGCATCCATCCGATGGAACGATGCTTGCCCTGGTCGCGCGCTTTCACCTGCTGCCCGAGGCGTACCTCTGGGGGCTGGCGAATACCAAGCACACGGAGTGGGAGTACACCGCCTATTTTCTCGGCCGGGTTTATCGGCACGGTCCGTGGGAGTATTTCCCTCTGGCCTTTCTCATCAAGTCCACGCTGCCGTTGCTGACGTTGTTGCTGCTTGCTTTGATGGCGTGGCGTGATGCCGCACGCAGATACAGTCAGGCGCTTGTCTTTTTGCTGGTGCCGGTGTGCGTGTATTTTGCGGTGATCACCACTTCGCACTTCGACATCGGCGCAAGGCACATGATGCCGATGTATCCCTTCCTCTACCTCATTGCAGGAGCTGCTGCGGCCATGCTGTTGCGGCGCGGGCATGGATGGGCAGTACTTGCTGCCGTGCTGCTGGTGTGGCAGGTAGTAACCGTGATGCGCGTGGCTCCCGCGTATATGGCTTATGGCAATGAAGCGTGGGGTGGCCCGCTTGCCGTACGGCGCTATCTGAGCGATTCGAATGTCGACTGGGGGCAGCAGCTCAAAACCGTAAAGCAATACCTCGACCGGAATCACATCACGAACTGCTGGTTTGCCTATTTCCCGGATGGCGCAGTGCAGCCGCAGGATTATGGAGTCGAGTGCAAGCGGCTGCCGACGCCGAGCGCGCTCTGGTGGCTCAGCCTGCCGATGGAGGTGCCTCCGAAGATCGATGGCACGGTGTTGATCAGTGAGAGCGATCTCGATGGCGTGGAGTCGGGCGATGGTGCGCTCAATCCTTACGATGCATTCCGCACGCTCCACCCTGTGGCAATCCTGCAGGATGGCGTATACGTCTACCGAGGCAGCTTTGCCGTACCGCTCGCTTCAGCGTGGGTGGATGTTCATCACGCGGATCTGCTCGCGCATAGCGGGCAGCCTGGAGAGGCCCTGCGGCTTGCCCGGCAGGCTGAAGCCCTGGCCCCGGATTCTCCGCGCGTGCAGCTCGAGCTGGCCGATGTGCTGGCCATGCAGCAGCAATGGCAGAAGGCTTCGCATCACTACCAGCTTGCGCAGCAGGAGCTCGCGAAACAGCGGCCGGATCTGCAGGGAGAAGAGCTTGGGTCCGCAATCGAAGCCGGGCTGAAGGCTGCTGCTGCGCATCCGTGATTGCGATTGCAGGGAGTTGTCCGGCGCATGCTTTGTGCAGGTCAGCTTGCTGCGATAAGCTCGGCGGGGCTTGGATTGAATTGTGTGCAGAGCGCGAAGGTCTCTTCGAGGTAGTCCATGAGTGCGCGGACGCGCGCGGGAGCGCGGCGGCCGGCAGGACGCAGGGCAGAGATGGGCACGGTGCGCTCGTAGCTGCTCAGCAGGCGCAGGACGGTGCCTTCGCGCAGCTCTGCGGCAAAGAGCCACGCCGGTGCCTGCGCAATGCCGAGGTGCTCGAGGACGCCCATACGCAGCTGCTCGAAGTCCGCAGTGCGGAAAACTCCGGAGGGGAGAAAGCGCTGCTGTGTGGCGTCAGTACCGAATTCCCATGGCTGTATGGCTCCGCCTTCGACGCGGGGGATCGCGGGCAGGGAGCGGAGGTCTTCCATCGTTTTAGGCAGTCTGTGACGCATGACAAATTGCGGTGTGGCGACGAGGACGATCCGGGTCTGCGCGAAGCGGCGGGCGACGAGATCGGAGTCGGGGAGATGGCCGGAATGGACAGCGAGATCGAAGCCGTCTTCGATGAGCGTGGACAGACCGTCTGAACAGCCGAACTCGAGGACGATTTCAGGATATCGCTCGAAAAAGGCCGCAAGCTTGGTGAGGAGGTGCAGGCGGGCAAAGGAGGCTTGCACAGAGACGCGGATGAGGCCGTGCGGCGCGGTCTGGCCGCGGCCGATGCGTGAGGTCGTGCTCTCGAATTCGTCGAGAATGCGCTGCGCGGTCTGGTAGAACTCGCGACCTGCTTCTGTAAGCGCGATGGAACGCGTATTGCGGTGAAGCAGCTCGGTGCCGAGCTCGGTTTCGAGCGCAGAAATTTGTTTGCTGACGGCAGGCTGACCGATACCGCGTTCGCGGGCGACCGAGGAAAAACTGCCGGAATCCACGACGCGAACGAAGATCTCCATGGCTGCAAACCGGTCCATCTGCTCTCTCCTTGCGGCCGGGGCGGTCCGCTCTCAATCTGTGGATATGCCTGAGGGCATTGTACCGATGAGGTAAAAACAAACCCCTGCCGTTGTTTTTATTCCAGATACGAATAAGTTGTATTCCCGCTATGGCATGATCGCCAGACCGAGAATTCCATCTGATCTCTAGCTGTGAGGTTCCAGCCAAGAGAGATGCGGCACTAAAACCTCGGCAATCACAAAGGGAAAGAGGAAAGATGATGGCAAAGCTCAAGGACAAGGTGGCGTTGGTGACGGGTGCTTCGCGCGGCATTGGCGCGGCGATTGCAAAACGGCTGGCCGCCGATGGCGCGGACGTGGTGATTACCTATGCCCGCGATGCCGCTGCTGCCGATTCCGTGGTGAAGGCGATTGAGGCTGCCGGGCGCAAGGCTCTGGCAATAAAAGCCGATGCGGCGGATGCGGCGGCGGTGATGGCCGCGGTCGAGCAGGCTGCGAAGGCCTTCGGGCACATTGACATCCTGGTCAACAACGCCGGAACGGCGATACCCAAACCGTTTGTGGAGACGACGCTCGAGGAGATCGACCAGGTCTTCGGCATCAACGTGCGGGGCGTGCTGGTGGCCACACAGACAGCGCTGAAGCATATGCCGGACGGTGGGCGGATCATCACCATCGGTTCTTGCGTGGGCGAGCGCGTATTGACGCCGGGACTCACCGCCTACTCGGCAACGAAAGGCGCGGTGAAGATGTTCACACAGGGGCTGGCGCGCGAGGTGGGTGCGCGCAAAATCACGGTGAATAATGTACAGCCGGGACCGATCGACACCGACCTGAATCCGGCAGCCGGCGACTGGGCTGAACCGCAGCTGGCCGTTACGGCATTGAAGCGCTATGGACACGTGGACGAGGTTGCGGCACTGGTGGCTTTTGTTGCCAGCCCCGAGTCCAGCTACATTACCGGCGCGAATCTGACCGTGGACGGCGGCACGAATGCATAATCCCCGTGCGTGATGCACGGAGTGTGACGCATAGAGCGGCTTCTCTGCGGAGACGGTAGAGAAGCCGTAAGCGCAGTACAAAGCGGTTTCGAGAAGAAAGGTGAATACTGTGGGCAATCTTGAGAAAAAAACGGCATTGGTGACAGGCGCTTCACGCGGGATTGGGCGGGCGACGGCGCTGGCTCTGGCGGCAGAGGGTGCGCGGGTGCTGGTTCACTATGGGCGCTCTGCGGAGGAGGCCGAAGCTGTTGTGGCGGCGATCCGTGGCAACGGTGGTGAGGCAGAGGCTCTGGGAGCGGATCTGGCGAGCGCGGATGGCGCGAAGTCGCTGGCTGAGCGGGTTCGCGCGATTGTGGGCGAACGCCTGGATGTGCTGGTGCTGAATGCCGGCGTGAGCAAAGCAGCTCGTCTCGAGGACTACACGACGGCGGATCTCGAGACTCTGTATGCAACAAACGTGCGCGGGCCATTCTTCCTGATGCAGCAGCTGGTGCCGCTGCTGGACGAGGGCTCGAGTGTGATCGTGGTGACCTCTGTTGTGGCGCGGACGGTCATAGGGAAGCCTGTGGTTGAGAATCCGTCGATCATGGCCTATGCCTCGACCAAGGGCGCGCTGGAGACGCTGGTAAAAAACTGGGCGGCGATGTTGGGCCCGCGCGGCGTGCGTGTGAACTCGGTTGCGCCGGGAATCATCGATACGGATATGTCGAACTTTACGAAGACCGAGGCTGGACGGGAAACGGCTCTGTCTTTGCAGGCGCTGAAGCGGATCGGCAAGCCGGAGGATGTGGCCGACGTAGTCGCCTTCCTGGCCTCGGACAAGGCAAGGTGGATCACCGGCGCGAGCATTCCGGCGGATGGCGGATCCAAGCTGTAAGGGAGTCAGAAGACTGTGAAGCGATTGGAGCGGGAGACCGGGATCGAACCGGCGACATTCAGCTTGGGAAGCTGACGTTCTGCCACTGAACTACTCCCGCTCTTCGTTTTATATAAAATAGCTTAGGTGAATGCCCAAGATGCTTCTAAGGCACAAAAGGAAGCAGCAATACAGTTTCCGTATAGTTTACCGCGATTGGAGTGCGTGTAAAGCAATGGGAAATGTATAGCAACGCCGTATCCACAAAATACCATACTCAGTTGAAAGTTCGCATAAAGGTGTTTTCGTCACCAGTATCGCCCCGGATGCCATGCACTGTCTTGGGTTGCAGACTGTCTCCTGCGCGATGCTCTTCGGATGCCTCCGGATGGTTAGCGCTCGACGCTCATCTCGCCGTGCTCTGCGAGAAAAACACGCTTGCCATGTGAGTCGAGCACACGTTGAGCTAATTCTGAGACCGAGACATGCGAAACTTGGTCGACGTTCGCATACTCCATTCGGGAAGCAAACGGCTCACATATTCGCAAATGGATAAAGTTGGCTTGGCTGGTCGTAATCTGGAGCGGAGTCTGCGTATTGCTATATCCTTAACGGAAATTCTGGTTCGTTCACCGTAGTTCGACGCCGAGTTGTACACACGGCACAAAGCAATTCTCTTTGCTATCTGAGTGTTTACCTGTATTCGAATGACATGATTGAAATGCCATGAATACTGTACGATGCAGCTTGTCCAAGGGAACTAGGCGTATGATTGCCGGGAAGATAACCCTATAAGTTCTTAATATTATTAAGTTCTTAATGCTACAATCGCCGTACCCTAAAGATCAGAGGGCAATTATGGCAAGAGGGATTGTCGTACAGAACCAGGAAATTACTGCTCAAAGAAAGCGCATCCCATCGCTCGATGGTCTACGTGCGATTTCAATCATTTTGGTCATCTTTGATCATTTCTTCATGGGGCATGAGTCTGGAACGCATCGCTCGTTCGCTGTTAAGTTGCTCTATGCGACGCTCGGAAATGGAGAGTTTGGTGTAGAGGTATTCTTTGTAATCAGCGGATTCCTGATTACTTATCTTCTTCTCCGGGAACGAGAAAAAAACGGGTGCATTAGCCTCAAGGATTTCTATATTCGGAGATTCTTCCGGATTTTTCCTGCTTACTATACGCTGATTGCCGTGGTCGCGATCCTGTCAGCTCTAGGCATTTTTAACGCGACTAGGCGGGACCTGATTCACGCTGCCACTTACACCTGGATTTATAACTTCCATGATTGGAATTGGTATCTGGCGCATTCATGGTCACTTGGGGTAGAGGAGCAGTTTTATCTGTTTTGGCCGGCGGTGGTAGCGTTTATGAGTCTGCGTTACGCACGGCGGGTAGCCTTCGCAATGCTTCTACTGGTGCCCGCGGCACGTGCTTTATTCCCTATGCCGGGATCGCACCTGTTCCATCATATTTGTTATTTCTTGTTTGCTGGACGCTTTGATGTATTGATGTGTGGATGCCTTGCTGCTCTCTATTGGAGGTCGGAGAGGCTTCAGGGATGGTTACGGAGCCGCTATGCTGGTGCAATCTGTGTGCTGGCTCTGGTCATTGCATTCTGTGTCTCCTCCGCAAAGCCGTTCATCGCTGACGGTCTTGCTTTTCGCACCTGCAGGGATAGCATTGTCGGAATCGCAGTTATGGCTTTGCTGCTGTATGTCATATCAAATCCAAAATCGATCGCCGGAAAAGCTTTGAATTTCACCCCGCTTGCGTGGGTGGGTACTATCTCCTACAGCCTTTACTTGTGGCAGCAGCTGTTTCTCACGCCAGATTCGACTTTCCTCGTCCAGAGAGCCCCGTTCAATATACCGCTGGCATTTCTTGCTGCAGTATTGTCCTTTAATTTGATTGAGCGTCCCATGGTTCGACTCCGCGAACGTATGTTTGCTGAAGAGGCGAAGTCAGAAGCAACAGCACCGGAACCTCTTACAGTTTAGAAGTCCCGGTGCTCCGCTATCTCATGCTCGGTTGAAAGGAGTATGAGTTGCGGTGGTATTCAGCGTGATGTGTCCAGCCGGATTTCACGATGTTTCAGGCTAGCGAAGAGCTGGCATATCGCAGCGAACTCTGAGCTTAAATCGATGCAGGATGCGGTGGTAGTGAGGCGGGAGGCAAGTCGATGCATAGATCGATGCCAAGCGCTCAAGTGGCTCCGACCATCACGATGTGCCTAGGTAGAAGCCAGGAACATATCCACCAGTCTCTCGAACGAGCGTGCCTCGAGGCGTGCGACCTTTCTGCGGAAGTCCTGATTGAGGCTCTCCTGCGCGAACTTTCGGATCGCCCGGAATAACGCTGCATTGGCTCGATAGCTGATCAGCAGCGAATGCACCATTTGTTCCGCGAGGACGGGAAGAGGAATCTGCCCGATCGCATCCGTGGGGCTGATGCCATTTTCACTTGCGCTTGTTGGCATTGTCCTGAAGGCCAGCGTCGCGGCTACGTTTCTCAGCGCCGGATTGATCGTGCTCCTGGTCACGGCTCTGGCGGGATCGCATCGCACTGTCCGCATGCTGGATTAGCCTCTTGCGTCTTGAGGAGTATCGGGAAGTATGATGTCCTGGTTGACATATTTGCTTTTTATTCGCCTATACTGTTCTCATCTTGTAGGCGCAGACGCGCCGTATGTGGTTCCGGGTCGTCTGCAATGGGACGGAAGCGTGCCGGTATCATGAAGGGGAGCGCAGGCGCATGCCTGCGGCGAAGGAGGATGTACGTTGGCTGAGTTACCGCTGGTTCCGATAACCCTGGAAGGCTCGAGTGTGTTGCACCAGATGTTCCGTTTCGACTGGAGCGGCTGGCGGAAGCTGAGCGCGGGAGAGCGTGCCGAGATCGGCGCGGAATTCGCAGCGCTGCTGTCGAGCTGGGAGCAGGGTGCGAGTGAAGGGCATCCGAATCAGTCGGCGATCTTCTCGCAGCTGGGGCACAAAGGCGACCTGATGCTGATGCACTTCCGCGATTCGTTCGCGGATTTGAATCGGGCGGAGCTGGCGCTGGCGCAGACGCGGCTGTTTGCCTATCTGCAGCCGGCACATTCTTATCTTTCCGTGGTCGAGCTGGGGCTGTATGAGTCGTCGGCGAAGACCTATGCGGCGCTGGCCGAGCAGGGGTTTGAGCCGGGGACACCGGAGTGGGCTGCTCAGGTGAAAGAACAGGCGGCGCGGCAGGGCGGAGCGATGGCTCCCCGGCTGTTTCCGGCGATTCCGCCGGCGCAGTATGTGTGCTTTTATCCGATGGACCGCAAGCGCAGCGAGACGGTGAACTGGTACACGGAGTCAATGGACGATCGCCGGCGCATGATGCACGAGCACGGCATGATCGGGCGGCGTTATGCGGATGTAGTGCGGCAGATCATTACAGGCTCCATCGGTTTCGATGACTGGGAATGGGGCGTGGATCTTTTTGCCGATGATCCGGTGGTCTTCAAAAAGCTGATCTACGAGATGCGTTTCGATAAGGTGAGCGCGGAGTATGCGCTCTTCGGGCAGTTCTTTGTCGGCGTGCGGCTGCATGCGGCGAAGCTGGGTACGTGGCTCGAAGGGACGCTCGAGTAACGGAGTTCGGTAGCAGCCGTTTTTCGCAGGTTCGCAGGAAAGTTTTAACAGGTGAGGAGTTCGGCAGCGACAGCGCGCAGAAGATTCAGGACGCGCTCTTCGCTGAAGCTTTCGGGGTCGAAGAGACGGTTGATGGCGAGCCCATCGATGGCAGCGGAGACGCGAGCCGTCTCGCGGCGCTTCTCAAGGCCGGTCTTATGTTCGAATTCTCCGAGGTACTCGCTCATCTCGCCCTCGCTGAAGCGGGCGCAGATGGCGTGATGGATATTGGCAAGGCGCTTCTTTTTCCGCGGATGGCGGATGGCGTACATTTTGAATTCCAGCATGAGCAGGACGCGCTGCTCATCACAGATGACCTTGTATAAATGCTGAGCTAAGGCTTCACGCTTTTCTTCGATAGACTGAGCGCGGCTGAGATTGCGCAGAAATTCCTTCTTATAGCGGTTGAAGTCGTCTTCGATAATGGCGATGAAGACATCTTCCTTATCGCGGAAGTTGGCGTAGAACGCGCCGCGGGTTTTGCCGGCAAGGGCAGCGATATCCTCAAGCCGAGCCTGCGCGAAACCATCACGGGCGAAGACCCGGCGGGCCGCGTTGATCAGGTGCTGGTGAGTCTGAATCGCCCGCTCCTGTTTTTTGACAGGTGTTGCGGAAGTCGTGTCAGTAGCAGTGGCGGGGTGTTTCGCGGGCCGCGGCATGGTCTTTCAGCTCCGTTTTTACTCACATTTCGCACGAATGCAGAGAATTCTCTGCATCGCAGGGCCAGTTTGTGAATCTCTTCTAACGATACATCCATGTATGTTTTATTCGACAAAAAAGCAAGGAGACCAGCCATGTCGCCAGTAATGCCCCGTGAGGTTATGAGAGGGGATCGGGATTTTCTGTACCGGAGCCTTGTGCTGGGAGCCTGCGCGGCTTCGCTGCTTGGGCTGGCCGGATGCCAGTCGAAGGGCGCAGCAGCGCCGGCGATGGGACCGGTGCCGGTGACCGTGACCGAGGCGCAGCAGCAGGACGTGAACCTGAAAGGCGAGTGGGTCGGTACGCTGGACGGCTACACCAACGCGCAGATTCAGCCGCAGGTGACCGGTTACCTGATCAGCCAGGACTACAAGGAAGGCTCGGTGGTCTCGAAGGGGCAGATTCTGTTCCATATCGATCCACGGCCCTTCCAGGCTTCGGTCGATCAGGCAGCGGCGCAGGTGGACCAGGCCAAGGGGCAGCTGGCACAGTCGCTGGCCGCGCGTGAGCTGGCGCAAATCAACGTAAACCGCGACACGCCGCTGGCCGCCGCCAAGGCGATTGCGCAGAGCCAGCTCGATACCGAAAACCAGACCCTGTTGCAGGACGATGCGTCGGTCGCCGCGTCAAAGGCTTCGATTGAAGCTGCGCAGGCCTCACTGCAGACGGCGAAGATCAATCTGGGCTTCACTCAGGTGCGCTCGCTCATCACCGGCATCGCCGGCGCTGCGACAACGCAGGTGGGCAACCTGGTGAGCACGCAGTCGACACTGACCTCGGTCTCGACACTCGATCCCATCAAGGTCTTCTTCTCGATCAGCGATAGCGAGTATCTCGGGCTGGTGGAGCGGGCGAAGCAGAAGGGCACGGACCTGCTGGATTCGAAGATGCCGCTGACCCTTACGCTGGCCAACGGCCAGAAGTACGACCACCCGGGCAAGATCGTCTTTGTCGATCGCCAGATGAATCAGCAGACTGGCGCGATCCGCATTGCGGCGGCCTTCCCGAATCCGGGCAATGTCCTGCGTCCGGGGCAATTCGGCCGTGTCTCGGCTGAGACCGAAGTACAGCACGATGTGCTGCTCGTGCCGCAGCTTGCAGTGCAGGAGCTCCAGGGCATCGAGCAGGTGTACACAGTCAGCCCGCAGGGCACGGTACACGTGGTGAACGTGACGCTCGGACCGCAGTATGGCAATAACTGGATCGTGACGGGCGGTCTCACGCCGGGAACGAAGATCATTCTGGACAACCTGCAGAAGCTGAAGGAAGGCGTGCCGGTCAGTCCTCACCAGGGAGAGCCGCCGGCTGTGACATCGATGACGGGCTCGCAGGGAGCCGGGAGATAGTTCATGTCGAAATTTTTTATTCGCCGGCCGATTGTGGCCATCGTCATTGCGATTCTCACGGTGATTATTGGAGCCGTGTCGCTGGCGACGCTTCCGACGGCGCAGTATCCGGATATTGTGCCGCCGGAGATCATGGTGCAGTCGACGTATCCGGGTGCGGATGCGAAGACGTTGGAACAGGCAGTATCGACGCCGATCGAGCAGCAGATGAACGGCGTGGACAACATGCTGTACATGTACTCGGTCAACGCGAACAACGGTCAGTCGACCGTGTACGTGGACTTCGACGTAAAGACGAATCCTGATATCGATCAGGTTCTGTCGCAGCTCCGCGTATCGCAGATTCAGGGCGAAATCCCTTCGGTGGTGACGCAGGCCGGTATCACGGTGCAGAAGTCGTTGACTTCGCCGCTGATGCTGGTGAACCTCAGCGCTCCGGATAATCGCTACAGCGCGGATTTCCTGACGAATTACGCGATCATCAACCTGCAGGACGAACTCACGCGTGTTCCGGGTGTCTCACGCATCCAGGTCTTTGGAGGTCAGTACGCACTGCGCGTGTGGGTCAAGCCGGATCAGCTGGCCAAGCTGGGTGTGACGGCGACGGATGTCATCAACGCACTGCAGACACAGAACAATGTGTACCCCGCCGGTCAGATCGGTGGCGAGCCGGTGCCGAACGGCCAGCAGTTTACCTACACGGTACGCACACAAGGCCGACTGGTAACGCCGGAGGAGTTCGGCAACATCGTCATTCGTGCGAATGCAGATGGTTCTGTGCTGCATCTGCGCGACGTGGCGCGTGTCGAGCTGGGCACGCAGGTCTATAACCTGACGGCGCGCTACAACAAGGCTCCTTCCGGTGTCCTCGCGGTGTATCAGCTGCCGGGCGCGAATGCCGTGCAGACGGCAATCGGCGTACGCAAGAAGCTGGCGGAGCTGTCTACGACCTTCCCGGCGGGTATGCGTTACGACGTGCCGCTGGATACGACGCTGGCCGTTACCGCCGGTATCCACGAAATTGTGATCACATTGTTCCTCGCTCTGGGACTTGTGATCCTGGTGGTGTTCGTCTTCCTGCAAGGCTGGCGCGCTACGCTCATTCCGCTGATGGCGGTGCCGGTATCGCTGATCGGCACATTCATCATCTTCCCCTTCCTCGGTTTTTCGATTAACACGCTATCGCTGTTCGGATTAGTGCTGGCGATCGGTCTCGTCGTCGACGACGCGATCATCGTGGTGGAAGCGGTCGAGCACCATATCGACGAGGGCATGACGCCGAAGGATGCGAGCATCAAGGCAATGGAGGAGGTGGGTGGCCCAGTCGTGGCCATCGCGCTGATCCTTGCCGCAGTGTTCATCCCAACGGCGGCTATCCCGGGTATCACCGGCCGGCTTTATCAGCAGTTCGCGATCACCATCGCGATCTCGGTGTTGATCTCAGCCTTCAATGCTCTGACGCTGAGCCCGGCGCTCTCTGCGCTGCTGCTCAAGCCGAAGGACAAGGAACGTAAGCCGGGACCGCTCAAGCACTTCTTCGACTGGTTTAACCGCTTCTTCGGCCGCACGACGGATCGCTTCGTGCACACCTCCGGTGTGCTGATTCACAAGTCCGGCTTTGCCATGCTGGCGCTGGCCATCATTGCTGTGGTGGCTGTATTCATGGGTGGCAAGCTTCCTTCCGGCTTCATCCCGCAGGAAGATCAGGGCTACCTCTTTGTCATGACGCAGCTGCCTGACGCTTCGTCCTTGCAGAGAACGGATGCCACCGGCCTCCAGGTCAGCGATGCACTGCTGAGCACTCCGGGCATTGCAGGCGTCGTGCAGGTTAACGGCTTCAGCCTGTTGACACAGACACAGAGCACAAACGCCGGCTTCTTCTTCGTCTCGCTCAAGCCGTGGGACACGCGAAAGTCAAAGGAAGAGCAGCTGGCGACGATTCAGGCAACGATTCAACGGAAGTTGATGGGCATTGGCAGCGGTCTCGCTTTCTCCTTCCCGCCTCCAGCGATTCCGGGTATCGGTACCTCGGGTGGCGTCACGATGATTCTGCAGGATCGCTCGGGTAACGATGACCCGATGTTCCTGACGAAGAACTTGTATGCGTTCCTTGGCGCTGTTTCGAAGCGTCCGGAGATCGCGGCGGCGATGCCGTCGTACCTGCCGGCCGTGCCGCAGCTCTATGCCGACGTAGATCGTGAAAAGGCAATGGAGCAGCAGGTCGACCTCGGCAACATCTACACCACGATGCAGACCTTCATGGGCGGCTATCTGGTGAACTACTTCAACCGCTTCGGCCGCCAGTGGCAGACCTATGTGGAAGCCGAAGGCAATACCCGTACGAACATCGACAATATCGGTCAGTTTTACGTGCCGAGTGCGAACGGCAGCCAGGTGCCGCTGAGCGCGCTGGTGCACGTGAAGAAGATCACCGGACCGGAGTTTATCCTGCGCTTCAACGAGTACGAAGCGGCGCAGCTGAACATCACCGGCGCTCCGGGTTACAGCTCGGGACAGGTGCGAGCGGCGCTGGAAGAGGTCTTCAAGCAGACGATGCCGCCGGGCATGGGTTATGCCTACCAGGGCATGAGCTTCCAGGAGCAGCAGGCTGCTCAGGGCGTGCCGGCGTGGGCGGTCTTCGGACTCTCCCTGTTGTTCGTCTTCCTGATCCTGGCTGCGCTGTACGAGAGCTGGACGCTGCCCTTCAGCGTACTGCTCAGCACCCCGGTCGCAATCTTAGGCGCGTATCTCGCGCTGACGATGCGCTCGTTCGAGAATGACATTTTCGCTACGATCGGTCTGGTCATGCTAATCGGTCTCTCGGCGAAGAATGCCATCCTGATCGTCGAGTTCGCGGTGGTGAAGTATCGCGCAGGCCAGAGCATTGCGCAGTCGGCGCTGGAAGCCGCGAGGCTGAGGTTCCGTCCGATTGTGATGACGGCGTTTGCGTTCATCTTCGGCTGCTTGCCGCTGTGGACGGCGACAGGCTCGGGCGCAGGTTCGCGGCGCATCCTGGGCACGGTGGTGATCGGCGGTATGACGATTGCGACGATCTTCGGAATTGTGATGATTCCAGTGACCTTCGCCGTGGTCGAGTTCCTGTCGCACCGCTTCAGCAAGCATGGCGGAAAGAACACCACGATGGATTCGACGCATCCGCCGGAGTTTCCGCACGGAGACCCCAGCAACGGACCGAAGGTCGAAGGAGGCCACGCGTGAGAACGAAAAGCCAGGCGATGGTAAGTGCAGGTGCCGCGGCGCTGCTGAGCGTGTGGCTGGCAGGCTGCATGGTGGGTCCGAACTACAAGCGACCGCAGGTGGCTCCGCCGCCTGCGTATCGCGGGGCGGACAACGCGGTGACAGATGCCGCGCAGACGGCGTCGGTCGGAGACCAGAACTGGGCAACGGTGTTTCAGGAGCCGGAGCTGCAGGATCTGATTCGGACGGCGCTCAAGAATAACTACGATGTGCAGATCGCAGCCAAGCGGGTGCTCGAGCAGCAGGCGCAGGTGAAGATCACGCGGGCGGCAGAGTTTCCGACGCTCTCCGGCGGAGGCACGGGCCTGGGAGCAGAGCTGCCGAATTCGCTCGGCAACCAAGTCGGCTCCAACCCGCTTGCCGATGGCAGCTTCAGCTTCTCGGCGGCATGGACTCCGGATTTCTGGGGACAGTATCGCCGGGCAACGGAAGGCGCACGCGCCACGCTGTTGCAACAGGTGTGGGCGCAGCGCGCTGTGCGCATGTCTGTCGTGCAGCAGGTGGCAACCGCCTACTTCACCATCCGTGCACTGGACCGGCAGCTGGAGATCTCGCAGGAGACGGTCAAGATTCGTCAGCAGTCCGTGGATCTGACCAAGCGGCTCACTGACGGCGGCTCTTCTCCGCTCTCTGATCTGCGGCAGGCCGAGGAGTCGCTGTATACCGCGACCTCCGAGATTCCGCAGCTCGAGCAGCAGATCCAGGAAGAGGAGAATGCTCTGCGGCTGCTGCTTGGGCAGGACCCCGGCACGGTGGCCCATACCGATCCGCATGCGCTCGATCCAGTGCCGCAGGCTCTGCCGACGGGCATTCCTTCACAGCTGCTGGAGCGGCGTCCGGACATCCTCGAAGCGGAAGAGCAGCTCATCAATGCCAATGCGCAGATCGGCGTGGCCAAGGCACAGTTCTTCCCTCAGCTCTCCATCAGCGCTTCGGCTGGCCTGGGTGGCGACGAATGGTCGAATCTCTTCGATCCAGGCGGCCATACGGTATACGGTATCGGTTCTCTGACGCAGGCAATCTTCGAAGGCGGCAAGCTGAAGGGGCAGCTGAATCTTGCCAAGGCGCAGAAGGAAGAGATGGTGCTGAACTATCAGAAGACCATCAAGGGCGCCTTCCGCGATGTCTCGAACGCACTGATTACCGTGAACAAAACGCGCGCGACGCGTGAGCAGCAGGAGAGGCTGGTGGCATCGGCTGAAGACGCTTCGCGCCTGGCGCGGATGCGTTATCAGGGCGGAGCGACCAGCTACCTGGAAGTGCTGACCACCGATGCGACGCTCTACTCCGCACAGCTGAATCTGGTGACGGCGCAGCAGAATGAGGCGTTGTCTCTGGTAACCCTCTATGACGCGCTCGGCGGAGGCTGGCAGGAGTAATATCTGCAAAAAATACGGCCGCTCCGGCATTTGCCGGGGCGGCCTTCTCTTTTTTCAGAGGCGGATACGAAAGAATGAAAAAGAGATGAGATGGGAAGGGAAGCGCAGCACGGATGTGCGGACGATATAAGCGGAAGTCGGATAAGCAGCGGATTGCGGAGATGTTTGCGGTAGATGCGGGTATAGAGGAGAGCGAGTTCGAGGCAGGAGAAGACCTGCGGCCGCAATCAATGCAGCCCGTGGTCTTTACCGATGAGCGCGGTGCGCGGCGCATGGAGGTGATGCGCTGGGGATTGGCAATGCCGGACCGGCTGTTGATCAACGCGCGGGCAGAGGGCATCGCCGGTTCGCGTTTCTGGGGCGAGTCCTTTGCCTATGGGCGTGCGATCGTGCCGGGGGATGCGGTCTTCGAGTGGCAGAGCGTGGCAGGTGGGGAAGGCGATCCTGCGCCGCGCGGACGAAAGCGGCCGAAGTATGAGATCACGCTGAAGGGGCAGGAGCCGTTCGGCATGGCAGCGGTGTGGCGGCTCTGGAAGAACCCGAAGACCGCGCAGATGGAGCGGAGCTTCGCGATCCTGACCGGTGAGCCGAATGAGACTGTGGCAAGGATTCACGACCGCATGACGACATTTCTCGAGCCTCGGGACTATGACGAGTACCTGGCCACATCGCAGCGTTCACCGGTTCACTTGTTAAGGATTCTTCCAGCGGAGCGAATGCAGATGAGGCTTGTGGAGGAGATGCCGGTCGCGGTTCTGGAGAACCAGATGAACCTGTTTTAGCAAGCAGATGTGAAGAAAGAAAAAGCGGCGTTCTCGATGAGGAGAACGCCGCTTTGTTTTAACGCAGAGTCACGGTGAGATTCGTTCCGGTATCAGGGATCTCAGTCGAGACGACGCCGTCATGCTGCTGGAGCGCGGCATGGCCGGATGCGAGTTCGACTGTCTTCTGATGCGGCTGCCAGCCGTAGACCTCAACGTGAAAGGATTTCCACCAGGGCTGGTAGCTGCCTTCGTGTGCGGTCTCGCGCAGCGTCAGTGAGCCGTCGGCATTCACTGAACAGGTGAAACGTTCGCGCAGATACGCGCCCTGCCGGTACGCGAAGCTATGCCCATCGTCGGTGTAGACCTCTCCCTGGCAGGATTGCCCGGTGGCGAAGTCGGGATAGACGCGCAACGTGAGCGGTCCCTGAGGCGTGACATCGGTGCTCTGAGTGACCGGCGCCATGGGCAGGATGCTGCCGCCGCGTACATAGGCATTCAGGGTGTCGAGCCTGGGTGTGAGCATCAGCGGCTTCTGTGCAAGTAGGTCATCGCGCTTTTCAAGATCAAGGCCCGAAGCCTGGCCGCGGCGGTCGATGCGCTCGCCGGTCCAGAAGTCATACCAGGTGCCGGGTGGCAGGTGGACTTCGTAGGGCGCAACCTCTTCCGGCGACGGGTTGGGCACGATCAGCAGCTCCGAGCCAAGCAGGAACTCGCTTCCGGCATCAAGGTCGAAGGGATGGCCATCGCTGGTGGCGTTGGGGAATTCGAGGAAGAGCGGCCGGTCGATGGGCAGGCCGGTGCGCGAGGTCTCTTCCGCCACGGAGTAGAGATAGGGCATCAGCCGGTAGCGGGTCTCGATGTAGCGCTTGCGGATCGCTTCCTGCTCCGGGCAGTCGACCCAAGGCTCGTGGTCGCGTGTGCCTTTGGCGGCATGATCGCGATCGATGGGCTGGAAGGCGGCAAGCTCGAGCCACTTGGTGAGCAACTCCGGCGACGGCGAGCCGGCGAAGCCGCCTACATCGGCGCCCGAGAAGGCAAAGCCGCTCAGGCCGAGGTTGAGGATCTGCGGGACGGTCTGGCGCAGATGATTCCAGGTGGAGGAGTTGTCTCCGGTCCAGGTGGCGGCATAGCGCTGGCCGCCGGCATAGCTGGCGCGGGTCAGCACGAAGGGGCGCTCATCGGGACGCAGCGCAAGCAGGCCATCGTAGGTAGCGCGGGAGTTCTCCATGCCGTAGACGTTGTGAATCTCGAGGTGATTCGCGGTGCGCGGCGTGAAGCCGGGCTCGTCGATGCGATGCTGCACGTCATCGGGCATGGTCTTCGTCGGATAGCGGAACACCGCAGGCTCATTCATGTCGTTCCAGAAGCCGGCTACGCCGTCAGCGACGAACTGCTTATAGAGCGTGCCCCACCACTGGCGGCTCTTCTGGCGAGTGAAGTCGGGAAAGACGGATGGACCGGGCCAGACCGGACCGACATAGTTCGAGCCATCCGGATTTTTTACAAACTCATCGCCGGCCACGCCGCTGTCATAGGGGGCATAGCCCTGGTTGGGGAGATCGGCAATGTGCAGGTCGGTGATGACGACGAGGTGGAAGTGATCGTCGCTGAGCTTCTTCACCATGGCCGGAAAGTTGGGGAAGGCCTCGGTGTTGACGGTGAAGGGACGATTCTTCACCTGGTAATCGATGTCGAGATAGAGCGCATCGGCGGGGATATGGTCGGCGCGAAGCCTGTCCGCGACCTGCATCAGGCGCGTCTCGGTCTCATAGCTGTAACGCGACTGCTGGAAGCCGAGCGCCCAGAGCGGCGGCAGCGGCGTGGGGCCGGTGAGCCAGGCGTAGTCCTCGACCACCTGCTTCGGCGCGGGGCCATACATCAGGTAATAGTCGATGGGACCGTTGGGTGCGCCGAAGGAGTAGGTGTCCGGCATCTCATGGCCGAAATCGAAATACGTGCGCCAGGTGTTGTCGAAGAGCACGCCGAGAGCACGGCCCTCGTGAAATTCGAGGAAGAAGGGAATGCTCTTGTAGATGGGGTCGGTCGATTCCTGCCAGCCGAAGCTGTCGGTGTTCCACATGACATAGCTTTGCCCGGCGCGGTCGAGCGGGCCGGGCTTATCGCCGAGGCCGAAGAAGTGGTCATCCAGCGCCTTCTCTTTGGAGATGCGAAAACGGGTGCCATCCCAGCGGACAGGTTCGGAGTCCTGCTGGAGGATGTGCCCCTCGAGATCGCTCACCGTGATGCGGAGATCGGGAGTGACCGATACGCGCAGGCTCTGCGTTTCGAAGCCATCGGGCTGCGGCGTGACGGCGACCTGTGCGGTGCGGGATGGGGTGAGCACGGCCCAGGATGCATCTTCGGGGAGCGGAGCATCGTGGGACTCGCGCACGCGAAGGATGTCGTCGCGGAGAGCGACGATGCGCAGCGTCGTGCCGTTGGCAGAGAATTCGATCCCGTTGGAAAGAGCGTGCGACTGGATCTGGGATTGGGCGCAGGCCAGCGACGCGGAGAGAAGCAGGCAGGACAGCAGGGTTCGAGGGCGCAGCATGCCGAGAAGAAGAACGCTGCGGAGGAGATGGCCGCAATGCACTGGCGCTCCTGACTCGGTCAAAAGATTATCACGTGATATCTGTCGAAAAATCAGTAATTTGAGCGATGATCTGGGCGCGTGCGGGGCCAGGGGTCAGTGCGCTTCGAGGTCGAGCGAATAGAGATCGCCGGCCGAGAAGCGGACACGGACAAGCGGCGAATTATCCGGGGTGAGGCCGCAGAAATAGTAGTCGGCGGGATGCGCTGCCTGCAGGCCAACGAGGTTCGTCACCCGCTCCATGTGCCCATCCGGAACGCTGACGCGGTAGACCGGCTGCCCCTCGGCCATGAAGGCGTGGATGTAGACGGCATGGCTGTCCGTGGACCAGGCTGGATCGGCGACCGAGGAATTTGCGAGCGTGGTCCAGGTGCGGGTGAGGGTGTCGTAGAGCATCAGCTTCTGCTGATCGAGGGTGATGGCAGAGATGTAGCGGCCATCGGGAGACCAGCGCGGGCTGAATAGACCATCGGAATGCGGGATGGTCATGGTCTTATTCGTAGCAAGATCGACGATTTCCAGGCTGCGGGGGGCATTTTCGCGGCCCATCAGATCGTCGACGCGGCCAAAGACCAGGGATTTGCCGTCGGCAGACCATGAGGGATCGGCCGCATTGCGGTTCTCGTGGAGTAGCGGAACAAGGCTGCCTCCATCCGAGCTGAGAATGTAGATATTCCAGGGCTGGCGAGGTTCGGCAGCCATCGCGGCCAGATGCTGACCATCCGGGGACCAGGTAGCCAGGAAGACATGAAGGGAATTTGGGGTGAGCTGGATGCGCTCGGAGCCGTCGGCACGGGCACGCCAGAGCCGGTCATGGGAGTCTGTCCAGGCCACCCATTGGTGGTCACGCGAGAAAGCCAGGCGTATGGCGCCGGAAAGGAAGTCCGGTTCCGGAAACAGGGCATTGCGATGCGTGTCAAAGGCAAAAAGCTGGGAGCGTGAGTCGGTGCCGAGAAAGTAGATGCGTCCGCCCGAGCGATCGGCAACGGGGCCACCAAAGCCGAGCGGTCCTGCGGTGATCCGGTAGGGGCGTTCGAGGGAAGCGCCGTCGAGACGCCAGAGATCGGAGCCGGCGTCGGAGATGGCCTGGAATACGAAATATTTGCCGTCCGCGGTCCATGTGCCGCAGCAGGGATTCGCCGCTATCTTCCAGGAATCAAGCAGTTTACGTGGTTGATGGCTGCCCGTTGCGAGCTGCCAGAGCGAGGTCGCGTGGCTGACAGGATCGACGACGGTAAAGCGCAGGAGGCTGCCATCTGGCGACCAGCGCATCCAGAAGGCGCGTCCGGAGGAAAGCGTTGTGAATGGTGAAACGGCACCATCCTGCAGGCGGACGGTCATCAGCTGGCTGCCGGTGGCATAGAGGATGCTCTTGCCGTCGGGCATCCAGGTGGCATCGTGCGCCAGCACATTCGAGACCCGGAAGGCCGAGCCACCGCCGACAGGAACGATCCAGAGCGGCTCTTCCGCCTCTGTGGAGAGATGCCCTTTGACGAGAAGTTCGGTGTGGTCGGGGGAGATATCGCCGAGTGAGGCGGTAAGAACCTGTTGCGGGACGCGGAGCGGCTGAGCGTCACCGCCTCCGACGGGAATACGGGCGAGAACACCCTGGCCGCTGCTGACGACCGAGGTGTAAATCTGTACGCCGTCCGTGACAGAGGCGGGCGGAATCTCGATGGTCGAGCCGGTGGGAACAATCGTGCCGGAGTCCGTGAGCTGGATGATGCGGGGCAGAGGCGAGGGCGTATTCCGCGTTCCCCAGGCAAAGCCGAGAAAGATGCCGAGAGCGGCTGCCAGGCCAATTCCTATATATAGGTTGCGCGCAGGAATGGCGGACAGGCGCCGTGATGGCGTTCCGTGCGACTCTGCCGGAGCAGGCGACGGTGCAGGCGCTGGATGCTCGGCAGGCGCAATCAGAATCGCAGGCTCGGAGAGCATTTCCGAGGTGCCGGGAGATTCGGATGACTGCGAGTTGGCCGGAGCAGCTTCAAGCCAGGTCACCGGGGCAATGAATCTGTATCCGCGGCGGGCAAGCGTCTCGATAAAGCGAGGGTTGGAGGCGGAGTCGCCGAGAGCGTCACGGATGCGGTTGACAGCGGTAGCGAGCGAGTGCTCGAACTCGACGTTTGTGTCCTGTCCCCAGATGCGTTCCTGCAGCTCTTCCTTGGAGATGACCTCGCCGGGATGCTCCAGCAGCATGGCAAGAACTTTGAAGGGCTGGCTCTGGAGTTTGATCCGGCGTCCGGCCTTCCATATCTCACCTGTCTTCAAATCGGCCTCAAAAAGACCGAAGCTGACGCGGGATGTCCGGACTACAAGCATAAGAGCAACACAGATTTTAACCCACCCGTCCGGAATTCCAGCCTGGAGTGGGAGCTTCAGAAGCGGGAATAAATTGCCTCAGGGGAGGGAAATTTCTATCCAAAGGCTGGATAAGGTAGTTGATGTTGCAATTTATCTCACACAAAATAAAGACCTTTGTGCGTGATGCCGGAGGGACAAACAAAAGACTTATGGTGCATTGCGGGGACTTATGCGGGGGGAGTGTAGTGGGCGACGTTTGGCGGATATAAGGTCTTCCGCCAGCATTTGGAGGCAATCGAAACACTATGTTCCATCCATTCAAGACAGGGCGGGCCGGTCATCGCCGGACCATCGCCTTCATTCTCGGGCTGGTGCTGGCAATGCCGTTATGCAGCCGGCTCGAGGCGCAGACGGATACCGGGCGCATCCAGGGCTCGGTTTTGGACAACACAGGCGCGGCGATTCCCGGTGCCGCAGTGACGCTGACCGACACGGACACTGGCATCTCGACCAAGGTCGTTTCGGACGCGGCAGGCAATTTCACCTTCAACGCGATTGTTCGCGGCCACTACAAGGCTGACGTGCAGGCCCAGGGCTTCCAATCCCAGGAGCAGAGCTTCGAGATCCAGGTCTCGCAGGTGGAGGCGCTCAACTTCAAGCTCAACCCCGGTGAGGTGACCACGACGGTGACGGTGACCGACGCGGCTTCATTGATCGACACGACCACTTCCTCGACGGGCGAAGTCGTGCAGGGACGGCAGATCACCGAGCTGCCTCTGAACGGCCGCAACTTTACCCAGCTGGCGGTTCTGGTGCCGGGTGTGACGCGCGGCGCGTATGGCTCCGATGCGGCAGGCGCCAACGGTAATTCCGAGACCTGGCGTAACAGCGATACCGGTTCGGCTGCTCTTTCGGTAAACGGCACACGTGCCCAGGCCAACAACTTCGAGCTCGACGGCCTGGACAACAATGATGCTCTGGTGAACACCATCATTTTCTTCCCGCCGGTCGAGGCGACGGAAGAGTTCCGCGTTAACACCTCCATGGCTCCGGCCGAGTTCGGCCGCGCCGGCGGCGCGATCGTGCAGAGCTCGATCAAGTCGGGCACCAATGAGTATCACGGCTCGGCCTTCTTCTTTGATCGCGACAAGATCTTCGACGCCAGCCCCAACTACTTCAGCCCGACAACTGCGGCTCCGTCGTTCCACCGCGCGCAGTACGGCGGAACCTTCGGATTCCCCATCCTGAAGGATAAGCTCTTCGGGTTTGTGGACTACCAGGGGTCCCGCTCCAAGGCTCCTGAAGGCGAGACCTTCGAGACCGTGCCGACGGCTCTGATGCGTACTGGCGACTTCTCGGAACTGCTCTCGAGCGGCAGCACCATTACGACCACGGTTCCCTACAATCCCGTCACTAATTGCAGTACCACTGCCGGGGCCAAGGGCACGATCTACGATCCTCTTACCTGCGCAGCCTTCGCAAACAATGCGATTCCGACTTCGCGCATGACGCAGGCCGGCTACAACTACCTGAACGCCTTCCCGCTGCCGAACAACGGCGCGGCGCAGGGCAACAACACGCTGCAGAACAACTACGTCGCCTTCCCGACCGAAGTGCAGCAGTTCGACGACTTCGATGCACGCCTGGACTATAAGGCGACCTCGAGGGACAGCTTCTTCGGCCGTTACAGCTATGGCCAGGACACGCAGATCAAGTCTAGCGCGCTGCCGAATCTGCCTGCTGGTTACGGATCGGGTACGAACCCGGTGCATCCGCGCGGCGAGGCCTTTGGCTGGACGCACGTCTTCACCCCTAACCTCGTGAATGAGTTCCGCTACGGTTACATTCACGACGTCTACGGCTATGTTCCCCCGGACTTCAACGAAGACGTTTCGGCGAAGCTCGGCATCACCAATGCCAATCGCAATGCGAACCTGGGCGGCGGTGCGGCGATCAACGGCGGCTACCTCACCTACACCGGTGATGGCGGCCTCTATACGATTCCGCAGTGGAGCAACCAGTTCGTGGACGAAGTCTCGTGGACCCATGGAGCGCACACCATCAAGTTCGGCGCGAGCATTGAGAAGCGTGCGGTGCAGGCCTGCTGCGGTACGGACTCAAAAGGCTACTTCGATTACAGCGATGCGCACTTCACCGGCTTCTCGATGACCGATATGCTTGCCGGATTTGTCGATGACTACAGCATCGGTGTGGCCGACAACTACTTCACGACGAAGAACTGGGAGACCGGCTACTTCGTGCAGGACGACTGGAAGGCTACACGCCGCCTCACGCTGAACCTGGGCGGACGTTATGACCTCTACACCTTCCCCTACGAAAGCAACAATTACTACTCCAACTTCAATCTTGAGACACTGACGCTGCAGCAGGCCGGTACCGATGGTCTCTCGCGCAGCATCGTGCACACCGACAAGAGCAACTTCGCTCCACGTATTGGCTTTGCCTACGACGTCTTCGGCAACGGCAAGACGGCGTTGCGTGGCGGTTACGGCATCTTCTACTTCCTCGATCGCGGCGGCTTCTCGAACCAGCTCTTCGACAACCCGGACTATATGGGCGCGGCGAGCTATTCGGATCTGACTTCGCAGGGAGGCTATCGCAACAACTTCGCCGGACAGGCGCCTGCCAACAACAACAACAACCAGGCAGTCGATACGACGCTGCCGCTGCCGGTCTTCGGTGAGGCAGTGGATCGCAACGATCCGGTGAACGCTTCGCTGCTCTCGGTGGATACACACCTGCCGACCTCGATGATCCAGGAGTGGAACCTGCAGCTGCAGCAGCAGCTCACGCCGCACTCTTCGCTGACCATCGCATACGTGGGTACGAATGCGCAGCATCTGCGTTCGTGGTTCAACCTGAACAGCCAGGTTCTCGACGAGCCTTCGGGCACATACCTCTATCCGCAGTTCAGCTCGATTACCCGCGGGCTGGCCAACGGCCGTTCGAACTACAGCGGCCTGCAGGTCTTCCTCAACAGTGCGATGTCGCATGGCATTCAGTACACGGCTGCTTACACCTGGTCGCATACGTTGGATGACTCGAACGGCGCTTTTAGCACCGGTACGGCCAGCGCAGGCACGCGTATCTTCATCCTGCCGACTGGCCCGGATTTCAAGGCGAACTACGGCAACTCGGACCAGGATCAGCGCCAGGTCTTCACCTTCAGCGCGTTGGCGGAGCTGCCCTTTGGCCGCGGACGGGCATTCGGTGCAAACATGAACCCCATCCTCGACAAGGTTGTCGGTGGATGGCAGCTGAACGCTATTGCCACGATGCAGACGGGTTCGCCGTTCGATATTTCTACGAGCGAATACTTCTACGAGGCGGCCGATGGTTCGACTTCACTGCCGAGCGCAAGCGTGAGCAACCGCGCGAACCTGGTGAAGCCGATTCGCTACACGAAGAGCCTGCATCAGTGGTTCGACACAACCTCGTTCGAGCACCCCGCGGTGCTGGACGCGAACGGTCAGGCGAGCACCTTCGTCGCCCCGGGCACGCTGGGCCGCAACCAGATGTTCGGTCCGGCGTATCGGGATCTCGATGTGTCGCTCTTCAAGAACTTCCCGATCGCTCCGCGCGTGATGGGCGAGTTCCGCGCAGAGGCCTACAACGTGACCAATACGCCGGCCTTCACCAACCCGAACGGAAGCCTCGACAGCTGCACCGGCACGGCTGCTGCTGTCTGCGAAGGTGCGACGTCGGGATCGGATACCGGCTCATTCGGACAGATCAACGGCACGCGGACGCACTCTGAGCGTCAGCTGCAGCTGGCCTTCCGTCTGCAGTTCTAACCTGACGACCAGCCGGCGCCGCTGCGGAATCAACTCCGCAGCGGCGTCATGCTGTCTCTATGCGAAGGCATACGCATGCCGGATTGCTGAAAATCCAGGAAAGATAACTGGAAGGATGCGGGGAAACTGGTGAAATACGGAAACATGGCTGTTCTTTCGGCGCTGTTGAGCTGCGCCATGGCGTTCGCGCAGAGCGGCGCGCCGGTGATGAGCAAAATCGATCCACCGAACTGGTGGACGGATATGCCGGCCCCGATGTTGTTGGTGAAGGGCGAGAACCTCGAGGGCGCACGGTTCACGTTCTCGGTGAAGAATCTGAAAATTGCGAAGACAACCATCTCAGAGAACGGGCACTGGGCCGAGCTGTGGCTTGCGGCTGATCCCGATAAGCCGAAGCAGATGACAATCACGGCGGAGACTGCGAAGGGACGCGCAACATTGCCGTTTGTCTTCGAGCCACGTCGCGCGGTAAGCGAGGGGTTTGCAGGCTTCTCCTCGCGCGATGTGATGTACCTGATCATGACCGACCGCTTCGCGGATGGGAACGAGGAGAATGACGGGCCGGGTGCGCAGTCAAGCGCAACGAGCGCCGAGGCACAAGCCGAGCGTGAGAAGCCGCGCGGATGGCATGGCGGCGATCTGCGCGGAGTCATCGATCATCTCGACTACCTGCAGGCCCTGGGCATCACGACAGTGTGGGTTACGCCGGTCTACCAGAATCATGAGCCGGATAGCTATCACGGCTATGGCGCGACGGATATGTATGCCGTCGACGAGCACTATGGCACGCTGGAAGACTATCGCGCGCTCGCAGATGCACTGCACAAGCGCGGCATGAAATTTGTACTCGACACGGTGCCAAATCATGTTGGCCCGGCGATCGATTGGGTGAGCGATCCTCCGGAGCCGGACTGGTTTCACGGTACCAAGGCCGAGCATCGTGTGGCGCAGGGCGACTTTGCTCCGCTGGTCGATCCGCATGCGCCGTGGCGTGATCGCCGCGATGTGACGGAAGGATGGTTCGCCAACACGCTGCCGGATCTGAACCAGGAGAATCCTGCTGTCGAGAAGTACCTTATCCAGAATGCGATCTGGTGGACGGAGGAAGCGGGACTCGATGGACTGCGTCTGGATACATTCCCTTACGTTGGCAGGCCATTCTGGCAGGCCTTTCACGCTCAGCTGCATGCGCTCTATCCGAACCTGACGACGGTAGGTGAGGTCTTCAATGGCGATCCCACGATCACGTCGGCCTTTGCCGGTGGCGTGACGCGGGCAGGAGTGGATACGGGGCTTTACACGCCGTTCGATTTTCCGATGCACTTTGCGCTGGTGAAGGTGTTTGCGCAGGGAGCTCCGATGACAGCGATTGCGGATGTGCTGCGCAAGGATGCGCTTTACCCGCATCCAGAGCGTCTGGTGCCGTTCCTCGGCAATCACGACACCGCACGTTTTCTAACGGAAGCTCACGGCGACCATGCGGCCGAACGGTTAGGGATGGCAGTGTTGCTGACCACACGCGGCATGCCGCAGATCTACTCCGGCGATGAGATCGCGATGAGCGGCGGGGACGATCCCGATAACCGGCACGATTTTCCAGGAGGCTTTCCGGGAATGAAGCAGGATGCCTTCAACGAGAGCAACCGGAATGCGGAGCAGCAGTCCATGTATGCCTGGACCAATCAGCTGCTGGCGCTGCGTGCAAAGTCTGCGGCGCTGAATCAGGGGGAGGAGCAGGTGCTCTACGTTTCCGACGATGCGCTGATCTATCTGCGTACCTCGGGTGAGGAGCGTGTGCTGGTGGCCGTTCATCGCGGCGCAGAAGATGTGACGCTGCACGTGAAGACAGAGATGACGGATGCAGAAGGACGGAGCTCAGCGGAGATTCTGTTTGGCGAGGGCACGGCTACTGCTGAGGCTGAAGGGCTGGCAGTGCATCTGCCGGCGAACTCGGTACTGGTGGCCAGCTTGACTCATTGATCTTTGCGGTGCGCGCGATGGGCGCGCACCGACTCACGACGGTCCGCGGTCTCTGCCGCGGGCCGTTCTTTTTTTGAGCCACTGTCGTCTGCGTCAGGAGAATGGCGTCTATCAAGCAGTCCCACTGCAAGAAGCATGTTGCGATTGCCGGTTGTCATCTGCTGGATTGTGCAGATGACTTCCTGTATAAATGGGACTGAAATAGTCGTATATCTGAAAGCCGTCAGGAAATCATGCCGAGAAAGAGAAGAATCACTGCGATTCTAGCGGGGTCGCTTGTATTGGGGTATGCGGGAAGCAACTGGGCGCAGGGGCCTGGGAATCAGCCGCGCCTGGTGTTGCAGGCGCTGGATACGGATCATGACGGGCAACTGTCGGCAGCGGAGATCAAGGCCGCTCCGCAGAGCCTGCTGACGCTCGACCGCAATCGCGATGGGCAGCTGACTTCGGATGAGCTCTCGCCGCGTCCGGAAAATGCAGGCGCAAGTCCGGATGAGCTGGTACAGCGGCTGATGGCTTTCGATAAAAATGGCGATGGCGTGCTCACGCCGGATGAGCTTCCCGCGCGGATGCAGAGTCTCTTCGAGCGTGGCGACACGAATCACGACGGCAAGCTGACGCCGGAGGAGATTCGCACCATGGCTGAGCGTCAGGGAATGCCCGCGGGTGCGAATGGCGGCGAGCATGGTGGCGGTGGCCGGATGCAGATGGATCCGCTGCTGGCGGCGCTCGATACCGATCACGATGGCGTGATTTCGGCGCAGGAGATCGCGGTGTCGAGCACCTCTCTGCTGGTGCTCGATAAGAATGGCGACGGCGTGATCGAGGCTGAGGAAATGCGCGTCCGGCAGCAGTCTCCTGAGCAGCGTGTGGAGCACATCCTCGGCGAGTTCGATACCAACAGGGACGGCAAGCTGAGCAAGGCCGAGTGTCCTGACCGGATGCAACAGCAGTTCGAGAAGATGGACACCAACGGCGACGGCTTTCTCGATAAGGATGAGTTGCTGGCTTATTTCAAGACCATGAGTGACGGGCCGCGCGGCGGACGCGCAGGCGGCGATCACGGACCAGGTGAGCAGAAGGAGCAGAACCAGTAATGGACGCTAAGAACTGGAAACTGCTGCGGCGGGCCGCAGCATGCCTGCCGCTGGCGATGGTGGCGACGCAGACGAATGTATGGGCGGACTCGGCGGCAACGCATGGCGAGCGCGAGGCGGGCACATGGACCTTTCATCATGAGCATGTGCTGGGCACGTCTCTTGAGATCAAGGTAAAGGCGACGAGCCTGCCCGAAGCGCAACATGCGGAAGCAGCGGTGTTGACGGAGTATGACCGGCAGGGGCGCATCCTGAGCGCGTGGCGCGCAGACAGTGAGTTCTCGCGTTGGGAGAAGACGCACTTCGAAGCCGTGCCGGTGTCGCAGGAGCTGTTCGATGTGTTGGCTGGATTCGATCGCTGGCGCGAAGCAACAAATGGAGCGCTCGATCCTTCGACGGAGGCTGCGGCGAAGCTGTG
Organism: Silvibacterium dinghuense; assembly: GCF_004123295.1. Taxonomy (NCBI): domain Bacteria; kingdom Pseudomonadati; phylum Acidobacteriota; class Terriglobia; order Terriglobales; family Acidobacteriaceae; genus Silvibacterium; species Silvibacterium dinghuense. The sequence goes on along the minus strand of NZ_SDMK01000001.1, from coordinate 641,265 downwards.
GCGGCAGGCCGCAGCCGAAGGGCGCACGCCGAGCGCGGCCGAGCTGCGCGAAACGGTCGAAGCCATGCAACAGCCGCACTGGCAGCTCGATGTGTCTCACCGCACGGCTGCTCGAATCACAGCCGTGCCGCTGGCGTTGGCCTCGTTTGCGAAGAGCTATGTGAGTGAACAGGCGGCCGAGGCAGCGCTGCATGCCGGTGCATCCGGTGTCATGCTGAATGCGGGCGGAGATGTGGTGGTGCGCGGCGCGATGCGGCAGGTGGTCGATGTCACCGATCCGCGGGCTGCAGCAGAGAATGATCTTGCGCTCGATCGTGTGGCAGTCGAGAACCGCGTGGTTGCGACCTCGGGCTCATACCGCAGGGGCGTGGTGCAGGCCGCGATGGCAGTCGAAGGCCAGTCGCATATCCTCGATCCACGCACGGCGCGGCCGGCCGGACATGTGCTCTCTTCGACCGTGATTGCGAAGGATGCGGAGACAGCAGGCGCATTGGCGACAGCTTTTTCCGTGATGAGCCCTGAGGAAAGCGCTCGGCTGGCGGAGCGTACGCCGGGTGTGGATTACCTGATCGTGACGGCGGATGGCCGCGAGTTGCGCAGTGCAGGATGGAATGCGTATCAGGTTCCGGGTACGACCGGCGGTCTGCGGGCAGCGTATGTGCCGGCAGCATTCGCCGTGCCGCACGCGGCTGGTGCGGGGTTGTGGAACCCGGCCTTTGAGCTGATGCTGAGCCTCGAGTTACCGCGCATCGACGACGCACGCTATCGGCGCCCTTATGTTGCCGTGTGGATCGAAGATGCGGATCACTATCCGGTGCGGACACTGGCGCTATGGACGCAGAATCCGCGCTGGCTGCCGGAGTTGAAGCAGTGGTATCGCGACGATCAGCTGCGCAACCTGAGCGAGGGTACGGATATCTCGAAGACTGTCTCATCGGCGACGCGTCCGCCGGGGCATTACACGCTGAAATGGGATGGCAAGGATAACGACGGCAAGCCGGTGAAGGCGGGTAAGTATACGGTCGTGATCGAGGCCTCGCGCGAGCACGGCGGTTACCAGATCGAGCATAAGGAGCTGGACTTTACCGGACAGCCGGCACAGGCTGCGCTGCAGGGTGGTCAGGAGCTGGGGACGATCACGCTTGACTACCGTAAACAGTAAGCCCCACGCGCGGTTGCGGCGAACTGTAGCCGTAACCGCGCGCTGGCTCCATATCTATCTGAGCATGTTAAGTTTTGCCGTGATTCTGTTCTTCGCGGCAACCGGGCTTACGCTGAATCATCCGGACTGGTTCGCAGGTCACGCAAAGACCGTGGAGACGCATGGTATAGCGGATAAGGCCATGCTGCACACCGCTGGAAGCGAAGGTGCGGACCGGCTGGGACTGGTCGAGATGCTGCGTGCACGTGAGCATGTGCACGGCGCGGTGAGCGATTTCCGCGTAGACGATACACAGGTTTCAATTTCATTCCGTGCGCCGGGCTATACGGCGGATGCCTTCATCGACCGCGATACAGGGAAATATGACCTGACGGTGGTGCAGGATGGCTTTGTCGCGGTGATCAACGACCTGCACAAGGGGCGCGATGCGGGTAAGGCGTGGAGCGCGGTGATCGATGTGTCAGCCGTGCTGCTGGTGCTGGTGTCGCTTACCGGGCTGGTGCTGATCTGGTTTGTGTATAAGCGGAGAACGTCAGGTCTGATCCTTGCCGGATTCGCGGCTATCGCAGTACTGATGCTTTGGAAGCTCTTCGTTCCTTAGCTGTTCCGCGTTGGATCTGTTTTATGCGTTTTATTGTTACAAATAGAGCTGCTACGCCTTAAAAGGCGAAGCGCGCACCGAGTTCCAGTCTTCTGGCGGCCTCTGCGGCTACCGGTTGCCCGACTGCATCGGAAGAGACCACGGTGTTCACAGCAGTTACGTTGGTGTGGTTGAGAACATTCGCTCCTCGTGCATTAAGGGTCAGGGTAAGTGGACGATCCTTGCTCGAGCTGAGGTGAAATGCCCGGCTCAGGTTTGAGTACATGTGCACGATGGTGGGCATGGTTCCCAGGTTGCGGGGAACATTGCCGTTGACGGCGTTTGCTGTCATGAGGCCGAAGGGCGTGCTGTAGACACCGTTGCCTGCGGTAGATGCATAGGATGGCCGATCGTTGAATGTGCCGTCGCCATTGTCGTCTGTGCCCGTAGTGATGTTGTACGGCGTATTGAAATGCCAATAGATCTGACTGGAGAGCTCGATGCGAAACGGGAATTTGAAGTCGTCTTCGAGCAGAGCTCCGCTCGATTGCCAGTCAGGCCTTCCGACTTCTCCGCGGTCGCTATAGCTGGACTGCGGCGTGTCGCTGTCTCCACGAAAATCGACATTCCAATAGCCGAGGCTCAAGGTCCAGTGCGCGTTGGCTTTTTGCTCGATGCCTGCCCAGAAGGCGCCGCCGCGTGTGTGCGCGGTGTTTTGATATTCGAAGATGTTGAGATTCGGAGCGCCGGGACGCGGCGCGAGGAGAGCTGCGGTTGGGTCCGGAGCAACACCACTGCTGCTGGCTACGATTGGCGCATTGATGTTGACAGTGCGGTGATCGTCCCATGCCGAGTACCACGAGTACCAGACAGAAGGATGCCAGTGGTGCGGCAGGTCGACTTCTACCCCAGCAGCGAACTCTGCGATCGGTATCTGAAGCATGGCGTGCGAGAACTGCCAGCGATTTGCGACGGCGATGGAGCTACTTGTCGGCGTCAGTGGACGGTCGAAGTCTGGAGAATAGACCGTGGTCTGCTTTTGTCGTTCTCCGTCGAGGCGGTAAGCCTCTGCGGCGTAGGTGGTGTCGAAGGGCAGATTGAAGATACCGGCACGCAGATGCGTGCTCCAGTGAGAGGCGCGATCGGGTGACCACGCGAGGCCGAGCCTCGGGCCGAAATTTGCGGATGTTGCAGGCGTTGTCTGGAGTGCATATCGCAGCCCGGCAGTTACCGTGAGGCGCGGTAGCAGCTTGATGGTGTCTTCACCATAAAGCGCGAGTTGCCATTGTGCATACGGAACGAGCGGGGTTCCGTTGGTGACGGCGTAGGTCGTAGGTGTTCCTCCGGCGAGGCCGAGCAGCGCGCGGCGATATTGCTCGAGGGGCGTGATGGTTGTGGTGGTGTCTGTAGGCTGATTGCTCGAGTCGAGCACGGGGGCGCTACCGCCGCCGAAAGTAAAGGCGCCGTTGAAGGTATCGGGATCATAGTCGTGTAAGAAAATGCCGAGCGCCTGTGCGCCGAACTTCAAGGTATGCTTGCCCAGTGTGGCCATTACATCGTCATCGATCTCAAGATCCCGCTCGCGATTATTGAGATTCTGGCTCGTCGCGCCGCCGCCGGTGAAATAGCCTGAGACCTGCAGAGAGGGTTCGGTGGAATTGGGGAGTTGTTCCGTCCGTTTCCATGTATATCCGATGTGTGTTTCATGCAGCAGGTTCGCGCTGAGGGTCTGTGTATTGGTAAAGCGAAGATCGTATTCGGCGATGCGGCTCGAATAACCAGCTTCCGGCAGGATGAGGCCGCCGACACCCTGGTTCCCAAGGCTGTTGACGCGTGCAGCGTAGCTGAGCGAGGCGATATCGTTTGGTGTGACCTGCAGATCTCCACGCGCGGAGGCGATCCAGAGCTCTTGAGGAGCATTCACCGTGTCATGCTCTGCGGCCTGATTGCCATTTGCATCGAGGATGACTGCATTCACGACATTGAACTCGTTGATGTCGCGTTTTTCGAGCGCCAGCGCGAATCCGCTCTTTTGCGCTACAACTGGCCCGCTGAGTTCAAAGCCGTAGCGGCGTTTGCCTGCCGGTGTCGAGGTGACGGCAAATGGGTCGTTGGCATTAAAGCTTGCATCGCTGTCGTTGAAGAAGAGCGCGCCGTGGTACTTATCCGATCCCGGCTTGGTCGTGATCTCGATCCGTCCGCCATCCATGTCGGGTTTGGGGTACTCGGGCGATATCGGGTCGGGATTGATGCGGATCGATGCGATGGCGCTTTTAGGCGGCATCGTACTGCCGTTCTGAAAGCCATCGACGACGACAGTTGCCGAGGTGGTAGAGCCGCCGCCCGCAGAGGCGAGTAACTGCAACTCTTGCAGAAGATCATCAGGATCGTCGGGGAGCTGCTGCACTTCACTGGCGCTGAGCGTCGTCGTGGAAGCGCCGGAGCTGGTGTCGAGCGTCTGCGTATCGGCGCGCACCTGCACACTCGCGCTTACGGTGGCGATGGCGAGTTGCAGGTTGATATGTGCCGTACCGTTTGAGGTTCGGTTGATGGCTGCCGTTGCGGGAGCGAAACCGCTGGCCTGCGCTGTGATGGTGCTTGCACCGGCTGCCACGCAGGGAAGTACATATTGGCCGCCGCCATCTGTGGTAGTCACGGGCTGACGGCCATCCACGGCGACGTGTGCTCCGGGGATCGCGGCGCCAGTTGCGTCGGTGACGGTTCCTTCTATGCGCACGCCATTGCTGCAGGTGGGCCGCATCGGGTTTGTTTGGCTGATGCCGGGTGTTGCCGGAAACAGCGCGATGACGAGGGAACAGGCAAGGAGAGATGTCGATAGGCTTCGGCTCACGGTGTCGTGCTCCTCTCTGAGCAATACTTTCCCCGATTCCGCATGTATCTGAGAGTGGATTGCAGGCAACCGCCGGATTCCTGCAGGCAGAGAGAATGCGCATGCGGATAATATGCGTATTCCTGAAGCTGAAGGTGTGACGCTGTCTTATACGCGACTGGCGGCCAGAAGGTTCTGCCAGCCCGCTTTGCTCATCCGCAGGCGCTGTCCGCTGGTGAGGCAGACCCATCCTTCATTGCGGCCACCGTGCAGAATTTCACGTACATGAGCGATGTTGACGATCGTAGAGCGATGCACGCGCACAAACTGTTTGGGATCGAGCGTTTCGGAGAGTTGCTTCATGGTTTCTCGCAGCATTAATGTGCGTGTGCCGACATGCAGACAGGAGTAGTAGTCCGCGGCCTCAATCCATTCGATCTCCTGCACCTGGATGACAGCATCGCGTTTCCCGTCGGGAATGACGAGGCGCGTGGGGTAATCCTGTTTCGCAGTCGTGCCATCGCGGAGAGCCTGGAGAGCCATTTGCAGCTCTTCGTGTGTGAGCAGAGCGGCCTGCGATGCGACCCTGTTCTTAACGCGGGCGAGTGTGGATTTGAGCCGTCCAGGCTCGATTGGCTTGGTGAGATAGTCGAGAGCGTGGACCTCAAACGCCTGCAGCGCATAGTGATGATGCGCGGTCACGAAGATAGTGCAGGGCATCTGTGCCGGTCCAGTCTGCGCAATGGCTTCGAAGCCGTTGCCGCCCGGCATTTCAATGTCCAGGAAAAGCACATCGAAGCGGTCTTCTTTGAGTGCGGTCACAACCTCCCGGCCGTTGCGGCATTCTCCGGCAACAACAAAATCATGGTCACCTGCGAGCAGCAGGCGGAGCCGTTCCCGGGCTAATGCTTCGTCATCGGCGATCAGCGCCTTTAGCTTCACTCACGCACGCTCATAAGGGATAAGAATTGCAACCTCGTAACCACCTGCTTCTACGGGATTCGCCCGCATCTGGTAAGAGTCGCTATAGAAGTGTGCGAGGCGTTCGCGGGTGTTCGAGAGGCCGATGCCGTTTCCGGCCTGTGACTGACTTTTCTTTCCCGATCCGCCATCTCGTATCTGCAGAGAGAGCAGTGTCCCTTCGCGGCGCGCGGAGGCTTCGATAAAACCATGTTCTTCGCAGTGCGCAATGCCGTGCCGTATGGCGTTTTCGACGATGGGCTGCAGGAGAAAACAGGGAACGAGTCCGTCGAGGACACCTGGCTCGACTTTGATCTCGATGCGCAGCCGGTCTGCGAATCGCACCTGCTCGATGGCCAGGTAGCTTTCGAGAATTTCCAGCTCCTGCGAGAGAGGAACTTTCTCGGGGGTGGTGCGCTTCAGCGTCTGTTTGAGGATGGTATTCAGATGCGAGAGCATCTCTGTCGCCTCATTTTGCCGTCCGAGCTCGACCAGGGTGGTGATGGCATTCAGTGTGTTGAAGAGAAAGTGCGGTTCAAGCTGCATCTGCAGGGCTCGCAGATGCGCAGCGGAGAGCTGCTTCTCGAGCTCGAGCGCCCGGATGGCTTCATGTTGCGAACGATCTTGATACTGGATCACCCCGACGAGGCCCAAAACAAAGCCGTATACCAGGATTTCAATACCGAAGCGATTGAGATTGACCAGGCTATGCCATGCGCGATGCGGAGAGAGCCCCGCATACCAGCCCAGGCCGGTAAAGCCCAGGCTCCAGAGAGTGTTGAGGTGCAGCCAGCCGAGCGCAGAAGCGGCAACGGCGTGCGATGCGATGGAGGCAGGTGTGAGACCAGAAAGAAGAGAGCGCCGTTCTCCGGCTTTCCAGAGAATGCAGGCGATCACGCCCCACCAGCCCCAGAGCACAACCGCATAAAGCAGCGAGGAGGGATGCGTGATGGAGGAGCACTCGGTGGCAGTGATGCACACGAGAATGGTTACGGCCGACCAGATGATCGCGAAGGGATGCGGGCGCAGGCGGCGAGCCGGAGCCAGATCTGCGGATGCGGTGATCTCCTGTGGATGCGGGTTCTGTAGACGCTGCGGGAGTATAGCCTCAGTGCTCATGCTGTCTCCTCTTCTGAACCGGTGTGCGGGCACTAGGAAACCATCGCTGTGTCTCCGGTCTCAATGCTTAGTAAGGTAGTCTATCTCCGGTCCTGTGTTATAGGTTTGCAGCGAAGCTTGTCCTTTGCGCAGGGAACAGTTCAGCGTGTGGAAGGGATGCCTCGTGGGGCGACGCTCCGTCGGATTACAACGCAACCGCAGGTGCTGCATAAGGATGGAAGATAATCCAGAGAGGCTGCGCCTGTCGGGCACAGGCACTCTGAATCATGTGGGAGAGGCATTGTTCATGAAGTGGAAAGTCTTTGCTGCCGTGGTTGTGTTCGCTCTTGGTATTTCGTCTGTGTATGCCCAGCAGCGCAGGATGGAAGACGTAGTGGATCTCCGCTGTGATTCGCTGACCTCGCCGCTCGGGGATGACAACCCGCATCCTGCCTTCTCCTGGAAGCTGAAGGATACGCGCATAGGGGCAGCTCAGAGCGCTTATCGCGTGTTGGTGGCATCGACTCCGGCGTCGCTGGCGAAGAACGTTGGCGATGTGTGGGACAGCGGCAGAATAGAGGGCAGCCAGTCCATCGGCGTTCTCTATGCCGGTCCGAAGCTCGACGCCGAGAGACGCTACTACTGGCGTGTGCTGTTGTGGAATGAGAGTGGCAAGCCCTATCGCGCCAGCGGGAACAGCTGGTGGGAGACCGGTCTGATGGACGCGTCGGCGTGGCGCGGAGACTGGATCGGCTATGAAGACCCGGAGCATGCGGCGGTTCGCGCCGCCCACGCAGCGTGGGTTACGAATCCGGAGGTCGCCAACTACAAGGGCGGCGACAACACGCGGCATGATCTGCGGTTGAGCTTCGATCTGCCGCAAGCGGTCGCAAGCGCAACTCTTTATGCAACCGGAGAAGACACCGTCGCTGCATGGGTGAATGGACGGCAGGTGCTATCTCCTTCGCTGCAGCCGCCGTGGGGAAGGCTACCCTGGCGTACATATGCATCGAGCGACGTGACCGGCGCGCTCCATAGCGGTGCGAATCTGCTGGCTGTCGAGGCGCTTCTCTTCGGACACCAGACGCGCAGCCAGACCCCGATGAACGCTGTTCTCTACGTGAAGTTCGCCGATGGATCTTCGTCGGTGTTCAAGACCGGCGAGGGGCCGTGGAAGTCTGCGCTCGAGGCCAGTGGGGCGTGGTATACCGCGCAGTATCAGGATGACGGCTGGGCTGCGCCGACGAGCTATCCCGAAGTGCGCGATGTCTTCGGCGGTGCCGGCGATCTTGGCATCCCGCTCCAGACTCCTCCAGTAGATGCACTGCGCAAGACCTTTGATGTGACGAAGCAGGTCCGTTCGGCTCGGCTTTATGCCACTGCGCTTGGCGCCTACACGATGAGCGTGAACGGCATGCGTGCCGGCGACCAAGTGCTTTCTCCAGGATGGACCGATTTTCGCGAGCGCGTAACTTATCAGGCCTGTGACGTGACCTCTGCGATCCATCATGGACGCAATGCGATGGGTGCGTGGCTGGCTCCGGGCTGGTACTCCACACCGCTTGAATGGGTAGGTCAGGGAAACAACTACGGCGCGACGCCGCCTGCGCTGAAGGCGCAGCTGCGAATCGAATATACAGATGGCTCTGTCGATTGGGTTGCAACCGATCACTCGTGGAAGGCCGATCTTTCGCCCATCACCAGCGCCGAGATTTACAACGGCGAGAATTACGATGCGCGCCGCGATCAAACAGGCTGGAACATGCCCGCGTTCGATGATCACACCTGGCATGCCGCGGTGCTTGTCCATCCTCGTGAGCCGGAGATTGTCTGGCAGTCCTTTCAGCCCATACATGCCGAGCAGACGGTGGCTCCGAAGAGCGTCAGCAGCCCTGCACCGGGTGTCTTCATCTACGATTTTGGCCAGAACCTTGCCGGCGTTGCGCGTATCCAGGTACAGGGACCGGCGGGCACGGATGTGCGTCTGCGCTTTGGCGAGCTGCTGAATCATGACGGCACGCTTTATGTCGAGAACCTGCGCAATGCCAAGGCCACCGATCACTACATCCTTGCCGGCAAAGGCGTGGAAACCTATCAGCCTTCCTTCACCTTCCATGGTTTCCGCTATCTCGAAATCACCGGCATTTCTGCCGCGCTTGCGAAGAGTGCGGTGAATGCCGTGGTGCTGCATACCGATGCCCTCGAGACCACGAAGCTCGAGACCGGCAGCCCGATGATCAATCAGCTGTGGAGCAATATCCTCTGGGGACAGCGCTCGAACTTTGTCGGTGTGCCTACCGATTGCCCGCAGCGCGATGAGCGTCTTGGCTGGACGGCCGATGCACAGGTCTTTTGGCGCACCGCAAGCTACAACATGGATCTCGCCGCCTTTTCGCGGAAGTACGCTACGGACCTGCGCGGCACACAGGCTGGCACGACGATGTACGGCATTTATGCCCCTGGCACCTCGAAGCCGAATACGGGCTTCGGTCCTGGATGGAGTGATGCCGGTGTCATCGTGCCGTGGACCTCATGGATGCAGACGGGCGACCTCACTATCCTCGAGCAGAACTGGGATGCGATGCAGCGCTACCTCGACGGCATCCATGATGCGAACCCGGATTATCTCTGGGCGTACAACGGCGGCATTGCGTTTGGCGACTGGCTTGCGCCGGAAGGCGCGACATCGCAGACCCTCATCGCCACGGCATACTGGGCCTATGACGTCTCTCTGATGCAGCAGATGGCGCATGCGCTCGGCAGGACAAGGGATGAGCAGGCCTATGCGCAACTCTTCGAGAAGATCCGTGCCGCCTTCGAGCAGCAGTTCGTGCATCCGAATGGCGTGGTGGGATGGATTCCCGAGTCTTCCAACGGGTCGGGTGCCAAGCCGCTGCAGGAGACGCAGACGGGATATGTCCTTGCACTGCATATGCATCTGCTTCCCGAGGCAGATCGCTTTGCTGCCGCGCAGCACCTTGTAGATCGCATCGCGGCAAATGGATGGAAGCTGGGTACCGGCTTCCTCGGGACACCATACCTGCTGGAGGTCCTCTCGGATACGGGGCATGCGGATGTGGCCTATCGTCTGCTGCTCAACACGCAGTATCCCTCATGGGGATATATGGTCGAGCACGGCGCCACTACCATGTGGGAGCGGTGGAACGGCGATCAGATGCTGAATGACCCCGGCATGAACTCTTTCAATCACTACGCTTATGGAGCCGTGGCCGAATGGATCTATCGGTACGCCGCGGGAGTGGATACCAGCTTGCTGGCCCCCGGCTTCCATGTGATCAACCTGCACCCGAATTTCGATGCGCGCCTCGGCCATATCGACTTCTCGTATGAGTCGGCCTATGGCCTGATCCATTCTTCGTGGGCAACGGCTCCGGCAGGTTTTCACTGGACGGTGACGATTCCCGCGAATACCTCCGGCCGTCTCAGCCTGACGAGCGCGGAGATTGCACGATATAGCGTGGATGGGAAGGCGCTATCCGTGTCTTCTCTGTCGCGCACTCCGGCCGAAGACGGAAAGACGGTCTTCACCCTTCCGGCCGGGACGCATACGTTCGAGGTGGCAAAGGCCATGTAATGCATGATGTCGCGTGCGTTGTCGCGTGTCATAAAAACTGCCCCTGCGGTCATAGGCAGAGAGCCTGAGGCTGCAGGGCAGTTCTTTAGACAGATATCCGACAAAAAAAGTCGTATTTTCTCTGTCATGAGCGTCATTTTTCGTTCATAGTAATAAGGAAGACGTTTTGAAGCGTGGCTTCATGCGTTTATAAATACGACTATTTTTGTCGGATATTTTTATCCGGCAGGTAGGTTGGGCGGCTGCATCTGCGGACCGGATGCCGTGATTCGTGCAGTGCTTGGAGTGCCTATCAATTTTCCGCAATAAGGGGATTGGGACGTGAAGGACGTGTTCGCAAAGGAAAACTGGACAGGAAAGGCTACTTTGTCTGCTGCCCATGGGGATAGCTCTGTGGATGCCGTGCGGGAAGCGCAGCCGCTCTCGGCCAGCCGTGGAAAGCGTGGTTCGCTGATGATGGTTGCGGCGCTCGCTCTGGCCGGCTTTGCCGCGCATGGCGCGGATGCGGCGGCAGCTGCCAGCGATCCGAAGGACGGTGGCATCGAAAAGGCTCCTGTGCCGGATGCGGATGGGCAGGCCGCGCAGGGCGAGACCGTGCATCACTTTAAGATTGCCGCCGGCCCGCTGAGCGAGGTCCTCGCGTCCATGGAAAAGGAGACGGGCATCTCTTTCTCGCTGGCTTCCGATTCGATTGGCGAGCTGCCTTCTCCCGGAGTGACCGGCGTATTGACGGTGAAAGAGGCGCTCACCCAGATTCTGGCGAATACCGGCGTTTCTGCCCGCGCGAAAGAGCAGGGCAGAGTCGAACTGTTCCTCAGCGGCAGCAATAGCTCGGTCGAGGTGAATGACCAGGCCCTGTCTTCGATGAAGTACACAGCGCCGCTGCTCGATCTGCCGCAGACCATCACCGTGATCGGAGAAGAGACGCTGCAAAACACGGCTTCGACAACGCTGGTTGAAGCGCTGCGGACGATCCCCGGCATTACCTTCGGCGCGGGTGAAGGTGGCAATCCCATCGGCGACCGGCCATTTATCCGTGGTATGGATTCGCAGGCGAGCACTTACATCGACGGCATGCAGGACATTGCGGCACAGTCGCGCGAGGTCTTCGATGTGGAGAGCATCGAGGTTTCGGAAGGCCCGGGCGGCGCGTATGGCGGACGCGGCACAGCCGGCGGCAGCATCAACATGAACAGCAAGCTGCCGCGGCGCGATAACTTTATCGCCGGTAGCTTTACACCCGGCACCTCGGACTACGAGCGCGGCACGGTGGACGGCAATCTGAAGATCAACAGTCTGATGACGGGACGTCTTGCGGGTGTATGGCACAACGCGGATGTGCCGGGGCGCGACGGCGCGCATAACAACCGCTGGGGCGTGGCGCCCAGTCTGGCGATCGGCCTGGGCGGACCGACACGCGCGTATCTCGACTACTACCACCTGATCACCAATGACATTCCGGACTCGGGCATTCCATATAACAACCCGACTACCGTGCCGACGGTCGATCCTGGCTCGCGCATTCTGGAGAAGGGCGATGGCGAGCCGGTGAAGCTGCCGCATCGCAACTTCTACTATGGCCTGATTGACCGCGATCATGATCGCGCAAAGAACAAGACGGCGACGGCGCGCGTGGAGCGTGACCTGTGGCATGCCAGCAGCCTGCTGCGCAACAGCTTCCGTTATGAAGCCACAAACGAAGACTACATCTGGACGCTGCCGGACGACAGCCAGGGCAATATTTATTACGGCTACGTCTTCCGTCGTCCGAATGACCGCGTGAGCTCGACGTTTACGGCAATGGACCAGGTAGACCTCTCTGGCCAGTTCAAGACTGCTTCGATCAAACACTCCTATGCCGCAGGCGCGGAGTTCTCGCAGGAGCGTGGCAACAATGACGCCTACACGATCAACAGCAAGGCATTCTCGAATAACACGGAGACCTGCCCGAACGGCGTAGGTGTTGCCGGTGGTTACAACTGCACCTATCTCTATGCGCCGAATATGCGCGACCCATGGTGGGATACCGGCACCATCACGTTGAACCATAACCCGACGAAGTCGAAGAGCGTGGAGAAGTCGGTCTACGCATTCGATACGGTCATTCTGAATTCGCACTTCCAGAGCACGCTCGGTATTCGCTACGACAATTACGACTCGCAGTACCAGAGCGCGGTGACCTCGGGCGTACGCAGCAAGTATTTCGTGGATAACAACCTGGTGAACTACCTGGCCAGCGTGGTCTACAAGCCGGACTCGGCCACCAGCTTCTATGGGACGGTGAGCACGGCGGCGATTCCGACCGGCAATGCGCTCTCGCAGGGTGTCGATACCTCGGCGCTGACCAGCCAGATTAACGCCGATCTCGAACCGGAGAAGATTCGCGAAGAAGAGATTGGCGTGAAGCGTGAGATTGCACACGGCAAGGCGATGGTGCACGCGGACCTCTTCCGCATGGATATCCAGAACGTGCGCATTACTCAGGCCGATGGCACGATCGCTGCAGCGGGTACGGATCGCACGTTGGGCGGCGAGTTGACTGTGAGTGGCGATATTACGCGGAAGTGGCAGCTGACCGGCGGTTATACCTATCTCGATGCGGTGCTGGAGCAGGCCGGCGGCTCGGGAACCGCAAGTGGACTGGCCAATGGCAACAGCATGCCGAATACGCCGCGTCACAGCGTGGCCATCACCAGTAACTACAAGGTTCTTCCCAGGCTGCGCCTCGGCGGTGGTATCTACGGAATGACCATGGTCTGGGGCAGCCAGTTGAATAACAAGTGGGTGCCGGGTTATGTGCGCGAGGATATCTTCGGCAGCTATGAGTTCAACAAGCACCTGAACCTGCAGCTGAATGTCCAGAATGCGGGCGACAAGCTCTATTACGACGAGGCCTATGCAACGCACTATGCGCAGATGGCTCCCGGACGTTCCGGAACGCTCGGTTTCAACGTGAAGTTTTAGGCCAGACGATGCTGCAGGTGGAAGAAGAGTCATACGAGATGGTGCGCGCTGCGGCGATGCGCGGCGTGCACCAGGCACAGGTGCTTTATGGGCAGATGCTGCTCGACGGCAAGCATGTAGAGCGTAATCCTTCGGCGGCGCTGCACTGGTTTGAGCGCGCGGCGCAGGGAGGCGACGTGATGGCCGTCAACATGGTGGGCCGCTGCCTGGATCAGGGATGGGGCATCGCCCGTAACGCGACGCTGGCAGAGCGGTGGTTTCGCAAGGCTGCCGAACGCGGGCTCGACTGGGGCATGTACAACCTGGCAACGCTATTGATTCTGGGTGAAGGCGTGGCGCAGGACAAGGTGGAGGCGTATCACTGGTTGCGCCGGGCTGCCGATCTTGGACATGAGAAGTCCATCAACCTGCTTGGAGGCTTCTACGAGGACGGCTGGGTGGTGCGGCAGGATCGCGCGACGGCGCGCGAGCACTATCGCCGGGCAGCGGTGACTGGAGACTTTCGCGGACAGTTCAACTACGCGCGTTTTCTTATCGAAGAAGGCGATCTGCTCGGCGCGCTTTACTGGCTGCGGAAGGTGCCGGAGACGGCAACGCCGGCATTCCTCGAAAAGATGAAGGTATTTCTCGCGAGCTATGAGCAGCGCGAGGTTAGAGATTTTGCGGACACGCTGGCAGCTTAGCCGCGAGTCCGGAATGAGGTAAGACAAATGTTGATTCAGATCCCCGAAGTGCTAAGCCAGGAAGAGGTTGTTCAGTTCCGCAACGAGCTTGATCGTGCAGACTGGGTGGATGGAAAGGTCACGGCCGGCTATCAGTCGGCTCGCGTGAAAGACAATGTGCAGCTGCCGGAGTCGAGCCCGGTTGCGATCACGCTGGGACGGAGAGTTGTGCAGGCGCTGGAGCGCAATCCGCTATTTATCTCGGCGGCGCTGCCTGCCAAAATTTTTCCGCCGCTCTTCAACCGCTACAACGGAGGCCACTCTTTCGGCAGTCACGTGGATAACTCGATCCGCCGCATTCCAGGCACGGGCGAGCAGATCCGCACGGATCTTTCGGTGACGCTGTTCCTGAGCAGCCCTGAAGAGTATGACGGCGGAGAACTGCTTGTCGAGGATACCTACGGCGCGCACTCGGTGAAGCTGCCCGCCGGACACATGGTGCTATATCCCTCGACCAGCCTTCATCGTGTGCTCCCTGTAACGCGGGGCAGCCGGGTGTGTTCCTTTTTCTGGCTGCAGAGTATGGTTCGCAGCGACGCGCATCGCAGCCTGCTACTGAACCTCGATGTGGCGATTCAAAAGGTGGGACGAGATATGGAGAATCATCCGTCCCTGGTGGAGCTGACCAGCGTATATCACAATCTTTTGCGCGAATGGGCTGAGGTGTAGCGCTCTTTATCGAGCGCTTGCAGGGAAAAGGGGCTGCCATGATGGCAGCCCCTTTCTGTTGCTCCTTCGTTATGACAAGGAACGGGATTAGTTGTTGTCGTCGTTGTTGCTGTTCGTGTTGTTGCCGGTGTCGGGACGAAGGGTGCGGTAGCTGGTGTTGCCCTTTTCCCAGACCAGAAGCAGGACGTCTTTGTCTGCCGGCTGGTTGTGTACTTCCTTAATGAACTGATCGGCGGAAGTCACTGGAATGCGGTTGATTTCGAGCACAATGTCGCCGCGCTGGAGTACCTCATCAGCCGGGCTGCCGGGGCGGACGCTCTGGATGACGACGCCATGCACCTGATCGGGGACGTTGAGCTGTTGACGGATGTCATCGGTAAGGTCGGTCACACCGACGCCGAGCTTCACACCCTGCGCGGGGGACTGGCCGTTGTCCTCTTCGCCGGCGGCCTCGCCGCTCTTGCCGTGGTACTGGCCGACAGTGGCATTGATGGTGAGGGTTTTGCCGTCGCGGACAATGCCGAGCGAGATAGCGGTGCCGGGGGTGAGTTCGCTGACGCGAAGCTGGAGTGCGCTGCCGGTGTCGACGGGCTGGCCATTGATGGAGACAATGACGTCTCCGGTCTTGAGGCCGGCGCGGCTGGCCGGAGAATCCGGCGTAACCTGCGAGATCAGGGCCCCGGAAGCCTTATCGAGCTTGAAGAAGTGCGCGTTGTCCGGGGTGATGTCGCCGATGGAGATACCCAGGTAGCCATGCTCGACCTTGCCGGTCTTGATGAGCTGATCGGCGACAGCGTGGACGGTCTGCGAGGGGATGGCGAAGCCGGCGCCGGCAAAGGAGCCGTTATCGGAGATGATGAAGGTGTTGATGCCGATGAGCTGTCCGTGCGCGTTGACAAGCGGACCGCCGGAGTTGCCCGGGTTGATGGCGGCGTCGGTCTGGATGTAGCCGCCCGGCTTGCGGAGATCGTCGGAGTAGGGGTTCTGGCGGTTGACGGCGCTGACGATGCCGCGTGTTACCGAGAACTGGAAGTAACCGAAGGGGCTGCCGAAGGCGAGGACAGTCTGGCCGGGTTCGAGCTTGCTCGAGTCACCCCAGGAGATGGTCGGCAGGTTGCTGGCATCGATCTTTACGATGGCAAGGTCGGTGAGCTTATCGGTGCCGATGAGCTTTGCATTGAGCACGCGGCGATCGTGCAGTGTGACCTTGATCTGTGTCGCGCCCTTGACGACGTGGTTGTTGGTCACGATGTAGCCATCCGGCGAGATGATAACGCCCGAGCCGACACCATGCTCGATCTGTGGCTGGGGCTGCATCTGGCCGCCGCCAAAGCCGAAGAACTGCGCAAAGCCCGGAGGCAGTCCTTGCATCTGGCCCTGCTGTTGCTGCTCGTCAGGGCTGACGCGAGCGGTGACGGCGATGTTGACGACAGCGGGCGTAACCCGCTGTGTGACCGACTCCATGGCTTTGTCGAGAGCGGTGAGGGCAGCTACGGAGTTGTCATCGAGCGGCGATGGATTGTCGATGCCTGCGGCATGGACGCCGCCGTGGCCTACGAAAAGAGCCGCGCCGAGAACGAAGGACCCGATGAGTGTTGCAGGGATGGCGAATTTCTTCGCCTTATCGACTAATTGATTAGTTGGTGCTTGCATGGATTTTTACTTCTCCTCGAGAGGGTAAGGGGTTTGGTTCTGTGGAGGTCGTTAGAGCTGAAGAATCAGCCAGCCATCGGGTGTCGGGATGGCGGCGTAGGAAGGCGGAAGTGGGCGCGCAACCAGAAACTGCACCTGGGAGTGAACGCGGGAGCGCGCACCGGATGTGTGAGCTGCTGCAGAGCGATCCGGAGACTGGTTGTCAGATGGGATCGCTTCTTCCGTTTGATACTCGGTCCAGGTAGCGAGCACGACGACTGCCTGGCTCCGGAGTATATTCTGCCGCTCTTCATGAGCGCGGAGGCTGACAGCCAGGCTATCCGGAAGAGTCATGGCTGCCGGAGGCTCATTCTGCGCGAGCTGGGTGATGCGGGCGGTAGAGTGCTGCAGATTCAGCGAGACAGCCTTTGTCTGTGGCTGCTGCTGGCGTGGCCTGCCGATAGAGCCTGATTTCCCGTGGCTGTTCTGAGTGCCGGTTATGGGCTGCTCGGGGACGCGATACACCGCATCGACAGCGTGAGCCGGACGACGCGCGGCAGTGAAGTTCGCGGGGATATAAGACGGAGCGCCGGGAAGAACCGTATCGACCGCATCGGCTGTCTCGGTGGTTGCAGAGGCAGAGGTAAAGGCAACGAGACGGGGTTCGCGGGCAAGCTCTGCAGTGCCGGCGAGCATGCCCGCGATGAGCATAGCGGTCACCGCACGGAGGCGGCGGGTGGTCATCCGGCCTTCGGAGTCATGCAGGATGCGGAGGACGCGGCGGGCCAGCTCGGAACGGCGCTCCCAGGCGCCGAGAGCGAGCGAAAGACGGCGGCTCAGCACCGAGTGCTCGGCGAGATTGACGAGGCAGGTAGCGTAGGTCTTGCGTGCGCGGGTGCATGCCAGGACGTGGTCATCGCAGGCCAGTTCGCGTTCGATCGAGAGACGGCGCTCAACCCAGAGCATGGCTGGGTTGAGCGGGAAGAGTGCGAGAGCGAGCTTCTGGAAGAGGTTGACCCAGTCATCGCGGCGGCGCAGGTGCTCCATCTCGTGCAGCACGATGTGTTCCAACTCGGCGGTGGAGAGCTGCTGATAGAGCCCGGCGGGGATAAGCACGCGCGGCTGGAAGAAACCGAGAACGCTGGGGCGATCCACCTGGTCAGAGGTGCAGAGAATCGCGGTGCGGCGGCCTGCGTGCAGGAGCTCCGAGGCTACAGCCACAGACTCGACCGGACCGGCAGAGCGGACAATGCGCCGGAGGGCGATCCAGCTTCGTGCCAACTGCGCCATGCGCACCAGGGATAGCGTAAGCCAGACTGCGGCGATGGCCAGGCTCCAACGTGCGTCCAGCCTCAAGGCTGCGGCACTGTGCGGTGCATTACCGAGTACAGCGTCCGATTTACTGTGCAGCAGGAATGGAGTCAGGTGCAGCAGGATGGCGAGAGTGAAGGTCGCGGTCCAGAGAAGCGAACGGACGGCAGGAGTCATGCCTTTCGCGAAACGCAGGCAAAGCGCAACCAGTGCAGCGAGGGCAGCCCCCTGCCAGATGGCGGAGATGAGCGCTCCCGCTGCTGCGGCAGAAGCAGAAGTCAGGAAATGGGCGAGAGACAGGTTCATCGAGCCGTCTCCTTGGAGCTGCCGCCGGATATTTCGTCTTCGGGAAGAGCATTGATGGCCTGGCGCAGGCGGCGGATCTCCGCCGGGGCGAGCTCTTCGTCGCCGAGCAGGGAGAGAAGAAGCCGCTCGCGCGAGTTACCGAAGAAGCGGTTGAGAAGATGCCGGACTTCGGTGCGGCCAGCCTCGGATTCGTCGATGCAGGGACTATAGAGGAAGGCCCGGCCCTCCTGTCGATGGCGGACGTAACCCTTTTCCTCGAGGATGCGCACCGTCGTCAGCACAGAGGTGTAGGCGAGGGGTCTTTCTTCGGAAACCGCGGCAGTGAGGTCCGAGACGGCCGATTCGCCGCGTTCCCAGAGCACCTTCATGAGCCGGAGTTCGGCTTCGGTGAGTGTGATGGAACGCTTTGGCGGCATGAATGGACCTCCGGGCGGTGAATTGCCCTGTACTGAATTCGACGCGGCAACTAGTTAATTAGTTAGCTGCAATGCAGAAGAATTTTAGCTTGATATTTAAAACATTGATAATAAATGCCTTATGGGTGGTAAACCTCGTACTCGATGCGGTTGCGGCCGCTGTACTTGGCCTTCTGCAATGCCTTATCTGCCTGTAGAAGAAGCTCTTCGGCGGTTACGCCGGATTCCCCGTTGAGAACGGCGACGCCAAAGCTGCAGCTGACAGGGGTCGAGCCGCCGGGAAGCCAGACAGGATCGAGGCAGAGAGCATCGTGGACAGCCTGGATGCGGTGTGGGTCGCGGAAGCCGTCGAACTGGGGCATCAGGATAAGGAATTCGTGGATGCCGAAGCGGCTCACCGTGTCGTAGACACGGATGGAGGCGGCGAGACGATGGGCGGTTTCGCGCAGGATTTCGTCGGCGGCCATGTGCCCGCGATGGTCGATAAACTCCTGTAGCTCATCGATTTCCACCAGGATCGTGGTGAGTGAGGTTGCCTCGCGGCCTGCGCGGGAGAGTTCGCGCACCAGGACATCGTGAGCAGAGCCGTAATTGAGCAGGCCGGTGAGAGGATCGCGGCTGGCCTGTTCGATGAGCGCATCACGGGTGCTGGCGAGCTTGCGGCGCTCTTCTTCGAGGGCTGCGGTTCGCTGGTCAAGCTGGGCTTCCAGATGGACGGCGTGCGCGCGCGTCTGCCGTTCGCGAAGCCAGAGATAGAAACAGAGCAGAGCGATGACGGCAACGCCGGTAAGCAGCCCGGCGGCGAGTGCACGATAGGCCGGAATATGGGAAACGAGGAGTATCAGCGGAGCCGGTGACGGTGGTCTCAGGAGCACATAGCCTCGCAAGCCGGACCGAAGGGCACGATAAGCGATGCTGACTTCGGCAGGATGATCCTATCTATCTTCTCAAGAATGAGCGAGTAGAGAAATGCGACAAAGGTGGGAGTAAGGGGAAAAGAGCAAAAGTTTCAGTGCAGCGAAGCGGCTGCTCAGGCAAAATGATCCGGGAAATAAATCCTTGTCTGGATTGCAGATGCTGCGCAGTGGAAAGCCCGGAGCGGTATGGCGCAGAAATGCTTTTTATTAGGGATGAGGCTTTGAGCTGCTGCCGATAGGCCGGTAGAGCGATGGACTACGCATCGGCAGGTTGGCCGGCTGGTGAGGGTGTGGTGGGGAGTGGTAGCAGGGGTGTTTTCCATGCCGGAGGATATGGTATCGGCAGGGATTTTTGCCATGGGAAGACGTGGAAGGAGGCAATTCCGGAGTGCCGGTTATCGAGGCAAGTGCGGTATACACTGGGTTTAAGCCGTGAATTCCCATTCGCGGTACCCACATCTTTCGTCCCCCGCGGGGCCTGAACCCGCTATGGTCGCGGCGATATACGGAAAGATCATGCGCAAGCGGTATCTGGCTCGATATCCGGTCCTTGGATTGGCTGCAGTTGTCGGTGCAGGCATCAACCTGGCATGGGCTCAGAGTGCGCCCGCTTCAGCGGATAAGCCATGGCACTCGCAGGCGGAGGAGAGCCTCGGACGGCAGCTGGCAGGGCATCCTGAGACGCCCTATGCCATAGATTCAGATAGGGCCTATACCCTGGCCGAGCTGGTAGACCTCGCGCAGCAGCACAATCCGGAGACACGGGCGGCATGGGAAGCAGCCAAGGTCCGGGCCGCAGACCTGGGAATTGCGCGCAGCGCACTGTTTCCGACGCTGACCGCGGTGGTGATCGCGGAGTCTCTGCGGGAGGCCGCGCTGACCGGCGCAAACTGGGGACGGCAGACCGAAGGCTTGTTTATCCCGGTATTGCACGTGGATTACCTGGTCTTTGATTTCGGCGAACGCGGCGGGGCGATTGACGCGGCCAAGGCCAGCGTCCTGGCGGCAAACCTCAAGTTCAATGACACACATCGAAAGCTGATCTTTGCGGTTTCCTCGGCTTACTATCGGCTGCTCAATGCCCGTGGACTGCGCGAGGCAGCGGAGATCAGTCTGAAGAACGCGCAGGCGGTCGAAGACGATGCGCAGGCACGCCTCGATCATGGCCTGGCGACCAAGCCGGATGTGCTTGAAGCGACGGCGGCACAGGCCCAGGCCGAGTATGACCTGCAGGCCGCGGTCGGCGCCGAGGCGATTGCAGCCGGGGATCTGGCGACGTCGATGGGGCTGCCCGCCGATACAGCGATCAAGGTGCAGGAGATTCAGGATCTGGCTACGCCGAAAGAGATGGCCGATTCAGTGGATGTGGAGATCGACCGCGCCTTTGCGCAGCGGCCCGAGCTGCTGGAGCAGGTGACACGGCTGCGGGCGGCGGATGCGTCGCTCAAGCAGGCGCACTCGGCCTTTCTGCCCAGCATGAGCTTTACCGGCGACGGTGGCCTGGCGCGGGGTTACGGGCAGTTCGATTCCTATCCGGGAGAGTATGCGCAGGGTGAGTACTGGAATGTCACTCTGCAGCTGAAGTGGACGCTCTTCGACGGTACGCGCCGGGAGCACGAGCTGGCGGCGGCACATGCGGAGAAGCATGAGGCCGAAGCCGAGATTGGTGCGCTGCGGGACCAGATTTCCGACGAAGTCTGGACCGCATATACGAATATGAAGACCGCACTCCGGCAGCAGCAGGCTGCTGCCGCGCTGCTGGCCGCATCCGGGCAGAGCTATGATGCGGCGCGGGAGAGCTACGGATACGGGGTGAGGAACCTGCTGGACGTGGTACAGGCGCAGAAGGCATTGGCGCAGGCGCGGAGCGAAGATGTGTCGGCGCGGGCGCAGGTGCTGCTGCAGGTAGCCAACCTGGCCTTCCGGACCGGGGACCTGGTCTCCGTGACTCCGGCGAAGGGAACGCCGTAAAGGATGCGGTCGGGAAAGGAAAGAGGATCCGTGCAGCGAGAAAGAAGACGGGCGGCGGCGATGGCAAGCCTGGGAGCGGCAGTGTTTGTTGCCGGCTGCGGGCGCGCGCCATCGTTCAACATCATGGGATCGTTCTTTCCGTCATGGCTGGTGTGCCTGACGATAGGAACGATCGTGGCGGGACTGGTGTATGCGCTGCTGACGCGGCTGGGCAAGCAGCGGCTGATCCAGTGGGGAATTCTGACCTATCCAAGCCTGGCAGTGCTGGTGGCGCTGCTGCTGTGGCTGTTGTTCTTTAACTAGCGAGGAAGCATGGACGAGGCGGCATCGACAACAGGACAGCGCAATCGCGCAGGGCAGATACTGAGTGCCGCGATTCTCGTGTGCACGGCCGTTGCCGGGCTGGTGGCAGTACGGCAGCTGACGCAAAACCCGCGCACCGACGACGCAGAGGTGTTTGCGAACTTCATCGGCATGGCTCCGCTGGTGAATGGACCGGTGACGCACCTCTATGTGCAGGACAACCAGCTGGTGAAGGCCGGGCAGCCGCTCTTCGATATCGACGACCGGCCGTATTCCTACGCGCTGGCAAACGCGAAGAGTAATCTCACCGCGCTGCAGGGCGAGATCTCCGATGAAAAACGGATCATTGCCGGCAAGGTGAGCGGCGTGGACGTGGCGCGTGCAGGAGCGCAGAGCGCACAGGCCAGCCAGCTGCGGTCGGCGGCAGCGATCCAGCAGGCGACTGCGGATGTGGAGAATGCGAAGGCCGCGGTGCAGCGGGCAGATGCCGAGCTCGCCTATGCGACGAACAACCTGCACCGCATCGAGCCGCTGCTGGCCAAACAATATGTGACCGTGGACCAGGTGGACGAGCAGCGCACGCTGGTGAAGACAAGGGAGCAGGCGGCCTCCCAGGCGCGTGCGCAGCTGGCGTTGGCCCAGGCGGGTTTGACTGCTTCGCATGCGCAGTACGACGCGGCTTCGGCGGCGACGATCGAAAGCAATCAACAGGTACAGCAGGCAGCACATAATGTGACCACGCTTGAGCCGCTCGAAGGACAGATCGAGGGCAAGCAGGCGGCCATCAACAACGCGCAGTATGACTACGACAATTGCCATGTGGTGGCGCCGTTCGATGCGCGTGTGACGAATCTGACCATCTCGGAAGGCGCGTATGCCAAGGCCGGGACGCAGGTCTTCACGCTGATCGATACGCGCGTGTGGTGGGTGGTCGCCAACTTCCGTGAGACGCAGCTCCGGCACATCCAGAAGGGGATGACAGCCGAGGTGTATGTGCTCTCGCGCCCGAATGTGCGTTTCAAGGGCGTGGTGGACAGCGTGGGCTATGGCGTGACGCCGGATGCGGACCTGGTGGGCAAGCTCTCCCCGGCGGGGTTGCCCGATGTGCAGCGTACGCTCAACTGGGTTCACCTGGCTTCACGCTTTCCGGTGCGGGTGCGAATCGAGGCCGGACCGAACGATCTTTTCCGGCTGGGTGAATCGGCTGTGGTGGTGATCCGGGGCGACCAGGGCGAGGAGCATGCGGAGCTGGCTGGGGGCCGCTGATGGCAACTGCGCTGCAGCTTCCGCACAAACCAAGATTTGTGCAGTGGTTCCCGGACTTCCTGCGTGCGGAGCTGGCTCCGTATCCGGGGCGCGGGGCGATCGTGGCGCGCATGGTCATCGCCGCAACGATCTCGATGATCCTGGTACAGACCTTCCGGGTTCCTGGAGGTGCGATCGGCGCGCTGTTCGCCTTTACGCTCTCGCGCGAAAATCTGCGGGCCACGGCGCAATCGGCGCTTTCGATGATGGTTGCCTGCGCCCTGACGGTCATCTTCGTGCCGGTTGGGGCGCGCATGTTCGCATCCGAGCCGATGACGCATTTCCTGTGGGAAGGCATCAGCATCTTCCTCATCTTCTTCCTGCTGCGCGCCCTGAGCGATTATGCGGTGGCCGTGGGTTTGAGCCTGGTGGTGACAAGCGTGCTGGGCATCTGGTATCTGCCCGGGCCGACAGAACACAACGTGGAGCTGACGCTGTGGCAGGTGCTGGCGGCAGCCATCGGCGCGGTGGTGACGCTCGCGGTCGAGGCAGCCTTCCATGCCATGAAGACGGAAGACGAGGTGACCGCAGGACTCAAGGCGCGGCTGACGGCGGTCGAAAAGCTGCTCCGGAGTTTCGCCGGTGGAAGCCCGGTTTCCAAGGAGACAGAACGAACGCTGACGCAGTATGCGCTTGTCGGCATGGGATCGTTGCGGCGTCACATCATACGCGGCAGCTATGACGGCATGATGCGGATGCGCATGAGCACGGTGGTGTCACTGGTCGGGCGCGGGACCGATTTTGCGGCAGCCATGGTGTATTCTCATCCTCCGCTGAGCGAACAGCAGATGCGGCGTGCCGCGGCCCTGGCCTCGCATGTGGCTGAAATGCGCAAGTGCGTGATAGAGAGCCGGATTCCTGCGCCATGGCAGCCGGAGACGAGCCGGGAAGCGGACAATTTTCCGCTCTTCTCCGAACTGGAATCCATGATGGCGCTGATTCCGACCGCCTACGATAGCGAGGCGACGCTCGACCCTCAGCTTGCGATTCAGGAGGGAGAGCCGGAGCGCCGCGGCATCTTTGTCTCCGACGCGTTTTCGAACCGGGAGTACGTGCGCTATGCGATGGGCGGCACGCTGGCCGCGATGCTGTGCTACGTGCTGTACGTAAGCCTGGCATGGCCGGCACTGGCAACTTCGGTGACGACCTGTGTGCTGACGGCGCTGACCAATATTGGCGCGTCGCGGCAGAAGCAGGTGTTGCGCATCGGCGGGGCGCTGCTGGGCGGATTCGTTTTTGCGCTGGGCGGGCAGATTTTCATCCTGCCCTACGTGGACACCATCGGCGGCTTCACCTTGTTCTTTGTTTCGATCACCTTCATCGCTGCGTGGGTCTCGACCTCGAGCTCGCGGCTTTCCTATGCGGGCATCCAGATCGCCCTGGCGTTCTACCTGATCAACCTGGGCGACTTCACGATCCAGACATCGCTGACCCAGGCGCGGGACCGCTCGATTGGCGTATTGCTGGGAACCACGGCGATGTGGGTGGTCTTCGAGCGGCTTTACCCGAAGGCCGCGGCCGACGAGATGGTGCGCATCTTCATACGCAACCTACGCCTGATGGCGGAGCTCGCGGAGGTGAAGCCAGGCCCCAAGCAGCCCGACGAGATGGTACGCATCCGGAGGCAGCGGGATCAGGTCTATCGCCTGTTCGCCGATGTGAACGCGCAGTCCGACGCGGTTCCTTTTGAAACCGGGCCGAAGCGCGCGGCGCACCTGGCGGCCAGAGACCGCATCCGCCGCTGGCAGGCGCAGCTGAGAACGTTCTATCTGCACGAGGTGCCCCTGCTGCAGTTCCGGGTCTTCGGCGATCCTCACGGCGTTTCGCCGGAGTTCCTGGAACTGGAGACCCGTTTTCACCGGGTGTGTGGCGAGACACTGTCGCACATCGCCGACTGTCTCGATCGGCAGGCTAAGGGGCAGGCATGCGGACATGCGGAGCATCCGCGGCTCGAAGCGATGATCGATACTTCGAAGGTGGATGAGTCGGCGGCTCTGTCGGTGCGCGAGCATGCGCTGGTGCGCATGTCGCGGCAGATCGCGGCGATCATCGATCGGCTGGAGGCCGAGGTGACCTCAGAGCCGCTGTACGGGTAGGCCGCATCCGCCCTATTCAGCATTTGGTGTTTTCCTTCTCCAGACGATTGTCATCTCGACCGGAGCGAGACAGTTTTATCGTCTCGCGCAGCGGAGAGAGCTGCGTTTTTCTACTCCCGCTGCAGGCTTCCTGCAGCAAACAGGCAAACCGCAGGTCCCTCCACTTCGCTACGCTCCGGTCGGGATGACAATGCAGGGGTAGGAAGAGCGCTTCAGCCGAGTTGCTGCAGCAGCTTGTCCACGGTGATGCTGCCTGCCGACTCGGTAGCGCGGGGCAGCGTGGGGCTGATGGCCACCGCTGCGTTGTGTACCTGGCTCCAGGCGAGGAACGACGACTGCGATGCGCCGGTGAGCCGCTGCTGGTTGATCCAGGTGTAGAAGGCGCCCATGTCGGCGTCGACTACGGAGCCTGCCGGATCGGGTTCGGGATGCGATGAGGCGCCGGAGAGCATCTCGTTCATCGGCAGCTGGCGCTGACGCGGAGTATAGCGCAGCAGCAGCGTTGCCGGCTGGGCGCGGCGCAGTGCTTCGCGGGCGCTCCACTGGACGAAGGTGGTCGAAAAGATCTGCGTGCCGGAGCCTTCGCCGAGAACGCTGACCTTGAAGCGCGAAAGGGTTTCCTGATCGCCCGACGGCAGGCCGAGATCGGCTGGAGTTGTTTCCGCCATGCGGGTGCGCAGCTCTTCGGGACCGCCGTGACCGCTGCCGATGATCTCCTGCATGCGGTGCAGGATGGCGGCGCGGGTAGAGGCGGCATCGTCATAGCCGATGGCGGCGAGATGCGGTGAGAGTGCGGGATCGAAGGCGCCGCCTTCGATGTACCAGTGCTGCCATGGTTCTGGCGACTTCTGCGCTCGTTCGTTGACCAGGCTGATGACGGATGGCCAGCCATTTGTGCCATCGACATTGGAGAAATAGACACCGTGTGGCCGCAGCTTGCGGAAGAGCTGCGTATTGTCGGCGCGCAGATCAGGATTGAGAACGACGATGGCCAGACGGGGGATGGCTGGCATCGGGTCCGGACGCGCTGTCGTCCAGGCTTCGGCGTAGGCAGCTGCGGCGTCGCGGAAGCCGTCGTGCTGATGGCTGGCCCAGAGATGCGTGGTCAGGCCATCCAGGAAAGGCTGTGGGGTGGCGACCCAGTCCATGGCGATGAGATTCGCCGGGAGCGAGAGGGAGGCGAAGCCGCGCAGAAGAGTTTCGCGCTGCTGCGGTGTCTCCGAGGCCAGAAAAGCAAACTGATTCTCGACCGTCCGCTGCTCGGCAGGGAAGCGCCAGTCATAGGAGTGCATCTCGCGCAGCAGCAGTCCGGCAAAAGCGATAGGCAATTGCTGAATGAGCGCGAGGTTGGCAACGGCGAGAGCCCGGGCCTTCGGCGGATAGGAATCAAAGCTGCGAGCAGTCAGCTGGGAGGGGAGCACTACAGCACCTCCGTGAGCGGACGGCCCTTGGCGAGCGGGGTATCGAAGCGCAGCAGGGAGCCGAGCGTGGGCACGAGGTCGAGTGAGTCGACGGGGTGATCGATGACCACGCCCTGGCGGATGCCGGGGCCGAGGGCCATGAGCCAGGTCGTGCGGGAGAGCGGATCGCCGGTGCGATGGTGCTGGAAGCCGTTACCGGCGGCGTCGTAGTCCGAGTCGCGGCCAAAGTCCGGCAGAATAAACATCGTGGTGCGATTCGCGTACTCGGGCTCGCTCTGGATGCTCTGCCAGATCTCGGCGCAAAGGCGGTCGGAGCGGCGGATGCCGTCGACGTAGAGCGAATAGGTGCCGGAGTGCGCGATGTCGATGTCGTGTAGCGTGATCCAGAGCAGGCTGGGCGCAAGCTGGCGCATGAGCTGTTTGGCGATGTAGACCGAAAGCTCGTCGGGGCTGGAGAGCGTGAGCGCGTGGCGGGTGAAGTCGTCGATCGACAGCTTGAGGATGGAGTCGAGCTGCCTGAGTTCGACCTCGTTGCCGGCGAGCGCGGGTGTGAAGTACGGGTCTTCGTAGTTGTCGCGCAGCAGGTGGTCGTACTGGCCGAGTCCGTGGCCGGGCATGGCGGCCTTGAGCAGGTTCTTGGGCAGGATGACACCGGCGCCGAGCCCCTGCCCGTATCGGCGGTTGTCGCTTTCGCCGATGCGGTTGAAGCCATTGCTGGGCGCGACCACCCAGGCGTCGGAGGCTGGGCGGTGGAGGTCGCGGCGGAAGTACTCGAAGACAGTGGGGTTGTCCGGCGAGACGGCGGCGAAGTTGTCGAATGTCTCGTAGACCCCGGTCGCGAGGCTGGCCGTCGCCACATAGTGGCCGAGGATGCCGTGATTCACCACCTGCGTGTAGAGCGTAGCCTGCGGGAAGAGCTTGTGCAGGAGGTTGGGAATGTTCTCCTGTCCTTCGGGCGCAAAGGTCTCTTCATCGCGTGCGCCTCCGCCAAAGGTGACGACAACCGCTTTGTGGTTCAGCGGCAGGGTTGCGGCTTTCAGTGGAGAGAAGCCGAGCAGCGCGCTTGCCGCGCCGAGGCCGACAGCCGAGCGGAGGAAGTCGCGGCGCGATCCGGCGATGGCGGCCGAGGTGCGAAGACGAGGATCGAGGACAGACATGGATGCTCTCATCCCATGGTAACGAGAAGTGCTCTTGTCTGCTTGAGATGTATTTTGCGTCTTTAAAAGTACATAGAAAGACGGCGTTGGAATGGGTTCGATTCCGGCTCCTGTCCTGTTGTCTGGTGTGGCTGAGGCTTGGGAACAGGCTGCGTCATGCGAAGAACCTTGACTACTGTACGGTGCTGGCCCGAGAGTGGGCGAAGCCCGGAATGTGCTTCACCATGGAAGCATTTTTGAATGAAGTGTCCGGAAGGGAGTTTGCAAGTGGTTCGTAAGCACGGGAAAGAGCGGCAAAAGAAAAGTGCTAAGCGTTCGGCTCCGCCGGGGGGATGGAATGCGGATGCGCAGAGTATGCGGACGATTGCGCAGCTGGCCGGGGTTTCAAGCGCGACGGTCTCGCGGGTGATCAACGGTTCGACGGCGGTGCGGGAGGAGACAGCGGAACGGGTGCGTCAGGTCATCCGGGAGCAGCGCTATTTTCCGAACACCAGCGCCATCACCATGAAATATGGCCGGAGCGGCACCTACGGGGTCATTCTGCCGGATATCACCAACCCTTTTTATCCGGATTTCGTACGTAATTTTGAGGCGATTCTCCTGGAACGCAACCTGGAGCTGCTTCTGGCGACGACAGACTTCCATACTGCAAGAATCCAGCAGTCGATTCGGAGGATGCTGGTGCGGCGCGTGGATGGGGTGGCCTTTCTCTCCTCCGAAGAAGAGCGGGACAGCCTGGCTGCGCTGGTGCATAACCGTGTGCCCGTGGTGACGGCTGACCTTCAGAAGACGGCGGTAGGTGTCAGCGATGTGGCCATCGGCTTTGCGCAGGGAATGGCCGAAGCGGTGCGCTATTTGCACGGGCTGGGGCATCGCGAGATCGGGTTTGTCGGCGGAAATGAGGGCATCACTACCTCCAATGTGCGCCGGGATTCCTTCGTGGCGGCCATGCAGGGCGCGGGACTCGCAGTGCATGAGGAACTGCTGCTGACCGGGGATTACCGTATCAGCGGCGGTGTGGCCGCCGCGGAGAGCCTGCTCCAGATCAAGCGGAGGCCGACGGCGATCCTGACGGCCAACGACTTGACTGCGATCGGGGTGCTGCGAGAGTTGCATCGGCGTGGAGTACGTGTGCCGGAGGAGATCTCGCTGGTGGGCTGCGATGATATTGAGTATTGCGACATCGTGTCGCCTCCCCTCACGACCCTGCGGATCTCGCGCCTGGAGCTGGCTCAGCGCTACATGACGGCGCTTGAGGCTGGGCGCGATGTCACCCAGAAAGGGAAACAGTACTGGGTGGTACCGACGCTCGTGATTCGCAGCTCTACCGGGCCGGCCCCGAAGGCTGTGCGGAAGAAGCGGCAGAAATGAATCGACGGAAGTTTATGGGGCTGGCAGGCATGGCCGCAGGCACAGCCATGCTGGGCACAAAGTTGGGGTACGGATTGCGGGTGCGGTGGGCAGACGATCCCCTCCGGCCGCAGTACCACTTTCTGCCGGCGGCAAACTGGATGAACGATCCGAATGCGCCGGTGTACTGGAAGGGCGAATATCACATGTTCTGCCAGTACAACCCGCACGCGGCCATCTGGGGCGACATGCACTGGGCGCACGCGGTGAGTCCGGATATGGTGCACTGGCAGCAATTGCCGGTAGCGCTGGCACCGACGCCCGGCGGTCCGGATGCAGACGGATGCTTCTCGGGAACTGCGGTGATCGATGGCGATCGTGTAGGCGCCATCTATACCGGCGTGCGGCATGTACCAGAGTCTGAGGCGACGATTCGCGATGGAAAGAACAGCTATCGCGAGACACAGCTGCTGGCCTGGGCCGAGGATCCGAATCTGACGCGCTGGACCAAGGTAGCCGAGCCGGTGATCGCCACGCCTCCTGCGGGGATGGATGTGTCGGGCTTCCGTGATCCTTCTCCATGGCACGGGGACGACGGCTGGTACATGGTGGTGGGCTCGGGCGTGCGCGGCAAGGGCGGAGCCATCCTGCTCTATCGTTCCGAAGACCTAATCCACTGGGAGTATCTGCACGAGCTGTACGGCGGTTTGGGGAGCGGCGTCGCGGCAGTGAACCCGGTGGATTCCGGCGACATGTGGGAGTGTCCGGAGTTCTTCGCGCTGGGAGACAGGCATGTGCTGATCTATTCCAGCCAGGGCAAGTCATGGTGGCAGGTCGGCGAACTGGACCGGAAGGCGTGGCTCTTCCATCCGGAGACGCACGGAGTACTGGATTACGGCGCCTTTTACGCGCCGAAGACGCAGCTCGATCGCGACGGCCATCGCATTCTATGGGGATGGATTCAGGAGCAGAGACCGGAGGCCGAATTCAGCGCAGCAGGCTGGGCGGGCATGATGTCTCTGCCGCGCGTGCTGACGTTGCGTGAAGACGGCGGGCTGGGGATGCGCATGGCTCCATCCGTAGAAACGTTGCGCGGCGCGAAGCAGCAGCTGAAGGCGGGCAAAGGCGCGCGTGAGATGCTCCGGAAGCTGGCGGGAATGAAGCTGACAGGCTGCTGTGGAGAGGTGCGATGCCGTTTGCGCCGCGATGCAGCCTGGTCTGTGTCTCTGGCTATGACGAACGGGAGAGATGTGGTCACGGTGGGATTCGATGCTGCGAATCCGCACGTGCTGCACGTCAACGATGCGCTTCTGCCGCTGGGGACTGCCGGTGCGATCGAGCTGGCAATGTATGTGGACGGTTCGGTGGTGGAGGTGCTGGTGAACGACGAGGTTGCGGTGACCATCCGCTTTTACTATGCGGGCGATGTTGCGCCGGAGTTGGGCCTGCGGATGAATCTGGGAGTCGAAGCCCTGCATGAAGCGGTCATGTGGCAGATGTTGCCGATATCGCGCGACCGGCTGACGAGCTGATGCGCGTTACGGGAAGTTTAGAATAAAAGCGTGGCAACACTGACCCTGAACATGCAGGACCTGCGGACGAAGGTAGCGTCGGGCGAGCGCATCTCGACCGATGAGGCGCGATGGCTGTGGCAGAACGCGAGCGACGCCGAACTATGCGATCTGGCGAGCACGGTGCGGGCGCGTTTTCATGTGCCGGATCAGGCGACATACATGCTGATGCGTATCGTGAACTACACGAATGTGTGCGTGGCGCAGTGCGATTACTGTGCGTTCTATCGCCTGCCGGGCCAGCCGGATGGCTACGTCCTGACGCAGGAGCAGGTCTTCGCAAAGCTGGACGAGCTTGTGGCTCTGGGCGGCGATCTCGCCGCCTTCAATGGCGGCTTCAATCCGCACCTGCCGCTCGATTACTATTGCGATCTCTTCGCAGCGGTACGCGCACGCTATGGCGATGCGATCGAGTTCTATGCGTTGACCATCGCGGAATTCATGTATCTCGCGGATCACGCAAAGATCGACTACGCAGCAGCGGCGCAGCGCTTCAAAGCTGCGGGCGTGCGCTGGATTACCGGTGGTGGTTCGGAGATCCTCACCGAGGAGTTCCGGCGGCGGCACAGCAAGTTCAAGTACACGGTGAAGCAATATTTCGAAGCACAGGCTGCGATCCTGGCGGCAGGGCTCGGCTCGACGGCGACGATGGTGATCGGCTTTGATGAAACACTCGACGAGCGGCTGGAGCACCTGGAGCGCACGCGGGCCTTTCAGGACGAGCAGTTGAAGTCGAATGCAGGGCTGGCGAGCTTCCTCTGCTGGACCTTCAAGCCGTACTTCACCCAGATCGGCGGCATCGAGATTTCCACCAGCGAATATCTGCGGCATCTGGCACTGAGCCGGATTTACCTCGATAATTTCCCGCGCATCCGTACCTCGGTGCTGACGCAGAACGAGCGGGCGCTGGAGGGACTGAAGTATGGTGCGGATGACTTTGATCTGCCGATTGAAGATGAGGTAACGCAGAAGGCGGGAGCGAAGATCAGCCTGGAATTCGAGAAGATTCTGGGTGTGGCGCGGGAGCTCGGTTTTAACGTGCAGACGCGGCGCGTGGCTTTATTGTCATAGTGAGTGACTGCGGCGCGGCCATGAGCGTGCGGCGTCATACCTGACGACTGGAGAAGCCGCCCGACGATGTACGGCCGCCGGACATTCCTGATCCTGTTTCGCAAGATTCATCTTTACCTGGGCGTTTTTTGTGCGCCTGCGCTATTGTTCTTTGCATTTACCGGGGCGCTGCAGACATTTTCGCTGCATGAGACGACGCGGGGCAGCGATTACCGCCCGCCGCACTGGGCTCAGGTGCTCGCCCAGTTGCATAAGAAGCAGACGATCAACGTACCGCAGCGAAAAGCGCCTGCGGGCAGTTCGAATACAGAAGCAAAACAGACTGGGCTCGCTTCGACATCAGAGGGGATGCGGACACATCATCGCCTGCCGATGCAGATATTCTTCCTGGTGATCTCGGTCGGGCTCATGCTTTCGACGCTGACCGGCCTTTATATGACGTGGGTGTACGAGAGAAATCCAGTTCTGCTGGCGGCGCTGTTTTTGGCGGGGATCGCGATTCCACTCATGCTGACGATGGTTTGAGATTTTTTGCAGGTTCCGCAAAAGGCCGTCGCTGGTAAAAGCGACGGCCTTTTGCTTTGCGATGGCTACTTGAGCGGTTCAAGGTTGCCGAGCATGGTCGGTATCAGTTCTGAAACGGTTGGATGGATGTATACGGCGCGCTGCATGGTGGTGTAAGGCTGCTTCGCATACATGGTGGCGAGGATGGAATGGATAGCCTCGTCGCCGCCGACTCCGAGAATGGAAGCTCCGAGAATCTGCTTTGTTTCCGCATCGACCAGGATCTTCATAAAGCCTTGGGACTCGCCTTTTTCGAGAGCGCGGCTCACCTTGGTCATGAGGCGGGTACCAATAAGGGCCTTGCGGCCGGACTTACGGACCTCTGCCTCGGTCATTCCGGCGCGGCCGAGTGGCGGATCGGTGTAGAGCGCATAGCAGGGCAGGCGGTCGCTGACCTTGCGCGGATCTTTATCCAATAAATTGGCGGCGACGATTTCGAAGTCGTTGTAGGCGGTGTGGGTGAAGGCGCCTTTGCCGTTGCAGTCGCCCATGGCCCAGATGTGCGGCTGCGAGGTCTGGAGCGAGTCATCGACCAGGACGTAGCCGTGCTCGTCGGCCTTTACGCCGGCTTTGGCGAGGTCGAGGTCGTCGGTGTTCGGACGCCGGCCCATGGCAAGCAGCACATGCGTGCCTTCGACTTCGGGATGCCCTTCGGTGCAGGTGAGTCCGACAGCGGCTCCATGGGGACGCTTCTGGAAATGGATGCACTCGGCATTGAGGCGGACTTCGATGCCTTCTTTCTCGAGAATATCGAGGATGGCGGCCGAGACGTCCTCGTCTTCGTGGGAAACGAGACGCGGGGCCTTTTCGACGATGGTGACCTGGCTGCCAAAGCGGCGGAACATCTGCGCGAACTCGATGCCCACATAGCTGCCGCCGACGATGACCAGGTGCTCGGGCAGCTCCGTCAGCTCGAGCAGGCTTACGTTCGTGAGCGGGGTGATCTCCCGGATGCCGGGGAAGTTCGGGATGACGGCGCGTCCGCCGACATTCAGGAAGAACCGTTCGGCGGAGAGGTGTTGTGTGCCAACCTGAAGATCATTGGGCGAGAGAAAGCGGGCGTGCCCGTCATAGACGGTGCAACCTTTCATATTGCGGAGCCAGTCCTCGACGCCATGCCGTGAGTTCTTGACGACTTTGTTCTTGCGGGCCATTAAAGTCTTGAAATCGATGCGGACGGGAGCATCGAAATCGACGCCGTATTCATGGGCCCGGCGGACCATATGGGCGGCGTAAGCGCTGGCGATGAGGGTTTTGGTGGGGGTGCATCCGGTATTGACGCAGGTTCCGCCGAAGAGCTTTCGCTCGATCATGGCGACGCGGCGTCCGGCCTGAGTGAGGCGTCCGGCGAGGGAGGGGCCAGCCTGGCCTGCGCCGATGATGATGTCGTCGAAATGCGTCGGAGTGCTCATGCATCTTCTGACTCGAAAACAGGCACTGCGGTCGCTTGGATTTACAAGAAAAAGTTGGTTACAGGATATTGACCGCCCGTGCCGCCAGCAGCGCCACCGTCGCAAAGGAGATCAGAGCCTGGATCATCATCAGGACCTTGGCCCAGCGGGAGAGGACGGGGCAGTCGGTCGGGGAAAAGGCCGTCGAGGTATTAAAGGCTAAAAAAAGATAGTCGACGAAGCCGGGGCTCCAGCATTGTTCGCCCATCTCGCGCTTGGCCCGCAGGTCAAGGGTCATCTGCGGGAAAAGAAAGGCTCCGTCGGTGTGGACGCCGCGGAGTTCGCGGGCGCGTGGGCCGCCGGCGTCGAGCCTCCAGTACCAGGAGGCGAAGACGAGGATGTTCGCGATCCACAGCGCGGCGGCCGAGCGGAGCAGATCTTGCGGCGACTGCTTATGCGTGGGCAGGGCGGCGACCAGCAGGCCGAGCGACCAGATCATATCCAGGGTGACGATCGAGCTGACGACGTAGCCGAGAATCTGGTTGAGCAGGTCGTGGTGGCGATAGCGGGCCCAGGCCGCGGGAATGAAGAGGGCCGCGGTCACGACAATCAGCAGCCAGGCCGGGCCGGCGGAGAGCGATTCAGGCAGTGCAAGACGAAGGCCGCCGACAGCAAGCAGGGCAAGCATGGCGGGCCAGCGCGGCTCAAGCCGTGCAGGACTGGCAGTCATGCCTTATATGATGCGTCGCGGGCGCATGTTCAGCCAAGCTGCTTCGCGCAGGGCGCCTTCGCCTTCGACCTTCGCTCCCTTCGGTCGCGATTGAGGATAGATGTGCTTCTGGGCCCAATCTATGCCGACTCAGGGATCGGGGCATTACAAGACGCGGCTCCACGGCGGTCGCGACAATCGAAAGCCGTCGACTCTAAGTCACCAAAACGCTTACCGGCACCAGATTGCTTCTGTGAGATCGCCTTATGAGTAGCAATCATTTGTTTTGATGAGTGCATGAGCGACAACTCACAGAACGGCGAACCAATTATCGGCGTGCGAGATGAATCAACGCGCTGAGCTCCTGCTCAATAGTCTTAGCCACGTCGGATTCGTCGGCACCGGGTACAACAGGCACGGTCATCGTGATTGTACTGCCGCCGAGTGGACGAGGCACGACCCGGAGGTAAGCGCCTCCGCGCCTGTTCTCCGCCATCTCCCGGATGTAATCCACGGTGCCTGCCGCCGGATGCAGGAAAAGCGTCAGGTGGAAGCGCGTGCCGTCCTTTGTGACTTTGTAGTGCGTATCGTCAATGCGCTCAATGGTGTCGGCGAAAACCGGTGCCCACTGGGGAATGTTGTGGACCTTGGCGAGAACGTTGTAAATCACGACAGGCTCAAGATCCGATTCGACGGCGCGCGTTACCGTTTGATTGGGCATACGTCTTCAGACGAGACTCCCGTGCCAAGTATAGCCTCGGAGCATGAAAAAGCCGCTCTGCCGGCATGGAACAGGCAGAGCGGCGCACATGCTTGCGGCTAGTCGTTTTTCTCCGGTTTATAGTCTTCGGAGGTTTCGGGCACGGCAGGCCGTAGTGTCGCCTGCTGCGTGGTGATGCTGAGGGTGGCTGCCGCAGGCTTGATCTGCTCGTCTGTAGATTTGGCTTCGATGGTGATCTGTCCCGGAGTCTTTGTCGATTGCAGGATGATCTGGGCGAGGCCGTTGTAGAGGCTGCGCTTCGGTTCCTTATCCGATTCGAGGCAGTTGGGGTCGCCGTTGCCGACGCCGAGGAGCTTGCCCGCGCCGGTCACCTTGAATTCCAGTTGGAAGTTCGCGGTGGGCACGTGGCGGCCCTGATCGTCGAGTACCTCGGCGCGCAGGATAGCAATGTCTTCGCCGTCGGCGTCGATGGTGGTGCGCTCGGCCGAGAGCTTGAGCGTTGTTGGCTTGCCGACGGTCTCGCGCTTTTCGGTCAGGACAACCTTGCCGTCTTTCGTACCACGGGCTTCGATGACGCCGGGCGCGTACTTCACCTTCCATTCCGCGTGACCGAGATGTTCGATCGTCTTCGAGCCCTGGCTCTCGCCATTCACAAACAGCTCGACGGAGTCGAGGTTCGAGTGGACCCAGACCGGAATCTCGACCCCTTCCTTGCCCTCGAAATTCCAGTGCGGGAAGAGGTGCAGGATGGGGTCCTTACCCCACCATGCCTTGTAGTAGAAGTAGGTGTCCTTGGGGTAGCCGCAGGTATCGACGATGCCGAACTGCGAGCTGATCGAAGGCCAGCCATAAGGTGTGGGTTCGCCGCGGTAGTCAAAGCCGGTCCAGGCGAAGCCGCCGGCCATCCACTCGCGGGTGCCGTAGAACTTCCACCACTCTTCGGCGGTCTCACCCCAGCCGGGCTGGTTGGTGTCGTAGGCGCTCATCACGTTGCGCTGCTTGTCGGTGAAGTATTCGCCGCGCGTAGAGATGGCGCTGGCCGTCTCCGAGCCGATGCAGGGCTGCGTGGGATGAGCTTTATGGTATTCGTCCGGGCTCTTGAGGTTGTAGTTGAAGCCTTCGACATCGAGGATCTTCGAGATGCCGGTGCCATAGCTGCCGTTTACAGCCGCGGTGCACTGGCGCGTGGGGTCGAGCTCGTGCGTACGACGGACCATCGCCGCCATCACATGCTCGCCGACGACATCCCTCTGCAGGTACCACTCCTCGTTGCCCATCGACCAGATGACGATGGACGGCGAGTTGCGATAGCGCTTGATCATCGTTTCGAGCTGAGCCATGCCCTCCGCATTCGAGCTCATCTGGCGCGTCTCGCACATCATCATCATGCCCATGCGGTCGCAGGCTTCCACCCACTCCGGTGTCGGCATGTTGTGCGAGGTGCGCACGCCGTTCGAGCCCATCTCCTTGAGCACGCCGATGCGGAAGTACTGCAGGCGATCGGGCAGCGCGGCGCCCACGCCGGCATGGTCCTGATGGTTGCAGGTGCCCTTGATCTTGACCGACTGGCCGTTGAGGAAGAAGCCCTTGTCGACGTCGAATTTGATTGTGCGCACACCAAAGGGAACGCGCTCGGCATCGCGCGCCTTGCCACCGGCTTCAACGGTGACGATCGCGGAGTAAAGTGTCGGCGTTTCCGGCGACCAGAGCTCGGGGTTGGCGAACTTCGCGGTCGCCGTGAAGCTCGTTTTGCCGTCGACTTCGACGGACTGCGGCGCGGATTCGGCAGTCGCGACGGTCTTGCCGGAGGCATCCTGAATCTCCCAGCGGACGCGGGAGGTTTCAACCTTGTCGCCGATGTTCTCGACGACGGTGCCGAGCGCGAGCGTGGCGGTTTTGCCTGCGACTTCGGTGCGGACGTAGCTCTCGTGCTGGCCAAGATGGAGCGTGTCGTGCTTCACCAGCCAGACGTGGCGGTAGAGTCCGGCACCCTCGTAGAACCAGCCGTCGCCGAAGCTGGCGTCCATGCGGACGACGATGTAGTTCTTCTCGCCAAAATGCAGGAAGTCGGTGATGTCGAAGCCGAAAGGCGCGTAGCCGTTGTCATTGCGGCCGATAAAACAGCCGTTCACGAAGATCAGCGCGGAGCGGAAGGCACCATCGAACTCGACGCGGATGCGGCGCCCCTGGTCGGAGGCGGGAACGTCGAACGCGCGGCGATACCAGCCCACGCTGTTCTCAGGGTAGCGGCGTCCAAGCGGTTTGTAGCCATGGGATTTCTGATCGTCGTCCCAGACGAACGGCAGCTCGACGGCCCAATCGTGGGGCAGGTTGAGAGAGCGCCATTTGGAGTCGTCGAAATGCTTGGTGGAGAACTTAAAGTCGCCGGTCTTGGCAAAGTCGCCCTGATCCTGGCCGAAGTCGAGGTCCTTTGCAGGCACGCAGCCGTTACCGAGATCGAAGCGCCAGCCGAAATCGAAGAGGAGCTTCTCGCGCGGGGCAAGTGCCGAAGGAGCCTGGTCGGCAATGGCATCGAGAGCGGACTGGGCGCGAGCCCAGGCGCGTGAGGAAAGTGCGGAGGTGGCAGAGAAAGCAAGGCCGGACAGCAGGACATCACGACGACTAACAACAGGCATGGCAATCCTTCCTGGAGTGGTAGTGGCAAGAGCCCTCACTATAAACGCCGGAGCGCATGGATGTATACGATTTCATCCAGCGCAAAAAGAAGAGCGTCTGCGCGCTCACAGGGCTGAGCTATAGCAAAAGGGGAGAAAATCCCTTCGTTTCGAAGAAGAATTAAATTTCTTCCGGGACGTGGGAAAGCGCTTGTCTTTTAACAATTCAGCCGGTGACAATAGGGCACTTTCCCCCGCATAGAAGAAACATCTGCGCAGGTTATTTGCGCAGATGGAGCACTTTTTATGCATTTTTTTGATCGTGATTGCCTTGGAGACCCGTCTTGCCGTCGATCGTTCGTTCCTTTGCCGCCCTTTGCCTGCTTAGCCTGCCTTTTGTTGCTCACGCCTCTGACTGGCAGCAGCCGACTCCCGAAGAACTGAAGATGACGTCGCTGGCCGCAGACCCGAATGCGCCGGCGGTGTATCTGTTCCGCGAGGAGACGGTGCAGGACGATATGCACATTCACACCATGTATGCGCGGATCAAGATCCTGAACGAAAAAGGGAAGGACATGTTCAGCGATATCGAGATCCCCTACGAGAGACGGCAATACCAGATCACCAATATCGAGGGGCGTACCATCCACCCGGATGGCACGGTGATCCCGTTTACCGGCAAGCCGATGGACAAGCTGGTAGTGAAGACTGCGGAATACAAATTCATGCGGAAGGTCTTCAGCCTGCCGGATGTGCAGGTCGGGAGCATTCTCGAGTACCGCTGGACCGTACGCTATGACGACAACTCATTCAGCTCGCCGGAGTGGTATATCCAGCAGCCGGTGTATGTGCTGAAGGCGCACTATCACTTCCGGCCGACAGCAACGACCAACACCATCCTTCATACAGACCAGTTCGGCCACCAGGAGCCGACGAACGGGCTGCTCTACATACGCGTGCTGCCCGCAGGAACGGATATGCAGAAGCAGATCGATGGCTATGACTTGGTGATGGCGAATATCCCCGCGATCCCGGACGAAGAGTATATGCCGCCGATGCATAGCTTCTCCTACCGGGTGATTTTCTATTACTCGCCCTGGCGGACGCCGGAGGAGTTCTGGAAGCAGGAAGGCAAGTACTGGTCGAAGGATGTGGAGCGGTTTGCTTCTCCGACAGCGAAGTTGAAGGAAGCGGTAGGGCAGATCGTCTCTCCCGGGGACAGCGAGGAAGTGAAGGCAGAGAAGCTGTATGCGGCTGTGATGAAGCTGGAGAACACCAGTTTTACCCGCGATCGCCTGTCCGAGGAGGACAAGGCCGCAGGTCTGCGGGTGAAGAATGCCGACGATCTGTGGGAGCAGAAGCGGGGCACGGCGATCCAGCTGACGAGGCTCTATGTGGCTATGTGCCGCGCCGCGGGCCTGAAGGCATATGTGATGGCAGTGACCGACCGCAACGAAAGCATCATGATGGTGAATTACCTGGACTGGAGCCAGATGGAGGATGAGATCGCCATCGTGAACATCGCCGGCAAGGATGTGTTCCTCGATCCGGGTGAGCGGTATGCGGAGTTCGGCAAGCTGAAGTGGATTCATGCCTGGGCGGGCGGTATACGGCAGACAGACAACGGCACCGCGATGGCGAATACGCCGTCGCTGACCTACAAGGACACGGAAACGGATCGTTACGCGCAGCTGCAACTGGACGCCACCGGCAATGTGAGCGGGATGGTGCGCGTGACGATGACCGGCGTGGAGGCGCTTCGCTGGCGGCAGGCGCTGCTGCGCAGGGATGAAGACGACGTCAAGAAGGAGCTGGCAGATGAGTTCGATTCGGAACTGCCGCCGGGCGTCCATGTGAAGGTCGACCACTTTGTTTCAGAGGACGATCCGACGAAGATGCTGCTGGTGCAGTTCAACGTATCGGGTGCGATGGGAACCTCAACCGGAAAGCATGTGTTGCTGCCTGCAACCTTCTTCTCGGCAGGGCAGAAGGCATTGCTGGCGGCATCGAAACGCGAGAACCCGATCGATCTGCGGTATCCCTCGACGGTGCATGACGAGGTGCACGTGACCCTGCCCGATGGAATGAAGCTGGAGAGTTTGCCGCAGGCCGCGACCATTCCTTTTATGCCGAACGCGGATTACACCGTGAAATTTGCGCTGAAGGGAAATACCTTTGCGTACGGACGCCTGATACGGGTAGGAACGATCCTGTACAAGGCGGAGGAATATCCGCAGCTCAGGGAATTCTTCCAGAAGACGGCTGCGGTGGATCAGACGCAGATGGTACTGACGCCGGGTGCGGCGGTGACGGGAACCGGCACCGCACCGGCAGCAGGCGCACCGGCAAAGACGGACGGAAAGAGCCTCTGATGCTGTCGCGTACGGGAATGAAGCTGGCAGGATGCGCGTTGCTGGGGCTCACTGCTCTGGCGTGTGGTGGGAAGGCGTGGGCTTCTGACGCGGTGCCGGACTGGGTGACGGCGGCTGCCGCGGAAAAGTCGCCAGCAGGCAATGCGAAGGCGGTCGTGCTGCTCGAAGACCGGCTGCTGGAGGTGGACGCAGCCGGCAAGATACGGCTGAGAACGCGCATGGTGGTGCGGATCGTGCGGCCGCAGGGCCGTGAGTATGCGCGGCCGATTGCGTATATGCGCAGCGATCGCAAGCTGCTGAGCTTTCATGTGTGGAGTATTTCGCCGGATGGTCATCCGTTCAAGGTCAAGGATAACCAGATCGTCGAAGCCGGTTCGGAGGAGTGGGGGATTCTTTACGACGACGTCCGTTTCCGTACCGCGGAGGTGCCGGGTGCAGATCCCGGCGGTGTCGTGGCGTGGGAGTCGACAGTGGAAGAGCCGCTCTATTCCGGGGAGACCGACTGGGAGTTTCAGGGCGAAATTCCGCAGGTACGGTCGGTCTTCGAGGCAGATCTGCCGGCGGGATGGCAGTATCGCGCGCTGTGGTGCCGGCATCCCTCGGTAGCTCCGACAGAGGTGGCGCCGAACCACTGGCGCTGGGAGGTGCGGGATGTGCCGGGGATTCATCTGGACGATATTCCTCTCGCACCGTCTGACGAGTCATTGATGGGGCGGATGACGCTGCACTATGCGGCTTCACCGTTGCCCGACGGTCCCGCGCTCTGGTCGCGGATCGGAGATTGGTATCTGCCGCTTGCGGAGCCGAAGACTGAGGCGCCGTCAGAGATCGCTACCGAGAGCCGCCAGCTGGTTTCACCGGATGCCGACTTTCTCGACCGGGTAGACAAGGTATCGACCTTTCTCCAGCAGCAGATTCGCTATGTAGGGATTGAGATCGGCGTCGGTGGCTACATTCCGCATGCGGCGACGGATACCTATCGCAACCGCTACGGCGACTGTAAGGACAAGGCCACGCTGTTGCTGGCCATGCTGAATGCCGTAGGCGTGCGCGGCACGTGGGTGATGGTGGATACGGAGCGCGGCGTGGTCGATGCGGAGACGCCGTCACTGATCGGCAACCACATGATTGCGGCCATCGAGATTCCCAAAGGCTACGAGAATCCGCGGATGAAGGCGGTGGTCACGGCGAAGAACGGGCAGCGCTATCTGATCTTTGATCCGACGAATGAGTATGTTCCGGCGGGGCTCATCCCGGCATATCTGCAGGGCGGCGTCGGTATCCT